>NZ_JBWCCT010000008.1:0-447520 GCF_056279605.1 Paraburkholderia sp. TE9906
AAAGAATCCACCGTCGCGTCTCGCATCAAGCGCCCACACTTATCGGCTGTTAATTTTTAAAGATCGATCCGCTCACGCACAGCGCCCACTTCAACTACCCGGCACCGCTTCGTTCTGCGTCGCTGCATCAGCAGCAGAGAAACGAGATTATGAAGGCTCTTTTTCGTTTCGTCAACAACATTTTTTCGCTTTCGCTTAAAACCTGCTGACGTCACGACCGCTGGTTTCTGCCGCGGCCCTCGTTCGCAAACGAGGGGGCGAATACTAGGTGAATATCCAACCTGTGACAAGCATGTGACGGGAATTTTTCCGTCGGCTTACCTACGGGTCGAGCTCAAAACTGCATCCACGGGAACCGCTGCAGCCATTGCGGCATAACCGGCATCGCTAGGATGGATGTGGTCGCCGCTGTCGAAAGCCCGCTGCAGCCGGTCCGGCTGCGCCCGGTCCCGCAGCGCAGCGTCGAAATCCACGACGCCGTCGAACGCATGGCTGGTCCGAATCCATTGGTTGACGGCCAACCGGATGCTTTCCCGCTCCGCCGGCAGCGATGCCGGGGTCAACGTCGCGCCGAACATCTTCACACCGGCGTGTCGCGCGGCAGCGATCACCCGCTGGTACCCGGCAATCAGGTCCGCGGCCGTCACCGCGGTATGCGGGAAGTCGCAGTCGAGCCCGCTGCGCGGCGGCATCGCCGAGAAGTTGATGTCATTGATACCGATCAGCAGGATCGCCGTCCTGACGCCTGGACGCCGGAGCACGTCGCGGTCGAAACGGCTTGCCAGCGCGTCGCCATAACAGGGCGAGTCGCTCAGCAGCCGATTCCCGCTGATCCCGAGATTGACGACTGCGATCGAACGATCGCCCCCACCGTCCAGCCGGCGGGCCAACGCGTCCGGCCAGCGACGATTCTGATTCAGGCTGGAACGCATGCCGTCGGTGATCGAATCGCCGATCGCGGCGATCGCAGCCGACGAAGACCCCGCCTCAACCGACAACCCGGTCACCCAAATGTAGTGCGTAAACCGGCCACGGAATGCGTCCGCAGAAGCGTCCGCCGCATGATTGCCCGGCACCGACACGTAATTCACCTGATTCGACACACGGTGCCATGCCGCGACCCGCTGTTCCGGCCCCATGACTGCACTGACTGCATACGGCACGCCTTCGGCGATATCGAGCGCGACCGGGTCACTGTCCAGTTCTCCGCCTGCCGCAATGCTGACTGCCGTCTTGCCGCCGAACGTCACGCGCACCGCGCCGTTTTCGACAACAGCCGCGCCGCCCGCCGAACGCGCAATGCGCAGTTCTTCGATGACAAGCGGCGTCTTGCCGTATTCGTTACTCAGATGGATTCGCGCCGACTTTCCCGACAGCGTCGGGTAAACAATCTGCCGGACAGTGCGCCCGGCGACTTCCGGTGCGCGATACAACGGCGGCAAGTCCGTTCGCTGCGGAATGGGTTGCAGCGCCGTCGCCCATGCGGCGACCCAATGTCCCGTCAGCGGGGCGTCGGCGGCGAAAACGTTCGAGGAAGCGGCAAACTGCGCAAGCAGCGCCGCGCCGCATGCGGCAGCCAGGGTACGAAGGGTCATTCGGGTGGTCGGTTCAAGGCCAAACGCGCATTGTGCCCGATCGCAACGGTGACTGCGGGCGGCCGCGAACGCACGAGGCCCATCCAACTCAAGCCGGCTGCCCGCCGGTCATTTTCAACGCAAGCGCCTCGGCAACTTCGATCCCGTCGATCGCCGCGGAGTAAATGCCCCCGGCATATCCCGCTCCCTCGCCTGCAGGATACAAACCCTCGACATTCATACTCTGACAATCATCCCGGCGGCGCACGCGAATCGGCGACGACGTTCTCGTCTCAACGCCCGTCAGCACCGCGTCGTGCATAGCGAAGCCCGCGATTTTCTTGTCCATCTGCGGCAGCGCTTCGCGAATTGCCTCGATCACATAGTCGGGCAGCGCAGTGCTCAGATCGGTCGGATGCACGCCAGGTTTGTAGGACGGCACCACCGAACCCAGCGACGTGGAAGGCCGCCCGGCAATGAAATCGCCGACCAGTTGGCCCGGCGCCATATAGTTGCCGCCGCCCAGTTCGAACGCGCGCTCTTCCCATTTGCGCTGAAAAGCGATGCCGGCGAGCGGTCCGCCCGGGTAATCGTCCGGCGTGATGCCGACCACGATTCCCGCATTGGCGTTGCGCTCCGCCCGCGAATATTGGCTCATCCCGTTGGTGACCACGCGCCCGGGCTCAGACGTCGCCGCCACCACGGTTCCGCCCGGGCACATGCAGAAGCTGTAGACCGCGCGACCGTTGCTGCAGTGGTGCACGACCTTATAGTCGGCGGCGCCCAGCTGTTTGTGGCCGGCAAATTTCCCGAAGCGGCTACGATCGATCAAACCCTGCGGATGCTCGATCCGGAAACCGAGCGAAAACGGCTTGGCCTCGATAAAGACGCCCCGCTCGTGCAGCATCTCGAAGGTATCGCGCGCGCTATGGCCGACCGCCAGTATGACGTGATCGCAGCGCAAGGTCTCGCCGGTCGACAGCGTCAAGCCGCGCACCTTGCCGCCGTCGATGTCGATATCGTCGACGCGGGTTTCGAAGCGCACCTCGCCGCCCAGCTCATGGATAGTCGCGCGCATCTTCTCGACCATGCTGACAAGGCGGAACGTGCCGATATGGGGCCGGCTCAGATACAAAATGTCTTCCGGCGCGCCGGCGCGGACGAATTCGTCGAGCACCTTGCGGCCATAGTGCTTTGGGTCCTTTATCTGGCTGTACAGCTTGCCGTCCGAGAACGTGCCCGCGCCGCCTTCGCCGAACTGCACGTTCGACTCGGGATTGAGCACCGACTTGCGCCACAGCCCGAAAGTGTCTTTGGTGCGCTCACGCACGGCCTTGCCGCGTTCAAGGATGATCGGCCGGAAACCCATCTGCGCGAGAATCAGTCCGGCAAAGAGCCCGCACGGCCCCATGCCGATGACGACCGGGCGCAGCGTGGTCAATTGCGCCGGCGCCCTCGCGACGAACCGGTAGGCCATGTCGGGCGTCACGCCGCAGTGCGGCACGTCGGCGAGCCGCTTGAGCGCGGCTGCTTCATCCAATACCTCGACATCGACGATGTAAGTGAGCTTGATGTCGGCGCGTTTGCGCGCGTCGTGTGCGCGGCGAAACACGGTGTATCGGATGAGCCCGCCTTCAGCCACGCCGAGTTCCGCGAGGCGCGCACGGACGGCCGCGTCGAGGGCGCTCTCGGGATGCTCGAGCGGGAGTTTGATTTCGCTTAGACGTAACATGGGTACCGGGGATGCAGGAGGGCCGCCAATTGCGGCCAATTCGCAATTTTATAGGTTAAGTGCCGGCACGGACCAGCGACGCAGAAGAAACGCCGTGACAAGCGGGCCGAAACAGCTATCAATGCGGACGACTTCCGTCAAAAAATTTATTAACCGACCGGTCGGTTGGCTTATACTGAGCGAACTCAGACAACTTCCGCAGAGAGCGTCCCCATGTACACGCAATCCCTGGATATTCCCGGCAATGTCGCGCCGCTTGATGCGGGCGCGAGCTCGCCCGAACAGACGCAGTTCGATGCGGTCATGGCCGCCGACGGCAAGATCGAGGCTCAGGACTGGATGCCCGATGCGTATCGCAAGACGCTGGTACGGCAAATCTCCCAGCACGCGCATTCGGAAATCGTCGGCATGCTGCCGGAGGGCAACTGGATCACGCGTGCTCCGAGCCTGAAGCGCAAAGCGATCCTGCTCGCCAAAGTACAGGATGAAGCCGGTCACGGCCTCTATCTCTATAGCGCGGCCGAAACGCTCGGCGTGTCGCGCGATCAGCTGATCGCCGCGTTGCATTCGGGCAAGGCCAAGTATTCGAGCATCTTCAATTACCCGACGCCCACATGGGCCGACGTCGGCGTGATCGGCTGGCTGGTCGACGGCGCGGCGATCATGAACCAGATCCCGTTGTGCCGCTGCACTTATGGCCCGTACGCCCGCGCGATGATCCGCATCTGCAAGGAAGAGTCGTTCCATCAGCGCCAGGGTTTCGACGCGTTGATGTCGATGATGTCCGGCACGGAAGCGCAACGCGAGCTGGTCCAGCAGGCGGTGAATCGCTGGTGGTGGCCGGTGCTGATGATGTTCGGCCCGAGCGACAAGGACTCGATCCACAGCAATCAGTCGTCGAAATGGGGCATCAAGCGCATTTCCAACGACGACCTGCGCCAGAAATTCGTCGACGCCACTGTCGATCAGGCCAAAGTGCTCGGCGTCACGCTGCCCGACCCCGACCTGAAATGGAACGAAGCGCGCGGCCATTACGACTACGGCGACATCGACTGGGAAGAGTTCTGGCGCGTCGTGAACGGCGACGGCCCGTGCAACCGCGAGCGCCTCGCCACTCGCGTCAAAGCCCATAACGAAGGTGACTGGGTCCGTGAAGCCGCCCTCGCCCACGCCGAAAAACAGCGCCAGCGCGCCCAACAGCACGCCGCTTGATAGACCGGGCGCGTCAGGAAGAAACAGGAGATAGAGCAATGAACAAGGAATGGCCGATCTGGGAAGTCTTCGTGCGCAGCAAGCAGGGACTCGACCATAAACACTGCGGCAGTCTGCACGCCGCCGACGCGCCGATGGCGCTGCGCATGGCGCGCGACGTCTACACGCGCCGCCAGGAAGGCGTGAGCATCTGGGTGGTGCCGTCGTCGGCGATCACGGCGTCCGCGCCGGAAGACAAGGCGGAGCTGTTCGAACCGGCTGGCGACAAGATCTACCGCCACCCGACGTTCTACACGCTCCCCGACGAAGTCAACCACATGTAAGCGCGGCCATGGACATCACCCCCCAACATCTCCAATACGTGCTGCGCCTCGCGGATACCGCGCTGATTCTCGGTCAGCGTAATACCGAATGGTGCGGTCACGGGCCGATCCTCGAAGAGGACATCGCGCTGTCGAACATGAGTCTCGATCTGATCGGCCAGGCGCGTCTGCTGTACACGCACGCCGCCTCGCTCGAGCAGCGGCTCACCGGCAAGAGCCGTACGGAAGACGACTATGCGTACTTCCGCGCCGAGCGTGAATTTGCCAACTACACGCTGGCCGAGTTGCCGCATTACGGCCCGCTGTGCGGCACCGCGCAAGCCGAGAAGGACTACGCGGTCACGATCGCGCGCAACTTCCTGTATTCGACGTTGATGGCGCATCTCTGGAGCGCGCTGACGACTTCCACGGACGAACAGCTGGCGGCGATCGCGTCGAAATCGATCAAGGAAACCAGCTACCACGTGCATCACGCAAGCGAGTGGCTGATCCGTTTCGGCGACGGCACCGAAGAATCGCACCGCCGCGCGCAAGCCGCGCTGGACTACCTGCTGCCGTACACGCGCGAGTTCTTCAGCGCGGACGCGGTGGAAGAGACGATTGCCGCGGCGGGCATCGGCCCGCTGACCGCGGACCTCGAAGCCGCATGGCTCGACGACGTGCGCGCCACGCTCGACACGGCCACGCTGACGCTGCCCGAAGCGGTCAAGCACATCACGACCGGCAAGCACGGCGAACATTCCGAGCACATGGGTTTCGTACTCGCCGAAATGCAGAGCCTCGCGCGCCAGCATCCTGGCGCCACGTGGTAATCCGACGATGACGACTTCGACTGCCTCGAACGCTACGGCCGACGCCGCGCTCCAACGCGCCTGGGACGTCCTTGAATCGGTGCCAGATCCGGAGATTCCGGTGGTGTCGATTCGCGAACTCGGCATTCTGCGCGACGTACGCCGCGATATCGACGGCACGCTCGAAGTCGTGATCACGCCGACCTATTCCGGTTGCCCTGCGATGTCGCAGATTGCCGAGGACGTCGCTCATGCGCTCGACGTCGCGGAACTCACGCCGTATCGCGTCGCCACCGTGCTCGCGCCGGCCTGGACCACCGACTGGATGACCGCCGACGCCCGCGAAAAGCTGCGCGCCTACGGCATCGCGCCGCCCACGGGCAACTGCGGTTCGGCCGCGGCGGCACAGGAAAAAGTGATGCGCTTCGTGCCGCGGGTGCTGCCGGCTCCGTGCTGCCCCCGTTGCGGCTCGGCGCATACCGAGCGTCTCGCGCAATTCGGCTCGACCGCGTGCAAGGCACTGTACCGCTGCCTCGACTGCCGCGAACCCTTCGACTACTTCAAACCATACTGATATGGCCACCCCGCAATTTCATCCGCTGCGTATCCGCGAAGTGCGGCCCGAAACCGCCGACGCGGTCTCGGTCGCCTTCGAAGTCCCGGTCGAGCTGCGCGACCAGTATCGCTTCACGCAAGGCCAGTTCGTCACGCTGAAAACGCATATCGACGGTGAGGAAACGCGCCGCTCGTATTCGATCTGCGTCGGCGTCACCGATTACGATCGCGACGGCGAGCTGCGCATCGGCATCAAGCGCGTGCGCGGCGGGCGCTTTTCGAACTTCGCGTTCGACACGCTGCAGCCCGGCCACACGATTGACGTGATGACGCCGGATGGGCGTTTCTTTACCCACCTCAACGCCGACCAAGGTCAGCAGTACCTCGCGTTTTCAGGCGGCTCGGGCATTACGCCGGTGCTGGCGATCATCAAGACAACGCTCGAAATCGAGCCACGCAGCACCTTCACGCTCGTGTACGGTAACCGCAGCGTCGATCAGATCATGTTCGCGGAAGAGCTCGAAGACCTGAAGAACCGCTTCATGAACCGCTTCGTGCTGTATCACGTGCTGTCCGACGATCTGCAGGACGTGGAGCTGTTCAACGGGGTGCTCGACCAGCAGAAGTGCGCGGCCTTCATCGAGAATCTGCTGCCGGCCGATGCGATCGACGAAGCCTTCATCTGCGGCCCCGGCCCGATGATGGACGCCGCCGAGGCCGCGTTGAAAGCCGCCGGCGTGCCGCAGGAAAAAGTGCACGTGGAACGCTTCGGCTCGCCGCTGCCGCAAGCGGGCGTACCGCCGGTCGAGATCACCGACGACACGCCGGCCGCCGACCTCGAAATCGTGCTCGACGGCAAGCGGCGCAAGTTGCGCCTGCCCTATCAGGGCGTGAGCGTGCTGGACGTCGGCCTGCGCGCCGGGCTCGCGCTGCCGTACGCGTGCAAGGGCGGGGTTTGCTGCACCTGCCGCGCGAAGGTGCTGGAAGGCGAAGTGAAAATGGAAAAGAACTACACGCTCGAAGAGCACGAAATCCGTGACGGTTTCGTGCTGACGTGCCAATGCCATCCAATCAGCGACCGCGTGGTGGTGAGCTACGACGAACGCTGAGGCGCACGCCGTACAGAGGCCCGCGCGACACCCGCGGCGCCTTTCGCGGCATCGCGATCCTTTACACTAGGGGCCGCTCGCGATCGGACACCTGTCCCGCTCGGCGAGCGGCCCTTTCTGTTATTGCCCCAGCAAGCCACTGCTCATGAGCACGATTCATCTCACCAATGGCGATGTCGCCGCCGACTCCCTACGCATCGCGCTCCGCGAAGCGGGCCGCGACGATCGCGTGCAGTCGCTACGGGACGATCTGGCAGTCGGCCCGCTGCGCGGCATCGACGACGCGCCGGATGTGCGCGCGAACTTCTGGGATCGCGTCAGCGTGGACACCCGGCGGGATTTCCTGCGGGAATTCCGCGAGCAGGCAGCGGCGCTGGACAACATCGCACGCGGCGAAGCGAATCTGGTGGTCTGGCACGGCGAAAGCGCGGCGGATCAACTGATGCTGCGCCGCGTGTGCTACCACCTGCGCAATAGTCCGCAGCGCCTGAACGAGGCGCGTCTGTCGATTCGCGACCTGACCGATCCGGGCGCGTGGGCGCACAGCCGCCGGGATCGTGCGACCTCGGTCGGCATGTTTGCGCCTGCCGTGCTGAAAGCGCGTCTGGCTGACGCCGCGCCGATTTCAGTGTTGCGCATCAGCCGGCTCGCGCTGGAATGGCAGGAGGTCAAGCACGCGAACGGCGAAACACGCCGCTGGCGCGACAACACCTTCACGAGCGGCAGCTTCGCCGATCTGGACGCGCTGATTCTCGAACGCATCACCGAAGACTGGCAACCCGCCGCGCGCGTCGCCGCCGAGCTGATGACCGCCGAGCTCTGGTTTCTGGTGAGCGACAGCGTCGTCCTGTGGCGCCTTCGCGAAATGGCATCGACGCGACGCATCAAGCTGCGCGGCGACACCGGCGCATGGCGCACACTGGAGTTGTGCGCGCGCGCCCCCTGTCCAAACTAATAAAACAGACGACTATGGCCCGCACCCGAGCCCCCGACCACGAAACCCAACGCGAACAGATTCTCGAGCTGGCGGCGGCGAAATTCGCCCAAACCAGCTATCCCAGCACGTCAATGGCCGATCTGGCCGCCGCGAGCGGCACCTCGAAAGCACGCCTGTACCACTACTATGCGAGCAAGGAAGCGATCCTGTTCGATCTGCTCGATCGCTACACGAAGCGACTGATGCTGATCATCGCCGAGGTGGAAGGCGCCAGCCAGCGGCGCGGACTCACCGAGCGGGAAACCTTCGCCGAGCTGATCCGCGCGTTTCTGTCCGAGTATGAAACCTCGCATAGCCGGCACGTCGCGCTATTGAACGACGTGAAGTATCTGGTCGACACGCAGCGCGAGGTGATCCTGAATCGCCAGCGCGACGTGGTCGCGGCCTTTGCGCGGCAGTTGGCGCGCGCTTATCCGGAGCGCGCCAGTCGCGAGAATCAGACCGCCCTCACCATGATGGTGTTCGGCATGATCAACTGGACATTCACGTGGCTGAAGCCGGACGGGCGCATGGGCTACCGTGAATTCGCCGAACAGGTGGTCGGCATGGTGGATCACGGTTTGAGCACGCCCCCGGCGAAATGACGCATAGCAGCAATACTCAGCGCAACCCGCTGCGGGAAACCTGAGCTGTGGCATGCGCACCACGAACGCTCGTTCAATTTAATTTTTCCTTTTAAATCAATTAACTAAAAATAGGGCGCAAGTTTTTTAGGCATTCTCTTCAGATTTTGATACGGGTTTTCCCTAGTGAGAGACTCCGGTTTCCGCTAAAATAGATTTTGCGGCGCACCAAGCCGCTTGATCAAAGGAGAACCCGACCATGAACATGATGCCCCCCCGCGCCGCCGAGCCGATCGTCCCGCACGATCGCGCATCGCTGCCAGCTGGACGCGCACCTGCTCTGGTCCGTGAACTCACGGCCGCCGATCGCGAACGGTTGTTGACCCACTTCCTCGCGCTCGACGAAGACGACCGTCTTCTGCGCTTCGGCCAGATCGTGCCGGACCACGTCATTGAAAACTACGTCCGCGCAATCGACTTCACGCGCGACACTGTTTTCGGCGTGTTCAACAGCAAGCTGGAACTCACCGGCGTCGGTCATCTCGCCTATCTGCCCGCCGAAGGCGACAAGCGCACCGCCGAATTTGGCGTGTCGGTGCTGGAAAGCGTGCGCGGCCAGGGTATCGGCTCGAAGCTTTTCGAGCGCGCCGCCATCCGCAGCCGCAACACGCACGTCACGGTGCTGTACATCCACTGCCTCGCGCGCAACACCACGATGATGCACATCGCGAAGAAGGCGGGCATGAAGATCGAGTACGCGTACGGCGAAGCAGACGCTTATCTGACGCTGTTGCCGGCGGATCAGTCGAGCATCATCGCTGAGATGCTGCAGGAGCAGGCCGCCGTGTTCGACTACGCGCTCAAGCGCCAGGCGCGTCATGCGTCCAGGTTGTTCGAGTCGTTCCTGCCGACGGCCGCCGCAGCCTGAAAAGCTTGGGCTTCGGCGAAATGACAAAGGGCAGCCGTACGGCTGCCCTTTTTGTTTGCCTGCTGCCTACCCATAGCTCCACGTTCACAAGATCGGCAGTGCAGTCGTCTCTTTGAACTTTTCAAGCGCGAAGCTCGTTTTCACGTCGATCACCGACGGATGGTGCAGCAACTGATCCTGCACAAAGCGCGAAAAGTGCGCCATGTCCTCCACCTGGACCCGCAACAGATAATCCATGTCGCCCGTCATGGCATGACACGCGACCACCTCCGGCCACGCCTGGACCGCCGCACGAAACAGATCGGCATGCGTGGCATCGCCACGCGGACTGGGCGCCGAACCGCCGCGCTTTTCCAGCCGCACATTCACATAAGCGAGCAAGCCAAGGCCGAGATGCTGCGCATCGAGCAAGGCGACATAGCCGCGAATGACGCCGCTCTCTTCCAGCCGACGAATACGCCGCAGACACGGGCTCGGCGAGAGATTGACGCGCTCGGCAATCTCCTGATTCGACAACCGGCCATTCTCCTGAAGGATCGCCAGAATGCGCCTGTCGATGGCATCGATCTCAACCTTGGCCATTTTCTGCCGCCTCTCTCACAAAACCGGATAGAAAATGGCTCAAGCGTATCGACGTGCGATTAAATTCGCAAGTTTTCGTCTCGCGGCGGACTTTACACTTGCTTCATTCGGTCGCACTCAATCACCCATCCGCGTTCGCGCAACGCGCCGGCGCACATCAATCATCTTGCATGGGACCCGAGTCAGGCGCTAAGGCGCCGGCTCCGGTCGACAGGAGACAGACAATGCAGGTTTCAACCTGGGACAATCCGGTCGGCACCGACGGCTTCGAATTCATCGAATACACCGCGCCGGACCCGAAAGCGCTCGGCAAACTCTTCGAACAGATGGGCTTCACCGCCGTCGCGCGGCATCGTCATAAAGACGTGACGTTGTATCGCCAGGGCGAGATCAATTTCATTGTCAACGGGGAGCCGGATTCGTTTGCGCAGCGCTTCGCACGGCTGCATGGCCCGTCGATCTGCGCGATCGCGTTTCGTGTTCAGGACGCGGCCAAAGCCTACAGGCAGGCGCTGGAAAAAGGCGCATGGGGCTTCGACAACAAGACCGGCCCGATGGAGCTGAACATCCCGGCGATCAAAGGCATCGGCGACTCGCTGATCTATTTCGTCGACCGCTGGCGCGGCAAGAACGGCGCGCAGCCGAACAGCATCGGCAACATCGACATTTACGACGTCGACTTCGAACCCATTGCCGGCGCGAACCCGAATCCGGTCGGGCACGGCCTGACCTACATCGACCATCTGACGCACAACGTGCATCGCGGCCGCATGCAGGAATGGGCGGAGTTTTACGAGCGCCTGTTCAACTTCCGCGAAGTGCGTTACTTCGACATCGAAGGCAAGGTGACGGGCGTGAAGTCGAAGGCGATGACTTCGCCGTGCGGCAAGATCCGGATTCCGATCAACGAAGAAGGCTCGGAAACGGCCGGCCAGATTCAGGAGTATCTGGATGCGTATCACGGCGAAGGCATTCAGCACATCGCGCTCGGCACCAACGACATTTACCGCACGGTGGACGGCCTGCGCGCAGCGAACATTTCGTTGCTCGACACGATCGACACTTACTACGAACTCGTCAATCGCCGCGTGCCGAATCATGGCGAGCCGCTCGACGAACTCAAGAAGCGCAAGATCCTGATCGACGGCGCGCCGGAAGATCTGCTGCTGCAGATCTTCACCGAAAACCAGATCGGCCCGATCTTCTTCGAGATCATTCAGCGCAAGGGCAACCAGGGCTTCGGCGAGGGCAACTTCAAGGCGCTGTTCGAATCGATCGAACTGGATCAGATTCGCCGCGGCGTGGTGCAGGACAAAGTCTGATCGCAACACACAAGCAGAAATGAAAAGGGCGAGGATCGCAAGATCCTCGCCCTTTTCATTTGCGCCGTTGCCTCGAGTGAAAGTCAATGAGACAACGATCGGTTATCAACCAACACACCGCTTCAGCGGCGCGTCACGAATTCTGGTTTCCCTCGTCCGCTTTCGAGGAACGCGAGAGGCGGTCCATGGCGATGCTCGCGGGCGCAACTTGCGCCGTCCGGCTCATCGCGTTCGAGAGCGCCCCTGCGCTGCCCGGGTTCGAGCGCACCGGCGCGCTCATGGCGAAGAAGGCTGCTGAGACCATCAGGAAGGTCTGGATGTTTCTAGTGTTCATGCGTACTCCTTTTCTAACTGCCCTGTTGTCCTGAAGCTCCACCGAATGCGGAGCGTTACGCAGACATTGCTCACAGGTGGGGGTTAGACAGGAATTTGAACTGCGGTTCCGTGAATTTGTAGCTTTTACAGCTTGTTACAGGCGGGTTCGCAACGTGAGGCCAGGCGAACCCAAGACGCATGGAGAGATCTCGCACGCATCCGCGAAGCCCCTTGTGGCACGCCTTTTTGGCATGCTGCGGCGGGTTTCCACCAGTGCTACCATCACCTGAAACACGTCAATATGACGGCCCCGGCCCTTCGCATTCACAAGATGCCACGGCCCAAAAAAGTTTTGGTGATCCCAAACTGAGTGGAGGAGTACACATAATGAATGCCCCGCTAGACGCAGGTCAGCGAGCCTCGCTCGAAGCCGCGTTGTCTTCCGTCACGCTCGACGATAAATACACCCTCGAACGCGGCCGCGCGTACATGAGCGGCATTCAGGCGCTGGTGCGTCTGCCGATGCTGCAACAGGAACGCGACAAGGCCGCCGGACTCAATACCGCCGGCTTCATCTCCGGCTACCGTGGGTCGCCACTCGGCGGACTCGACCAATCTTTGTGGAAGGCG
Source organism: Paraburkholderia sp. TE9906 (assembly GCF_056279605.1). NCBI lineage: Bacteria > Pseudomonadati > Pseudomonadota > Betaproteobacteria > Burkholderiales > Burkholderiaceae > Paraburkholderia > Paraburkholderia sp. TE9906. The sequence continues at coordinate 12,634 of NZ_JBWCCT010000008.1, forward strand.
AAGCAGCATCTCGCCGCGCATCGGGTCGTGTTCCAGCCCGGCGTCAACGAAGACCTCGCGGCCACCGCCGTCTGGGGTTCGCAGCAGGTCAACCTGTACCCGAGCGCCAAATACGACGGCGTGTTCTCCATGTGGTACGGCAAGGGACCGGGCGTCGATCGCACCGGCGACGTCTTCAAGCACGGCAATTCGGCCGGCTCCGCGCGCCACGGCGGCGTCCTCGTCCTCGCCGGCGACGACCACGCGGCCAAATCCTCGACGCTCGCGCATCAGTCCGAGCACATCTTCAAGGCATGCGGCCTGCCGGTGCTGTTTCCGTCGAACGTGCAGGAGTATCTCGACTTCGGTCTGCACGGCTGGGCGATGAGCCGCTACTCGGGCCTGTGGGTCGCGATGAAGTGCGTGACCGACGTAGTCGAATCGTCCGCTTCGGTGGATATCGACCCGCACCGCACAAAGATCATCCTGCCGGAGGACTTCGCGATGCCCGACGGCGGCCTGAATATCCGCTGGCCCGATCCGCCGCTGGTGCAGGAAGCGCGTCTGCTCGACTACAAGTGGTACGCCGCGCTTGCCTACGTGCGCGCGAACAAGCTGGACCGTGTCGAAATCGATTCGCCGCATGCGCGCTTCGGCATCATGACCGGCGGCAAGGCCTATCTCGACGTGCGTCAGGCGCTGACCGACCTCGGTCTCGATGACGAAACCTGTTCGCGCATCGGCATCCGGCTCTACAAGGTCGGCTGCGTCTGGCCGCTCGAAGCGCAAGGCGCACAGGCGTTCGCGCGCGGTCTCGACGAAATCCTGGTGGTCGAAGAGAAGCGCCAGATTCTCGAATACGCGATCAAGGAAGAGCTATACAACTGGCCCGACGCACAGCGTCCGCGCGTATTCGGCAAGTTCGACGAGAAGGATGGCGCAGGCGGCGAATGGTCGGTGCCGATGGGCAACTGGCTGCTGCCGGCGCATTACGAACTTTCCCCAGCGATCATCGCCAAAGCGATCGCCACGCGGCTCGACAAGTTCGATCTTCCATCGGACGTACGCGCGCGCATTGCCGCGCGCATCGCCTTGATCGAAGCGAAGGAAAAGGCACTCGCACGCCCGCGCGTGGAAGCCGAACGCAAACCGTGGTTCTGCTCGGGCTGCCCGCACAACACGTCGACCAATGTGCCGGAAGGCTCGCGTGCGATGGCCGGCATCGGTTGCCATTACATGACGGTGTGGATGGACCGCAGCACCAGCACGTTCAGCCAGATGGGCGGCGAAGGCGTCGCGTGGATCGGCCAGGCGCCGTTCAGCAACGACAAGCACGTGTTCGCCAATCTCGGCGACGGCACCTACTTCCACTCCGGCCTGCTGGCGATTCGCGCGGCGATCGCGTCGAAGGCGAACATCACCTACAAGCTGCTTTATAACGACGCGGTTGCCATGACCGGCGGCCAACCTGTGGACGGTGTGCTCACCGTGCCGCAGATCACGCATCAGCTCGCCGCCGAAGGCGCGACGAAAATCGTGATCGTCACCGATCAGCCGGAAAAGTATTCGGCGAATGTCGGCCTCGCACCGGGCATCGACATCCACCATCGCGACAAGCTCGACGAAGTGCAGCGTCAGCTGCGCGAAATTCCCGGCACCACGATCCTGATCTACGACCAGACCTGCGCCACCGAGAAGCGCCGCCGCCGCAAACGCGGCACGTATCCGGACCCGGCGCGGCGCGTCGTGATCAACGAGGCCGTGTGCGAAGGCTGCGGCGATTGCTCGGTGAAGTCGAATTGTTTGTCCGTCGAACCGCTCGATACCGAGTACGGCACCAAACGCCAGATCAACCAGTCGACCTGCAACAAGGACTTCTCGTGCGTGAACGGCTTCTGCCCGAGCTTCGTCTCCGTTGAAGGCGGTCAGTTGCGCAAGCCGAAGGCGGCTTCGGGCGTCGGCGGCGACGCGATGCCGCCGGTGCCGGAACCGGAACTGCCGTCCATCGACCGTCCTTATGGCGTGCTGGTCACGGGCGTCGGCGGCACGGGCGTCGTGACGATCGGCGCACTGCTCGGCATGGCCGCGCATCTGGAGAACAAGGGCGTCACCGTGCTCGACGTCACCGGCCTCGCGCAAAAAGGCGGCGCCGTGATGAGCCACGTGCAGATCGCGACGAACCCCGCCGACATCCACGCGACCCGCATCGCGATGGGCGAAGCGAGTCTCGTGATCGGCTGCGATGCGATCGTCACCGCCAGCGACGAATGCGTGTCGCGGATGCAGGCGGGCCGCACGCGCGTGGTGTTGAACAGCGCGCATACGCCGACTGCCGAGCTGATCAAGAATCCGAACTGGCGCTTCCCTGGCGCCAGCACGGAAGCCGACGTGCGCGCCGGCGCCGGCGACGACGGCGTCGCTACGGTCGACGCAAATCATTTCGCGCTCGCCCTGCTCGGCGATGCGATCTACACGAACCCGTTCGTGCTCGGCTATGCGTGGCAGCGGGGCTGGGTGCCGCTCACGTATCAGTCGCTGATGCGCGCGATCGAGTTGAACAACGTGCAGGTCGAGAAGAACCGTGCGGCCTTCGAATGGGGCCGGCGCGCCGCGCACGATCTGGCCGCGGTGCGCAAGCTCGTGCAATCGCAGGGACGCGGCGCGGCGGCGGAAACGGCGAGCAGCAAGATCATCGCGCTGCATACGCCGAAGGCGCTCGACACGCTGATCGACAAACGCGCCGACTACCTCGCTGCGTGGCAAAACCGCGCGTATGCCGAGCGTTATCGCGCGCTGGTGTCGGAGGTGCGGGAAGCGGAAGCGGCGCTCGACTCGGTCGACGGTCAGTTGCCGCTAACCGAGGCGGTCGCGAAGAATCTGCACAAGCTGATGGCGTACAAGGATGAGTACGAGGTCGCGCGTCTCTACAGCGACCCGGCGTTCATCGAAAAACTGAAGGCGAATTTCGAAGGCGACTGGAAGCTGCACATCCACCTCGCGCCGCCGACGTTTTCGAAGAAGGACGCGCAGGGCCATCTGGTGAAGAAGAAGTACGGCCCGTGGGTCTTCAGCGCGATGCACGTGCTCGCCAAACTCAAGTTCCTGCGCGGCACCGCGTTCGACGTGTTTGGCAAGACGGAGGAGCGTCGTACCGAACGCGCGCTGATCGTCGAGTACCAAGCGCTGGTGCGCGAACTGATCGGCGGGCTGAGCGCGCAGAACCGTGAGCTGGCGCTAGAACTGGCGAATCTGCCCGACGGCATCCGCGGTTATGGGCACGTGAAGGAAAACAACCTGAAGGGCGTGCGAATCAAATGGAACGAGTTGCTGACGCGCTGGCGCTCGCCGGAGGCGGGCAAGACGCAACATGCGGCGTGAGCGTGACAGCGCAAGTTTGATCGCTTGACCGGTTCATCGGTCTGGGTCGGAAATTGAAAAGGCGGAGGCCCTCACGGACCACCGCCTTTTTTTTGTCTGCGATTTTGCCCACGATAAAAAAACGCCACGGAATCACTTCCGTGGCGTTCTTCCCGTCAGTTGGCGGCAGCGCAGGCCTTGGCGCGCGCCCCGCTTCAACCTTCAGGCCATCCGCATTACTTCGCGTTCACCGGCTTGCGCGCGTTTGCCGAAGCCACCGCCGTCATGTTGATGATCCGGCGCACCGTCGCAGCGGGCGTCAGCACATGCACCGGCTTTTCCGCGCCGAGCAGGAACGGACCGACCGTCACGCCTTCGCCGCCGACCATCTTCAGCAGGTTGTAGGCGATGTTCGCCGCTTCGACGTTCGGCATGATCAGCAGGTTCGCTTCGCCGGTCAGCGTCGTGCCCGGGAACGCAGCCTTGCGGACCACTTCCGACAACGCGGCGTCGCCGTGCATCTCCCCGTCGATTTCCAGCGTCGGCGCGCGTTCGGCAATCAGCTTGCGCGCCGCGGCCATGCGTTGCGACGACGAAGACGGCGCGCTGCCGAAGTTCGAATTCGACAGCAACGCGACCTTCGGCGTGATACCGAACTTCTCGATTTCACGCGAAGCCAGCATCGTCATGTCGGCGAGTTGTTCGGCGGTCGGCGTTTCGTTCACGTAGGTGTCGCAGATGAACAGATTGCGGCCCGGCAGCATCAGCAGGTTCATCGCGGCGAAGTTCTGCACGTTGTCCGCCTTGCCCAGCACCTGCTCGATGAACTTCAGGTGCGTGTGGTACTGGCCGATCATCCCGCAGATCATGCCGTCGGCTTCGCCGAGGCGCACGAGGATCGCCCCGATCAGCGTGTTGAACTTGCGCATCGCGGCCTTCGCGACGTCCGGCGTGACGCCTTCGCGCGCGCCGAGTTCGTGGTACGCCTGCCAGCATTTCTGATAGCGCGGATCGTCTTCCGGATCGACGATCTCGACGTCTTCACCGCACTTGAGCTTCGAGCCCATCTTCTTCAGACGCATCTCGATCACCGACGGACGGCCCACCAGAATCGGCTTGGCGATCTTTTCGAGCAGCACGAATTGCGCGGCGCGCAGCACGCGCTCGTCTTCACCTTCGGCGAACACGATGCGCGCCGGCTCCGACTTCGCCGCCGCGAACACCGGGCGCATCACCATGCCGGTGCGATAGACAGTCGTGCCGAGTTCTTCGCGGTACGCGTCCATGTCCTTGATCGGACGGGTCGCGACGCCCGAATCCATCGCCGCCTGCGCAACAGCCGGCGCGATCTTGATGATCAGGCGCGGATCGAACGGCTTCGGAATCAGGTATTCCGGGCCGAATTCCAGCGAGTGGCCTTCGTACGCCTTCGCGACTTCATCGCCCTGATCGGTTTCCTCGGCCAGCTCGGCAATCGCGCGCACGCACGCGAGCTTCATTTCTTCGGTGATCGTGGTTGCGCCGACATCGAGCGCGCCACGGAAGATGAACGGGAAGCACAGCACGTTGTTGACCTGGTTCGGATAGTCCGAACGGCCCGTCGCGATGATGCAGTCCGGGCGGACCTTCTTCGCTTCTTCCGGGCGGATTTCCGGCTCGGGATTCGCCAGCGCCAGAATCAGCGGCTGGGTGCCCATTTCGGCGACCATTTCCGGCTTCAGTACGCCAGCGCTCGAGCAGCCGAGAAACACGTCGGCGCCGCGAATCGCGTCAGCGAGCGTGCGCGCTTCGGTGTTCGCCGCGTAACGCTCCTTCGACGGATCGAGATTGCCGCGGCCTTCGTAGATCACGCCCTTGGAATCGGTGACGAGAATGTTCTTCTTCGACAGACCGAGATTCACCAGCAGATCCAGACAGGCGATAGCCGCCGCGCCCGCGCCCGAACACACCAGCTTCACTTCGTCGAGCTTCTTGCCGACCACTTTCAGGCCGTTCAGGATCGCCGCCGACGCGATGATCGCCGTGCCGTGCTGATCGTCGTGGAAGACGGGGATCTTCATGCGCTCACGCAGCTTCTTCTCGATGTAGAAGCACTCCGGCGCCTTGATGTCTTCGAGGTTGATGCCGCCGAGCGTGGGCTCGAGCATCGCGATCGCTTCAACCAGCTTGTCCGGATCGGTCTCGGAAAGTTCGATGTCGAACACATCGATGCCGGCGAACTTCTTGAACAGGCAACCCTTGCCTTCCATCACCGGCTTCGCGGCGAGCGGGCCGATGTTGCCGAGGCCGAGCACGGCTGTGCCATTCGTGATCACGCCGACCAGGTTGCCGCGCGACGTGTACTTCTGCGCGTCGAGCGGTTCGTCGTAGATCGCCATGCAGGCTGCGGCGACACCCGGCGAATACGCGAGCGACAGATCGAGCTGATTCGATAGCGGCTTGGTGGGCGTAACCGAAATCTTGCCGGGTTTCGGATTCTGGTGGTATGCGAGAGCGCTTTGCTTAAGTTGTTCGTCCATTTTTTGGCCTGCGAGACGTAAGAAATTGGGCCCGGCACACCGCACAGCCGGCGTCGCCTGCATCTGTCGAATGAAGCACCGACCGAGGCGGTTTTGCGCATGCGCCGGGTAGGCGTGACGTTGAACCGCGACGACGAACAGGGCAATGCGAGGACGATACGGAGTGCTTCGCGGGCCGGTTAGTGTACACCCCGCATGCGTCGATGCACTGAGTGGTTAACACGACTCGCCATCGGCGAAACAAGGGCTGGCGATGCTGCGGCGCCGCACGCATTGCGCGGTTTGTCGTCCGCACGTGATACGCAGGCCATGGCGGCCCGTCACGCTCATTCGAGCTCGGTGCCGCGTCGTTCGGGAATCAGAAAAAGTGTCGCGAAGATGTCGAGCAGATAGATCGACGCGAGCAAGGCAAGCGCCGCGCCGAACGAATAACGTGCGGCCAATGCGCCCACCACCACCGGCCCAAACCCGCCGACCGCCCGGCCGACGTTGAACAGCACGTTCTGGGCGGTGGCGCGCGCATCGGTCGGATAGAGCTCGGAAATCAGCGCGCCGTAACCGCCGATCATTCCATTGACGAACACGCCCATCGCCGCGCCGCCGAACAACAGAGCCATGGGCGTGCTCAGGTGCGCGTAGACGAACACCATCACCACGGCACCCGCCTGGTAGAACAGAAAAGTCGGCTTGCGGCCGAAGCGATCGGCCGCGATGCCGAACAGCCAGATGCCGCTCGCCATGCCGAGTATCGTCGCCGCGGTCCAGATGCCGGACTTGGTCAGCGAATAGCCGAAGGTCTGCGACAGATAGCTCGGAAGCCAGATCATGAGACCGTAATAGCCGAAGTTCTGCACCGAACATAGGATCGCCACACCGATGCTGGCGCGCGTGGTGCGACCATCGGCGACCAGCAGTTTGAACGGCAGCTTGCGCATGCCGCGCGCCACGCGCTCGTTGAAGAGCGCCGGCTCCTCGACGCGGCGCCGCACGAAGAACGAGACGACGGCGGGCAGCAGTCCGAGGGCGAACATGCCGCGCCAGCCGATCACCGGCAATAGCAATGGGGTCAACAAAGCGGCCGCCAGCACGCCGGCCTGCCAGCCGAGCCCGACATACGACGATGCACGCGCCCGCTGCGACGCCGGCCACGCTTCGGCCACCAGCGCCATGCCGATGCCGAATTCGCCGCCGAGCCCAATGCCGGCGATGGTCCGGTACACCAGCAGGTCCGTATAGCCCTGCGCCAGCGCGCACAAGCCGGTGAAGACGGCGAACAGCAGGATCGTCCAGGTCAGCATCCGCACGCGACCGAAATAGTCGCTCAGCACACCGAAGATCAGACCGCCCGCGACCGCGCCGATCAGCGTCCATGTGACGAGCGAGCCGGCCTGGGTGGAGGTCAGATGCAGGTCGGCGGCGATCACCGGCAGCATGAAACCGAGGATCAGCAGATCGAAGCCGTCCATCGCATAACCCAGCGCCGACGCGAGCAGCGCGCGGCCCGCATAACCATTTTTCGCGGGGGCACGGGTGTCGGTAGCGGGGGCGGCGGCAGTCATTGAAAGCATTCCGTAGGTCAGAGGGGGCGCGCGAGGCGGCGCCCGAGAAATTCGCGTGAGTGTAAAGGCGCCCCTGGTTGCTCACAAGCCAGACCAAAATGCGGCGGCCGTGCTCCTGCGCAGAATCGACAGCCCGCCCCTGGCATGGCCCGCAACGCCTGCCTGGCGCGGCCGCTATGACCGCCATTCGCGCTAGCCGCGCACGACGGCCTCGTCCGAAGGGTCCATTTCAGGTAAAATGTCGGCCTACGCGCGCAGCAAAAACCGGCCTTTGTCCACGACAGGCGCCACTGACCGGCAGCGTATTCCGCCCAGCATGGCGCGGCATACCTCGCTTGCTGCGCCACCGGGCCGCGCGCCCGCTTCTCCCGCTCATACCCAAGGATCCCGCCCATGACAGGCTTCGATCGCCAGACGATCTCCGACACGACCGCAAAAATGCTGCTGGAAGTTCAGGCAGTGCACTTCAACGCGGAGAAACCGTACATTTTCACGTCCGGCTGGGCGAGCCCGGTTTATATCGACTGCCGCAAGCTGATTTCGTATCCGCGCGTGCGCCGTGGCCTGATGGAAATGGCCGAAGCCACTATCCTGCGCGACGTCGGCTATGAGCAGATCGACGCCGTCGCCGGTGGCGAAACCGCAGGCATCCCGTTCGCGGCATGGCTGTCCGACCGCCTCATGGTGCCGATGCAATACGTGCGCAAGAAGCCGAAGGGTTTCGGCCGCAACGCGCAGATCGAGGGCCTGCTGACCGAAGGTCAGCGCGTGCTGCTGGTTGAAGACCTGACCACCGACAGCCGCAGCAAGATCAACTTCATCAACGCGCTGCGCACCGCCGGCGCCACGGTGAATCACTGCTTCGTGCTGTTCCACTACAACATCTTCAAGGAAAGCGTGTCGGTGCTGAAAGACATCGACGTCGATCTGCACGCGCTGGCCACGTGGTGGGACGTCTTGCGCGTCGCCAAGGAAAACAAATACTTCGACACCAAGACGCTCGACGAAGTGGAAAAATTCCTGCACGCGCCCGCTGAATGGTCGGCAGCGCATGGCGGCGCGAACGCGACGCCGCAGTAAGCTGCAAACTCTGCGTTAGCGCCGACGTTCTAGCCGTCTGAATTAAAAAAGCCGCCTGTCTCACGACAGGCGGCTTTTTGTTTACTCGGCGCTAAGCTTTGTGGCCGGTATCGTCCGGTGCGGGGGACGACAGATTCAGCAAGCCGTTGCTCTGCGCATACTGGAACAATTCGGAATCGCGATCGATGCCGAGCTTGCGCATCGCCGCGTTTTTCTGAGTGCTGATCGTCTTGATGCTGCGGTTGAGCTGCTCGGAGATTTCCTTGATCGTCATGCCCGAGACGAATAGACGCACCACTTCCAGTTCGCGTTTGGACAGCATGACGTCATCGCTCTTGCCGCCGGAGTTCATGCGTAGCGCATCCAGCACCGCCTTCACCGACGGGCTCATATACTCGAGGTTGCGGCTGACATGTTGCACCGCGAGACCAATGTGGCTCAAATCGTCCGATTTATGGACGACAGACGTCACGCCAAGCTCCCTCAACCGTTTCAGCAGTGCTGCATTTTCCAGCATGGTGAGCACGACAATGGGAAGGTGCGGGAAATTGCGGCGCAGATAGCCGATCAACTGCAGCCCGTCGCCATACTGGCCGCCGGGCATCGCCAGATCCGTAACGAGCACGTCGCAGGGCGCGGTTTGCAACATCTTGACCAGCTCAGTTGACTGCCGCGCACGACCGACGACTTCCATCCCCGGAAACTTGAGCAGCGCGTGCTCCGCACCGAACAGAATGACCGGGTGATCGTCGGCGACTACGACCTTGAGTGGATCAAGCATCGCCCTCCTTTTGATTGGTAAACCACTCTCCACAACTTCTACCATGTCTTTCTGTCTTGGTACTCACAGGAATGAGAACGCGGCGCCGGTGTCGCGCGGGCGATTCCTCCGACTATAGCCGATTTCCCCTTCGCAAATGCCGCAGCGTGGCAACAATGATGTATCGCAGAGCTAATGTTAGACTTGATTCGACCTTGGGGCACGATTAAGGACAACAACCATCGCGAGGACAAGCGCCTCGCGCCCTGACAGGAGAACCGGCACATGCGCTCGCGTTGCCTGGTTGTTTCGCTTGCTTTACCGCTGTACCGTACGCCGTTCTTCACCTGCGCGACGCTGGGGCTGGCTCTATTCATGATGCATAGTCCGCGCGCGTTCGCCGAGGCCACATTCACGCTGACGAGCGCCAGTTTCCATAACGGCAAGGTGGAGGCCGCACAGGTTTTCAATCAGGCCGACTGCAAGGGCGGCAACCGTTCACCGCAATTGACGTGGCGCGACGCGCCGCCAGGCACGCGCAGCTTCGCGATCACCATGTTCGATCAGGATGCGCCGGGCCGCGGCTGGTGGCATTGGGCAGTCGCCGGCATTCCGGCGAAGGTCGACAACTTGCCCGAGAATGCGAGTTCCTCCGGGTTCCTTACTAAACTCGGCGCGGTCGAGGCGCGCAACGACTTCGATACCGACGGCTATGGCGGCCCCTGTCCACCGCCGGGCAAACCGCATCGCTACATCGTGACTGTTTATGCACTGAGCACCGCCGACCTGCGCCTCGCGCAAGGGCGTCCGGCGCTGATGTTCGATCACGAAATCGGCACGGCCTCGCTCGGTAGTGCGCGGATGGTGGTCACTTACGGGCGGTAGCGTCGTCCGACGGGTTCGTCGGATCGAAACGCAGCGACGCGGCGAGCTCATGCAGACTGGCGTACGGTTTGCATCGACATGCCGCGCGCGTGGAATTTCTGTCATCCGCGCACGTTAATGTGCGGCGAGGCGGTGCGCGCGGCTCCCGGCGCACCATGGCCGCGCCTGATCCCATCCTGTTTCACTACTGCCGGAGAACCTCATGTCGAAGATCGTCATCGTTTATCACAGCGGCTACGGCCACACGAAGAAGGTCGCGGAAGCCGTGCTCGCGGGCACCATCGAAGCGGGCGCGCAGGCCCGGCTTTTGCCGGTTGGCGAAATCGACGACGCGACCTGGGCCGAACTGGCCGAGGCCGACGCCATCATCTTCGGCGCGCCGACCTACATGGGCGGTCCGTCGGCGGACTTCAAGAAATTCGCCGATGCGAGTTCGAAGCCGTGGTTCGGCCAAACGTGGAAAGACAAGATCGCGGCCGGCTTCACCAACTCGGCGACCATGAACGGCGACAAGTTCTCGACGATCCAGTACTTCGTCACGCTCGCGATGCAACACGGCATGATCTGGGCGGGCACCGGTATGATGCCGTCGAACACCAAGGCGGCGACCCGCAACGATCTGAACTACGTGGGCGGCTCGACTGGCCTGCTCACGCAGTCGCCGGCCGACGCGTCGCCGGAAGAGGCGCCGCCCGCCGGCGATCTGGAAACGGCGCGGATGTTCGGCGCCCGCGTTGCCGGCGTCACGGCACGGTGGATCGCCGCGCGGGGCTAGCGTGCGTCCTCTGTCGCGAACCGGGTGGCATCGGCTGGCATCTACTGCACAACAGGTCACGCCGATGTCACGTTCGGCGCGCATCGTCGTTTTTTTCGCCCCGTGTCGCACGTCCGCCGCCATGAGGTCTTAAAATAGCGTTCCGGCGCGGCGTCGCGCCCCCGTTTCCAGCAAGCGAGTGAGATCGAGATGAGCACGAAAGTTTTTGTCGACGGACAGGAAGGCACGACCGGCCTGAAGATTTTTGAGTACCTGTCGCAACGCGCCGACGTGGAGATCCTGCGTATCGAAGAAGCGAAGCGCAAAGACCTCGAAGAGCGCCGCCGTCTCATCAATGCGTCGGACGTCACGTTCCTGTGCCTGCCCGATGTCGCGTCGCGCGAATCCGCTTCGCTGGTCGCCAACGATCGCACCGTGCTGATCGACGCGAGCACCGCGTTTCGCACCTCCGCCGACTGGGCGTACGGCCTGCCCGAACTGGCCCGTACGCAACGCGAGCGTCTGCGTACGGCCAAGCGCATCGCCGTGCCTGGCTGCCACGCGTCGGCCTTCGTGCTGGCAATGCGTCCGCTCGTCGAAGCCGGTGTGGTCGCGGCCGACTTCGCCGCACACGCTTATTCGATCACCGGCTACAGCGGCGGCGGCAAGAAGATGATTGCCGACTACGAAGCCGGCGGCAACGACAAGCTCAAGAGCCCGCGTCCCTATGCGCTCGGCCTCACGCACAAGCATCTGCCGGAAATGGCGGCGCACACGGGTCTGACTTCGGCGCCGATCTTCACGCCGATCGTCGGCGACTTCTACAAGGGTCTCGCCGTCACCACGTTCTTCTCGCCGAATCAGTTGGCGAAAAAAGCCACGCCGCAAGACGTGCAGGCGCTGTTCGCCGAGTACTACGCGGGCGAAGCCTTCGTGCGCGTCGCACCGTTCGATGCGGACGCGAACCTGGACAGCGGCTTTTTCGACGTGCAGGCGAACAACGACACCAACCGTGTCGACCTGTTCGTGTTCGGCAACGAAGAACGCTTCGTGACCGTCGCGCGACTGGACAATCTGGGCAAGGGCGCATCGGGCGCGGCGATCCAGTGTATGAATCTCGCCATCGGCGCGGCCGAAGAAAGCGGCTTGAAACGCTGAATAAACGCGGTATCGACGGCAATTCGCCGTCGTCCCCATCGAAAAGCCGGTCTGCAAAGACCGGCTTTTTTGCTTTAAAAACACTCCCGTTAATTCTCATCGCAAGCGCGATCGGTACGAGTCCGCATTTCTTAAAAAAGAAAAATCGCAGCGCTTTCGACTACCGGTAATTCATTCCTCCAATTCGTTCACCCCGCATAGTTTTCCGCCTAGGGAAATACCTGATTTTTTCTCGAACGGTCGTTCGAAGATGATAGAGCCTTTTTGCCGTAACGCCTGCCCATAAAGGGCGTGCGAGGAAGCAACGGCGTCGTCCCATTCGCGAAAATTGCTTTTTTGTTTAAAAGGGCCGCAAGTGTCCGCGCAGTGCGTACGCGCCGAAATTCGCGCTGTTTGAATCGGTCTTTTTAGACGGCTCATTCAATTGACATCGATTAACCGCGCAGCGAAATTACTTCGCACAATTACATGAATGGAGACAGCGGTATGTCGAACGCCATTAATCTCGGCCTCGCAATGGCCCTTGCCACAGCGCCATTACTCGTCGCTTGCGGCGGCGGCAAGGCCGACAGTCCAGGCACGATCGACACGCCGCAATGCTCCGGCGCGAGTTGCGGCGTGCAGGGGCCGCCCCCCACAGGCACCAGCGCGGCCGCGTTGTGCCCCGCTACCGCCGATATCGTCAAAACCACCTATCTCGGTGGAGCGGGAAGCGGTGAAGTCGTCCAGGTGAACATCGACGCGACGGCGATGACGTACACGCTGAAGTGGCTCGAATCGCCGATTCCGTTGCGCACGGGTCAGGTCACTCCGACCCGCGCCGGCACGCAAATCACCGGCGCGGTGATCCACCCCCCGGCCGGCGCGCTGCCGACCGCCGAACAAACGCGCTGTGCGTTCATTCTCGGCGCGGGCACCGGCACCGCACCCGGCGACGGCCAGCCCTACACCACGCCGGACTTCGTCAACAACCCCAATCCGCCGATGATCCTCGTCGGCCTCGGCGTCGCAGGCGGCGGCATCCCGGGCGCAACGGTCCAGTTCGACGGGCTGACTATTCCGCTCGTCGGCTCGGGCATCGGCAAGGTGCCGAGCCGCCACTTCGACTTCTATCCGTTCCTCGGCTTTGCCAGCACGACGACCGACCTCACCAAACTGGCCGGCACGTACAACGGCTTGCTGTATCACCTCGCGCCGTCGGGCAACTATGCGACGGTCGCGACCAACACGGTCGAAACCTTCGACGCGAGCGGCACCTGCACGAGCAGCAATACCGCCAACCCGAACTACTCGCCGAACGCCGGCGGTTGTCTGACGACCGGCAATCCGCTGACGCTGAACAGCAATGGCTATTTCGACAGCCAGCTCGCGCCGCAGATCGTGCCGCAATTCCAGTTGCCGCTCATCGGCGCGAGCGGCAAGTCGGCGACCGCGCACATGATTCTCGGCCAGATCAACGGCGCGACCGTGCCGCTGGTCGTGCGCACCGGCTCCATCAATCTCGGCACCGCTCCATTCCACCTCGACGCGAAGGTCGACGACGAATCCGGCATCGCCATGCTCGCTGCGGCCACGCCGCTTGCCTCCGGCGGTTTCGACGGCGGCTACGCGGGCGCCGACTCGAATTTCAGGAACACCGCTACCTTGATCCAGGGCGCCGTCGGCACGTTCATCAACCCGTCGACTTCCGCGCCCGAAGACCACTTCGGTTTGACCTACGGTCTGCAGAGCCCCGGCCTGGTCGGCGTGCAGGGCAGTGGCGCCGGCTTCGCGATTGCGTCGGGCGGCCTCTATGCCATCGCCATCCAGGGCACGGAGAACGGCGGCATCGCGCCGACCTCGGCCAACGCGGATACGCCGAGCACGCCCTACTTCGGCATCGGCGCGCAGATCAGCAAGTGACGCGCAATGAGCCGGCCGTGCGCGGCGCGGGCAAAACACAAAGCAAGACGTGGCTGGACTGGGAGCCGGCCACCTACAACGAGAAAATTCTGGAGGCGGTATGAATTGGAGAATCCTTTCGGTGCTCGCTTTTGCTGCACCGTTGCTGGGGGCGTGCGGTGGTGGTGGAGGCGGCGGTGATGGGCCGGTGACGGAAGTCCGTCTGTGTCCTGCGTCGCTCGATTACGGCACCGTGTTCACGGGCGGCGGCGGTGACGGCGAACTGGTCAAGTTGCAACTCGATACGACCAGGATGACGTGGCAGGTCAATTACATCGAGTCGCCGATCCCCGCCACCCCCGGCACCGTCGTCCCGACTCGCGCCGGCCAAACCGCGAGCGGCACGCTGACGCAGGAAACCCTGCTGCCGACCAACAAGCTCAACCAGTGCGCGTTCCGCCTGAACGGCGCGAGTCTCGACCCGAACCGGCCGGCGCGGATTTTCATCGGCGAAGGGGTGGCGGGCGGCACGATTCCCGGCGCGGAGATTTCGTTCGGCGGGATTCTCGGGGTGGGCGCGGTGCCCGATACCACCTTCCCGTATTACCCGTTCATCGGCTTCTCGTCGATTGAAACGAATCTCGCGAACGTCGCCGGCACCTACAACCAGCTTGGCTACCACCAGGTGCCGTCGCAAAACTTCGCGCCGGTCGCGGTCGATTCGAAGATCACGATCAACGCGGACGGCACCTGGAGCGAGTGCGACAACTCCGGCATCAACGCCGGCACCTGCCAGCAACCGGGCGGAAATTTCGCTCCGGCGGCCGACGGCAGCGGCGCGTTCCAGACCAACAACTTCCTCGGCCAGGCGAAACCGACGCTCGCGACCACGCCGAAAGCCCGCGGTTACATGATCGTCGGCAAACTGCGCAACCAGCTGGTGCCGATCCTCGTGCGCGCCGGCGCCGCGAACTCGTCGATCACCGTGCCGCAAAACGACGCGCTCGGCCCCTATGCGGACGACGAATCGGGCATCTCGATCCTGTCGCCGCAAAACACGATCGCGGTGAACTCGCAGAACGGTGAGTACATCGGCGTGGATAGCCAGTTCGATTACCGCACCACTGCGCTCGAAGGCACCGAGGCCACGCTGCTGGATCCGTTCAACGCCTCGCAGGCCTCGCTCGCGACCGCGCTGAATCTGGACTTCACGCAAACCGTGCCGGGCGTCGTGACGACCACGCATGTGGGCGCTTCGACCGGCACCGCGCCGACCGGAAAGATGATCTTCACGGGCGGTGTGTTCGGCTACCTCGATCTGACCAACGCGGCCTCGCCGTACTTCACGATCGGCGCCTTCGTCCAGTAGCGGGCTCAGCATGCGCCGCCCGTGCGCCGCGCGGCGTTCGCATTCCGGCTGCCGCGCGCACACGCGGCGCGGCAGCCATCGCCCCACGACCATCCAGCGCCCTGTCCGGGCCGACAGCCCGTGGCCGCTCGTCGCATGCGAGGCGCCGCACGAGCGTCTGAGGAGAAAAACATGAAGAAGATCTGTCTCGCGTTGCTGGCCACGCTGCTGTCGGCCAGTGCGTACGCCCAGCATGCGGGCGACAACGTCGCCGTGCTCGGCTGGTTCCACGTGATGCCGCAGGATTCGAGCACGCCGCTCACCACCCACGTCGCGCCGACGCCGATCAACACGCCGCTGCGCCTGCCGAGTTCGTTCACGTCGGCCGGCACGGGCTTGTCGACCAATAACGCCGATACCGTGGGTCTCGTTTTCAGCCACTACCTCACCGACCACATCGCGGTGACGACGGTGGCGGGCGTGCCGCCCGTCTTCAAGATCTACGGGCACGGCGTCATCAAACCGCCGGGACCGGCGGGCGCGCTCGGTCAGCAGGATCTGGGTGATCCGCAGGCCAATCCGATCGTGAAGAGCGTGCGCCAGTGGAGCCCGGCGCTGATGTTCCAGTACTACTTCAACTCGCCGACGGCGAAGTTCCGGCCGTTCGTCGGCATCGGCGTGTCGTACAACTGGTTCTCCGATGTCCAGCTCAGCGACAACTTCGTCAAGTCGACTCAGAACAACCTCGGCGCTGTGCTGGCCGCGGGCGCCGGCAAGCCGGGGCAGACGCAGGTGTCTGCAAAGGCGTCGTCGTCATGGGCGCCGGTGTTCAATGCGGGTCTCGCGTACAACATCACCGATCACTGGGGTCTCGTGGCCTCGGTCACCTACATTCCGCTGAAGACCACGTCGTCGGTCATCATCAAGGCGGCAGATGGTACGGAGTTGGGGGTGTCGAAGGCGGACCTGAAGGCCGATCCGATCATTTCCTTCCTGGCCATCTCGTACCGGTTCTGAGTTCTATGCCCCATATGACAAAGCCGGGGATCCTACGCAACGGATCAGCCGGCTTTGTTTTTCCGCGCGACGTTCGATACAGGCGACGCCGGCAAATTTTGGGCAAAAAAAAGCCCGCCTATGTGGGCGGGCTGAATCCATATCAGAGGAGACATGGAGGAGACAAGACAAACTATAGCAAATAGTTTGGTGCATCGCAACATGCAAATTAGGGTTGACCCTCTATGTTGCTAAAATACAACACTCTTGTGAGAGGCTTTTTTCCCCGAGTGCGTGGACCGGGCCGCCTGCCTAATGGCGCACCAGTGCCATCATTGCTCCAAAGCCGATGAACACCCCGCCCGTCAGTCGATTGAACATTCGCGCGACGCTGCGGCTCTTCAGTCTCGCGCCGATACGGCTGCCGAAACCCGCGTACACCAGATACCAGCTGACCTCGATCGCCGCGAAGGTCGCGACGAGCACGCCAAATTGCGGCAGCTTGGGTTGCGTGGCATCGATGAATTGCGGCAGCAGCGCGGCCGCGAACAGGATGGCCTTCGGGTTACTGCTCGCCACCAGAAAACCGTTGCGAAACAGCGCGAAACGCGAACGTGCGGGCCTGGCGGCGAGTTCGTCAACGGTATCGGCGGCGGCTTCGTCAGCCGGTGCGCGCCATGCCTTGATGCCCAGATAGACGAGGTAGGCCGCGCCGATCATGCGCAGCGCGTTGAACGTGGCCGGCCACGCCGCGAGAACGACGCCGAGCCCCGCCGCCGACACCGCGAGCATCAGCACCAGCGCCGACAGACAGCCCGCCATGGTCGCGCTGGAACGGCGCAAGCCGTGCTGGGCGCCGTGCGTCATCACGAGCAGCATGTTGGGACCGGGAATCGCGGAAACGACGAAGACGGTGGCGACAAACAGCCACCAGGTATGCAGAGTCATGAGAATCGATGCGGATTGGGATCGGGCGGGTATTATGCCCGCCCGGGTGCGGGTGCGGGTGCGGTTTGCATATGTGACCGTGGCCGTGCGGCATCTGCGTCCGCGTTTGCGTCCGCAGAGGCAGCGAGGGGCTTCCCGCTCGCCGCCGCCCCGCTCTTTAACGCCCGGCTCGCCGCGCCGCCACCTGGCCCAGTACGGCGAAGTCCTTCTCGCCGTCGCCGTGCGCGACGGCTTCGATCAGACTGTCGCGCACCACGCTGGCGATCGGCATCGGCGTCGTCACCGAATCGGCTGCGGCGAGCGCCAGGCGCAGATCCTTCAGTCCGAGACGCGCCTTGAACAGCGCCGGCTCGAAGCGCTGCTCCGCGATCATCTTGCCGTAGCCCGAATACACCGGACCCGTGAAGAGCCCGCTTGTAATGACATCGAGAAAATCCTGCATGGCGAGGCCATGCCCCGTCACCATCGCCGCCGCTTCACCGAGCGTCTCGATCGCCGCGCCGAGCATGAAATTCGCGGCGAGCTTCATCACGTTCGCCTGTTGCGGCAGCGATCCGATGCGCCAGGTTTTCTGGCCGATCACGTCGAACACCGGCTGAACCCGGTCGATCGCCTCGGCCGGACCGCCGGCCACGATCGTCAGTTTGCCCGCAGCCGCGACATCGGGCCGCCCCAACACCGGCGCCGCCACGTAATGGAGTCCACGCGACGCATGTGCGGTCGCCAGTTCCTCGGCCAGCGCCACCGAGATCGTCGCCATGTTCACGTGGATCAGGCCACGCGGAGCGTGCTCCAGCAGCGAGGCGGTAATGACCTCGCGCAACGCACTATCGTCGGCCAGCATCGAGAACACCGCGTCGCCTGCAAACGCTTCAGCCGGCGTCGCAACAACCCGCGCGCCGAGATCGGCAAGCGGCTGCGCCCGTTCCGGCGAGCGGTTCCACACGCGCACCTGATGCCCGGCTTTCAAAATGTTTGCAACCATCACGGCGCCCATCTCGCCGAGCCCGATAAAACCGATGTCCATCTGTCGCTCCGTCTTCTAAAGAACTCGAAGTAAAGCACACCCATGCGACATGTGCAGGGCAGCGCGCAACAAAACACAGTGCGATACTGCTGCGATGGTCACCGCGACATTCCGCTTCTATGAGGAGCTGAACGACTTTCTCGCCCGGCCGCTGCGCCGGCGCGCGTTCAGTTACGCCTGCGCGTCCAACGCGACCGCGAAGCACATGATCGAAGCGCTCGGCGTGCCCCACACCGAGGTCGAACTGATTCTGGTGAACGGCGAATCGGTCGGTTTCAATCATCCGTTGGTGGACGGCGACCGCGTCGCCGTTTATCCGAAGTTCGAGGCGCTCGACATCCAGCCGCTCCTGCGCGTGCGCGAACGGCCGCTGCGCGTGCTGCGTTTCATCGCCGATGCGCATCTCGGCGGCCTCGCGCCGCTGCTGCGGTTAGCCGGCTTCGACACGCTATACGACAACCACTATCCCGACGCCGATATCGAAGCGCTTTGCGTCGCGCAACAGCGCATCGTGCTGACACGCGACCGTGAGTTGCTCAAACGCCGCAGCATCACGCATGGCTGCTATGTCCGCACGCTCAAGCCGCGCGAGCAATTGCGCGAAGTCTTCGAACGGCTCGATCTGGCCGGCAGCGCGCAACCGTTCCGTCTATGCCTGATGTGCAATGCGCCGCTGCGGCGAATCGCCAAGGAGGAAGTCGGCGCCCGCGCACCCGACGGCGTGCTGGAGCGGCATGACCAGTTCGTCACATGCGACGTGTGCCAGCGCGTATTCTGGGAAGGTACGCACTGGCAGAGGATGCGCGCGCTGATAGACAGCGTGGCGGTTGCGCCGGAGCGGCCGGGTTGAGTATCGCTCGGGATTCGCGGTGAGGCTTCTGATGCTCGCCTGCTTTTCGCGGCTCACGCGCGTCGGCCGATCGGTTGCGGCGAGCCTGCTGCCCGCCCTGAGCGCCGCCTTTCCCGCGACGCGCGGCGCGGTGCGTACAATGCGGGATTACTTATCTGGCAGAGGCCTTCCGTATGGCGATGAAAAAAACCGACCTTGAAAAGAACAAGGCGCTCAAACTGAACAACGCAATGAAACAGTCGACCGCCGAGCGTTTCGGTAAAGCCGCAACGGCCGAGCCGAAGCTCGATCGCCGCGAGCAACGCAAGCTCGATCAGGCGCAAGGCCTCGTCGCGTTCGCATGCAAGCTGAACGGCGAACTGGTCACCGAGTTGAAAACGCGTGCAGCCACGCATCCCGAGGGTATGACCGGCTTGCTGAACGAAGTGATCAAGCGTGGCCTCGCGGACTAATCGCCGCATAACCCCGCCGTCCATGCAAAAAGGCCAGAGCTTGTGCTCTGGCCTTTTTGCATGGCAACGCCTTTTTCCGTGCCCGCGCAACGTTGGCCGTCTAGCGGCGCATCGCGGCGGCTCGCCCGACGAATCGGGCGTTAGCTTAGTTCGGCGTGCCCTTGTCGTTCGTGCCAGCGGCCGAAGCTGCTGCCGAGACCGGAGCGCGCTTGCCGTGCGTCTTCAGTTGCTTGGAGTGGTGCTTCTTCGGCGCGCTGGTTGCTGCGGCCGGCGCTGCTGCGTCCGATGCCTGTGCGAAAGCTTGAACGGAGACCAGCGCGATCGATGCGGCTGCGAGCGAGACGATAACTTTTTTCATGTGTTGTTCCCCAAACCTTTGCGACTGAGTCAATGTGAATGAAATAAGCTGCGCGGTAAAGCAGGCAAGGCTTGAGCGCCTCCCCGCTCCCCGCGGAGAGTATTACCTGGCGTAGGCAGTTTGTCATGCGCAAAACTTGATATGTATTTTCCGGGAGACAGGTTGCTTTCGACGTGCTTTCAATCGTTAAGCATTCCATACCAGGGACACTACCTAGCTGTCTTCAGACGAGATTACGCAGCAGGCTGGCGGTTTCCTGCAGGGTCGGCAACACCCGCTGCAGCGCGGCACTCGGCTGTTCCTGGCCGATCGGCATGCTGACGCTGATCGCCGCCACCACCGAGCCATGCCGGTCGCGCAACGGCACCGCGACGCCGCGCACGCCGAGTTCGAGTTGCTGGTCGGTAACCACGTAACCGTTGCGGCGGATTTCGCCGAGCACTTCGCGCAGCCGTTCGATCGTCGAGTAGGTGTAGGGCGTGAACACCTTGATCGGATAGGACGCGAGCCACTGATCGATGCTTTCGGGCGCCTGGAACGCCAGCAACACCAGTCCCGCCGACGACAACGGCGCCGGCGCGCGCGAACCGAGCACGAAGCCGACCGCCATCGCGCGGTTCACGCCGTTGCGCGCGACATACACCACGTCGTGTTCGTCGAGAATCGCGACCAGCGCGGTTTCCTGCACGGTCGCGGTGATGCGCTGAAGAAACGGCTGGACGGTGCGCGGCAGGCGCGCCGAATCCAGATACGACTGCCCGAGCCGCAGCACGCGAGGCGCGAGCCAGAACAGCTTGCCGTCGGTATCCACGTAACCGAGTTCGCGCAGCGTCAACAGATAACGGCGCGCCGCGGTGCGCGACAGGCTCGCGCGAGCGGCGACCATTGTCGGCGTCATGCGCGCATGCTCTTCGTCGAATGCTTCGATGATCGCCAACGCCTTCGCGGCGCCGGCGATCCAGTCTTTGTCGTCCATCGCGGTTGTTTGAAAGTCGGCGGGTTGGCGTGAGGCGTCATTGGGTCGGATGGCCGTTGCGCGATTATCGCGCGAGTTGGAGACTTAGCGCGGGAAGGCTGGACTCAACGGAAACCGACCGACGCCGCGGCCACCTACGCGTTTTCCGATACTTGCCGGCTGCCCGCGTATCATGTGGGCGATCCTGGACAGGCAGTGCGCGCGTGCGCTGAAGCCCGCCAGCATTGCATAGAGCGCACAGCGCCGCCCCCTCTGCCCGAGGCGCCGCGAACGCCCCGCAAGAACCATCCCACTCGAATAACCGCCTGTGAATCCCGACACCCGCCAACACCTGCGCGCCAATCTGCTGATGCTGATCGCCGCAATGATCTGGGGCTCCGCGTTCGTCGCGCAACGCCTGAGTCTCGATGCGATCGGACCATTTTTGTTCACCGGCTTGCGCTTCCTGCTCGGCGCGCTCGTCGTGCTGACGCTGATCGTGTGCGTGCGGCGCTCGGCGCTCGCTGAACTGTCGAAGCGCGAACCCGGCGGCGCACGCGAGCTGCTCGGCGCCGGCGCACTGCTCGGCGTGGTGCTGGCCGCGTCGATCTCCTTGCAGCAGATCGGCCTGCAATACACCAAGGTCGCCAACGCCGGCTTCATCAGCTCGCTGTACGTGGTCATCGTGCCGTTGCTCGGTGTGCTGTTTCGGCATCGAACCGGCATCGCCACCTGGCTCGGCGCGTCGCTGGCGGCCGTCGGCATGTATTTTCTGAGCGTCGACGAGCACTTTTCGATGCTTTACGGCGACTGGTATCAACTGGCGGGCGCCCTCGTGATTTCCGTCCAGATGATGCTCGTCGGGCGCTTCGCGCTGCGCCACGACACGCTCATGCTCGCGCTCGTGCAATTCGTGACGTGCGGCGTGACGTGCCTCGCGGTCGGCCTCGCTATCGAGCCAGTCAGTCTTGCCGTGATCGCGCGCGCCGCGCCGACGATCGCCTACGGTGGAGCACTGTCCGTGGGCGTCGCCTATACGATTCAGGTGGTCGCGCAAAAGTACGCGGCACCTTCGCACGCGGCGGTGATCTTCAGCATGGAAGGCGTGTTCGCCGCGCTCGCCGGTTGGCTCGTGCTCGGCGAAACGCTGTCGACGCGCGCGATGTTCGGCTGCGCGCTGATGCTGGCGGGTTTGATCGTCTGTCAGGTGATGCCGGGCTGGCGCCGCGGGCTCGACCGCGTGCGTCACGCGTCCTGACGACTAGCGTACTCGGTGCGCCTCGCCCGATACGCCGAAAACACCTAGCAGATGCGCACGGCGCCGTTCAGCGCGGGTGCATCAGCTACGCCGCGCGCGGATGAGCAAAAACGTTCGACGTATCGCCCGTCGGCGGAAACACGCACCAGCAACCGTCGTCGTGACGAAAGAAGAACAGACTTCGTAAGCCGCCTTTGGCAGACGTCTCCACGCGTACGTAACGCCGGCCGCCCACGCGGGTGCGACTGAACTCGGTGACGTGGACCGGCGCGGACTGCGCTGGCGCGAGCCACTTCTCCACCAGAAAACGCAGCGACTGTTCGCTCGCGGCTCTCATGATCCGCTCCTGACCGGTTTGTCCTGACGCGCATCGCGCGAGGACTCGGCGCTGTCGCCGCTGTCGGCGGCATCCGCGTCGGCTTCGGCGGATGCGAGGGCAATGGCCCGGTTGGTGGCTGCCGCCCGCAACGTGCTGCAATGGGTGGCATGTCGGATATCCGAGAGAAGACGGACGAGCTGTCGTGCTGATCTGCGTTTCATACACCCCCCGCACTGCACCAATAACTTCATAAAACACTTTAACTCTATGCCTGGATGGGCGTTGCCGAAATGTTTTTCGCTAATTAGCAACAGTTGCGCTTGCAAAAAGAGAGACGCAATCTTTGTACCGTCCGACTTCAATGTGCGCGTTCGAGGGATGAGCGTCTGTACGCTGGCGAGCGCTTCATGCGCCGGAAAAGCCCGACCGGCGGCCTGCGGAAGAAATGGCTGAGAGGTGAGTTATCCACAAAGACCTCTGAATAACTTCGGGATAGCGCGTAGAACAGCCTGTGCGCGGATTCTTGATAAAGCGGACCCGTCAGAAGCCTGTGTCAGAGTTATCCCGGCTTTGTAGTTTTTCTACAGGCTTGTTCCGCAGGGTTATGGATTTCGCATCACGTTGATGCGATGGGACATTTGGGCGTTATCCACAGAAGGGGTTAGCCCTTGTTAACTACTACTACATACGTATACGTCTGAAGTAAAAAACATAGGATAAGTACCGCTGCGCGATGAGATCGAAGGCTGATCGGCTCTACCCAACCCTTCGTTAAGCCGGACTGCACCTCACGGCAACGCAACCGCTCCGCTTGCCGGTTGAACGGCGGCTGCCTGGCCAACTGGCGCAGGCAATTCGGGAACGAGCGTGGGCGTCGTCACTTCGACCGGCATCGGCAAAAGACGCGTTTCGATGTGGCTATTGGCAACCGGCTGCGTACGCACGACGGTTTGCAGATAGTGATCGACGAGACCGAAGAAACGGTCGTAGAACTTGCCCGACGGAATGGTTTCGCTCGAGATCTTGACCATCGCGTCGCTGTTCGAACGGATCGGCAGCGAAAGCGAACCCAGCACGCTGAGCCCGACGCTTGCCGAGGTATCGCTTTTCTTCAGCGCAAAGCCGTTCTGCACGGCGTTGACGTAAACGATGCTGGTGTCGCTCGCCTCCTCTCCCGGCGTGCAGACCACATGAAACTCGACGACGACGTGCGTATCACCCGTCGGCTGAAAGTTCTTGGTTCCGTCGACGGTATCGTTGCGGATCATCGTCGTCAGGTAGCCCTGGCTCAACAGGGCGCGGCGCGCGGCTTCGCAGCTATCCGTGGTGCTCGAATTGAAATTGCGTGCATAAGGACTCGCGCCGGTCTCGAACAATTCCTGCTGGAATTTCGGTTGCGGTGCGCTGCTGCACGCGGCAAGGGTCAACAGGCCGAACAGGGCCGCGGTCGTGGTTTTGGAAAGCGAGGTCAACATGGTCGATTGCAAAGGACGCTGCGCGAGCGCGAATGGAAATGCATTGTAGAGCGGGTCGCCAGGTGTGCGTAAAAAGCATGCAGCGTTAGCCGCGCGCCGCCTTGCACGGCATGACGAACGCTTACCGCAACGAGTTGCAGCGCCGTAGGCGGAAAGAAAACGAAATAGAAAACCAGCTCAGTGCGATGGGGCAAACAAACCGCCCGCCGCCGCACCACTTGCCTGGGCCGTGGCAGTGATCGCAGGCACGGTAAACGCATTCGCCCAGTAACCGGGCGCCGCGCAACGATCATCCTTGCAAGTGTCTGCGGCCGCTTCGGGATGCTGGCTAAGGTCTTGCGGCGCGGCGATCTCGGCGAAATCTTCGGCGCGCAAGCTGACTTTTTGCGCGTAGGCCTTTGAACCGCCGTAGTTCTTGAGCGCGGCGTTCAGGTCGCCGTTGGCCGAGCGCATGTAGCCGTACAGGATGGCCGAGCCCACTTCGATATTCGCGGTCGGCTCCGTGAGATCCTTGACGTTCCTCAGCAGCCCACGATGAGCCTGTGGCACCACCTGCATCAGGCCGGTCGCACCGTTGGCGCCTTTGGCCTTTTCCTTGAAGCGGGATTCGATCGAGATGATGGCCAGCAGAAGCGCCGGGGGGAGAGAATATTTCGATGCGGCGGATTGCACTGCGTCGGAAATCTTTTGAGCTTTATCCTTTGCCAGACCGAACTTGTGCGTCAGATACGCGGACATGCGGTCGGTGTTCTCGTCGGCCGTTGCGGTTTGCATCAGGCCGAGCGAAAGCACGATCAGGCAAAGTAACCGGCTCATGACGGGACTGGAAGAATGAGGATTCGCGCATTATAGCGCCGCCCCAAAACGAGGCGTCCGGCGGGTGGAATTTCTCTTTTTAAATCAAGGGTGATCGGACTCGGCGCTGTGCACCGGACTCGGTTTGCGTTCAGGTCGTCATCCTCGATCAGCGCGCGTCGGAATGCCCGCGAGCCGGATTGCGGAACTGGTTTTTTGATTCTCAACGTTGCTCCGTTAGTTGCATTTATGCTTCAAGGCAGTCATCGAATTCGCTAATGTCAAAGTGAAAGCGCTGGTCCGCCAGTTCGAAGCGTTCGATCTCATGCATGGCCCTGAGTGAACGCCTTCGCCGAATCGGCGAAGATAGTCGGGCCGAAAATGCTCCAGTTTCGCGAGCAGCGAAGCTTTACGATGCAGCCGCTCCGCTCACAGCTTCACCAGGTCGTCGCCTCCCCCGACTGCCGGTTGAATTCCCCCGGATTTGAGACAATGAACGCCGCCCGCGAACATAGTTGCGGGACAACCGGGTGTAGGCTTGCCGTTTCGCACGGATGCCGGCCCATCGAACAAGAGATGTTTCAGGTATGAGCAAGACTGCGTTTATTCCCAGCGTCCCCGGGACGTCGGAGGACGATTTCGAAGTATCGGCAATGTCGAAGATGGCCGGCTACCGGCGTTTCTTTGGCGTGTTGAAAGTGGTACGGTCCACCGATGGCCGCGTGCTGTTTCCGTTCGACGGCGCCCCGGAACTTGGCCCGTATACGACCAAGCTGGAGGCGATTGCAGCCGCGCAGGTGTACGGCGAACACATCGTGACCAGCGACTTGGCGCGCCCGGAGTTGTGAGGAGGGCGTGCGGCGATCCGTCGGCTGGTCGCCTCGCGTGATCATTTCGGAGCAACGAATGGCTAGTCTGCGCAGAAGGGGCTCATCGGCCGCTGCCATGTGGAACGCGGCCATGCTGATGACCGTGCTGGCAGCCGCGGTCAATCAACCCGGCTTCGCGCAGAACGCCGACGTCGGTTACGACGCCGCGCAAGCTGCGCTCGGGAAAGCCGACATCGTTCATGCGCAGGTACGCGTTGCCGCTATCAATGCCGCCACCAATAGCGTGACACTGCGCGGCCCGCGCGGCAATCTTGCGGACGTGGACGTGAATCCCGCCGTGGTCGACGTTACCCGGCTGCGGGTCGGCGACAAGCTGAACGTGGCTTATCAACAGGCACTCCTGCTTCGCATCGACAAGCTCGCGACAAAAGGTGTGCGTGAGCGTGTCGAGACGACCGTGGCGATTCCGGCATCGGCGGGGGTGACGTCATCTGCGCACCGGGTGCAGGTTGTCGCGACGGTGACGAAGATCGATCGCAAGAACCGCCTCGTGACGCTGCGTGGACCACGGCACCAGCAGGTATTGCGGGCCGCGCAGGACATTCCGCTCGATCAGTTGAGAGTCGGCGATAGCGTGCGGGCGGAGTTTATTTCGGCAGTGGCCGTAGCGTTGGCGAGGAATTGATTGTTGCCTGCGCTGGCGCTGATGATCGTGCCAGCGCAGGAAGGTTCTGCTCTCCGAACGGCACGCAGTCCGGTCTGCTGCAAGGCTTCGTGTTTTCGCCGCTGCACGCGATGATGAAGCATTGCTCGCGTGTCTACATTGCCGACTGCTTCGCGCGGCTTGGCGCCGCGCGATTGCACCGCGTCCGGTTACGTCGAAGAGGATGGCTGAAACGCCATTCCGCCCTCGGCCTCGCTCCAGCTTGCGACCCATTCGGGTAATGCCGGCGGCGCTTGAGCAATGCCCGCCAGTGCCAGCAATTCGGCAGTCGTCACGGTACCGCCCTTTCGTTTCAGGAATCGCGCCCGAACAACGGCCAACGCGACTGGCACATCGTCACGCACGAAACCCTGTTCGATGAAGATGTGCTTTTCATCCCAACCGATAACGCGAGTGTGCACGTCATAGCGGTCACCCAGCTCCAGCGAGCGATGAAAGCGCAGCGTTTCCAACGTGACGACCGGATACCAGCCTTGT
Organism: Paraburkholderia sp. TE9906; assembly: GCF_056279605.1. NCBI lineage: Bacteria > Pseudomonadati > Pseudomonadota > Betaproteobacteria > Burkholderiales > Burkholderiaceae > Paraburkholderia > Paraburkholderia sp. TE9906. The sequence goes on from NZ_JBWCCT010000008.1 coordinate 39,378, forward strand.
GCTCTCAGCTGCCGCCACAGGCCGCTGCGCATCATCAGATCGACGCGCGCAAGATCGAGGATCGTGAAATAGCGTCCATTATTCATGTGGAGCAGTACGTCGAGATCGTTTATCCAGACGCGAAACGGTGTGACGCACGTGTCGAGCACATGCAGGCGGCTGCGGCGAGCGCTGGTCAACAACAGAAGTATTAGACGGAGCAGGAGACTCATGCGAAAACCCGGGATCAGATAGCTGCCGTGGGTGGCCAGGAAATGGATGGTAGCCGCGATGATGAAACACGGCGCGTTGGAAGCGGGCTCAATCTGTAGAGCACCGTCTCGAATGTATGTTTCGTGCCAGCAAGCAAGGCGCTCGCCGTGACGTTCGACGGTTCGAAGGCGGGAAATGAAAACAGCCACCGGGGGTCCATCGACTGATGGCTATTCGTTCAGCGAAATGGACGGCTGATCGCTCCCCGTTGCCGAACGGTGAAAACTTTTTTCTGCACCGAAGACATTTTCTCAATGTGCAGAGGTACATTAATTCGGTTACTTGGCCGTAAGTCACCGGAGCTACAAATGACGGACAACAACGAGTTAGCAGCCAGGCCCAAATACGTTCCGGAATCGCTGCGAACACTCGCGGAGTATCTGGAGCGTGCACTTGATAGCGCGACGAGCATCGTGATGATGCGGCCCACCGACGGTGTCTGTATCGTGTACCTGGGCGACCCCGCAGGTCTGCGCGAAGACCTCAAGCAGATTGCTACGATTGCAACGTCGCTGGCAAACAGTATGCTCGAGTCGACTGTTTCGGGCGTGAACGAGCTGCAAATCAACGACCAGATCTATCGTTTCGCCCGCAGCTTCACCCAGATCGACGAGATGGCGGCCGTGGTCTTTTCAATGGCTTAGGCCTCGGCTGCGCCGACGATGCGACGCCGCGCCTAATCCTTAAAATGCCGGACGGCAACTTGGTCGGGGTGGCGCTGTCTCAAGAACCCTGACCCCTCGGCCGTTCGACTTGCATTGTCTTGCCAGACGCCGGCCCTGCGGCAACCGGTTCACAAGGAGGACTGATGCATCCGAGAAGATGTCTGGTATTTCTGTTTTCTATGGCAACACTCAGCTCGACCGGGGCATGGGCGAGCGATATTCAATGCGCTACCACGCGTCAACCCGCGGAGCGCGTCATATGCGACCACGCGATACTCAACAACGAGTACGACGATATCGCCGCTGAGCAGCAGGCCTTGCTGAATAGCGGGAAGCTATCGCCCGGGCAGCTCACCCGATGGAGGCAATCGCGAAACGCCTGCTCCGACGTCCACTGCATTGACACAGTATTTGCGCAATGGAAAACAATGGCCAGGTCGGTCGAAGCCAATGCCGCCGTTGTGCCGGCGCCTGCTATTGCCTCAGCGACGGCATTAGCCCCTGTCGGACCTACTTCCGATGCGGACGCTCTTTCTGCATCCCAAGGCTTACCCGCGTCCGCGGCGGCATTGCCGACATCCGAAGCATCTCTTGTGCGTCATGGCAGCGCGGCCGGAGTTGCGCTCCCGCAGCCGGTCGCGAGCCAAGTCTCGTCGCCAGTGGCAATATCTTCGGCTTCCGGTGCGAGTGAATCTCGCGGCAGGACTGGGTTGACCGCTGGACTGCTGCTTGTCTTCCTCATTGCGATTGCCATGGGCACGTTCGTCATTCGTCGAAGCATAGGCCGTCGGCGCGGTGAAAAACGCGGCGGCGTCCGCGGTAAGAACACGCGCTGAACCAGCCCGACTCGGGTGAAGTTGGACGGCGTTGCGAAGAAGACCCCTGTGTCAGCAAACTCAGCGTGGAGGCGTGCTGGCAGCGATTGCGGGGCTACCTCATCCGATTCGGAACCCGATTCCGGGCGACCCAATATGTCGTGCTGTGCCTGCGCGGAAATAGAGCGTCTGAGTGACAGTCGCAAAAAAGGGCGCTGGAAAAAGCTCCAGCGCCCCTTTGACAATCATTCCGGCTACGCCATGTCAGGCGGGGCTGAGCGGCCGGGAAGAACCCCGTAACCGAAATTAATGCAACTCAGCATGGTGTCGCGAGCCGCTCCCCTCACTCCACCGTCACCGACTTCGCCAGGTTCCGCGGCTTATCCACATCCGTGCCTCGTGCACACGCCGTGTGATACGCCAGCAACTGCAGCGGCACGACATGCAGAATCGGCGACAGCAGACCATAGTGCTCCGGCATCCGGATCACATGCAGCCCTTCATCGTTGACGATTTTCGTATCCGAATCAGCGAATACATAAAGCTCACCGCCGCGCGCACGCACTTCCTGAATATTCGACTTCAGCTTTTCCAGCAGCGCGTCATTCGGCGCCACCGTCACCACCGGCATCGCTTCCGTCACGAGCGCGAGCGGCCCGTGCTTCAACTCGCCGGCCGGATAAGCCTCGGCATGAATATACGAAATCTCCTTGAGCTTCAGCGCGCCTTCCAGCGCGATCGGATAATGCATGCCGCGCCCGAGGAACAGCGCATGTTCCTTGCGCGAAAACTCTTCCGACCACGCGATGATCTGCGGCTCCAGCGCCAGCACGCTATTCAATGCGGCCGGCAAGTGGCGCAACTGCTTCAGGTAGTCGGCTTCCTGTTCTTCATTCAGATGACCGCGCAGTTTGGCCAGCGTGGCCGCCAGCACGAACAGCGCGACCAGCTGCGTCGTGAACGCCTTGGTCGATGCCACGCCGATCTCGCGGCCCGCGTGCGTCAGGAACGACAATGCCGTCTGGCGCACCATTGCGCTCGTGCCGACGTTGCACACCGCCAGCGTGTGCTTGTGTCCGAGCGACTGCGCGTGCTTGAGCGCCGCGAGCGTATCCGCCGTCTCACCCGACTGCGAAATCACCACCACCAGCGACCTCGGATTCGGCACCGACTCGCGGTAACGATATTCGCTGGCAATCTCCACCTGGGTCGGAATCTTCGCGATCGATTCGAGCCAGTACTTCGCGGTCAGTCCCGAGTAATAGCTCGTGCCGCACGCGAGAATCAACAGACTGTCGATCTGCGCGAACACGTCGCCTGCAGCCTCGCCAAAGATCGATGCGTCGAACGAATCGGTTTGCGGAATCGTGTCGGTGATCGCGCGCGGCTGTTCGAAAATTTCCTTCTGCATGAAGTGGCGATACGGGCCGAGTTCGACCGCGCCGCCATACGCCGCCACCTGACGCACGTCGCGCTGCACATGGTTGCCGTCGCGATCGGCGATACGCACGCCGTCGAGCGACAGTTCGCACACGTCGCCTTCCTCGAGGAAGATGAAACGTTCGGTGCTGCCCGCGAGCGCGAGCGCATCCGAGGCGAGGAAGTTCTCACCGTCGCCGAGCCCGACCACCAGCGGCGAGCCCTGGCGTGCGCCGACCACCGTGTGCGGCTGATTCCTGTGCAGCACTGCAATCGCGTACGCACCGTGCAATTGCGCGATCGCTTCACGCACGGCGGCGAACAGGTCGCCACGATACACGCTGTGAATCAGGTGCGCGATAACCTCGGTATCGGTCTGCGAGACGAACTCGTAGCCCTTGCCCCGCAGCATTTCACGCAGTGACTCGTAATTCTCGATGATGCCGTTGTGTACCAACGCGAGCGCATCTCTCGAGAAGATCGGGTGCGCGTTGTCCGTCACCGGCGCGCCGTGCGTCGCCCAGCGCGTATGCGCGATTCCCGTGATGCCCTCGAGATGCCCCTCGTGCACCTGCTCGTCGAGATCGGCGACACGCGCGACGCTGCGCGCGCGGTTCGGTCCGTTCTCGCCCAACACCGCGACGCCACACGAATCGTAGCCACGGTACTCGAGGCGCCGCAGTCCTTCGATCAGGACGGAAACAATGTTACGTTGCGCAACCGCGCCGACAATGCCACACATGGCTCATTCCTTTTCAGTGCTGGGTTTCAGGGAGCGCGCTTCGCGCACGCATCACGCCCATCAGCTCTTCTTCTTGACCGGGCGAACATAGCCCGTTTTGCTTGTTTGTTTCTTATCGTTCAGAACCAGCGCTTCGGCTTCGACGTCCTTCCAGACCGTCGTGCCCGCCGCGATCGTCGCGCCGCGCTTTACGCGCACCGGGGCGACCAGTTGCGTGTCCGAACCGACGAACACGTCGTCTTCGATGATCGTGCGGAATTTGTTCGCGCCGTCGTAGTTGCAGGTGATCGTACCCGCGCCGATATTCACGCGCGCGCCGATATCCGCGTCGCCGATATACGTGAGGTGATTCGCTTTCGAGCCGCGACCGAGCACCGCGTTCTTCACTTCGACGAAGTTACCGACATGAGACTCGTCTTGCAGCGATGCGCCTGTGCGCAAACGCGCATAGGGGCCCAGTACGACATTGGCCCCGACTTCGGCGCCTTCGATATGCGTGAACGCGTCGACGCGCGTGCCGGCGCCGATGCTCGCGTTGCGGATCACGCAGTTCGGCCCGACGGTAACGTTGTCCGCCAGCGTCACGCGGCCTTCGAACACGCAGTTCACGTCGATCGACACATCGCGGCCGCATTCGAGCGTGCCGCGCACGTCGAGGCGCGCCGGGTCGGCGAGCGTCACGCCCGCCACCAGCAGCGTATCGGCAACGTTGCGCTGATGGATCCGTTCGAGTTCGGCAAGCTGCTGCTTGCTATTCACGCCGAGCGTTTCCCACTCGTCGTCCGGCTGGGTGGTGACGACTTCGAGCCCGGCTTCGATCGCCATTTCGACCGCGTCGGTCAGATAGAACTCGCCTTGCGCGTTGTCGTTCTTTAATGCCGCAAGCCAGCCGGCGAGACGCTCGGTGGGCGCGACGATGATGCCGGTGTTGATCTCCGAGATTTTCAGCTGCTCGGCGCTCGCGTCCTTCTGTTCGACGATGCGCGACACCTTGCCCTGCTGGTCGCGCAGGATGCGCCCGTAACCGCTGGGGTCGTCGAGCGTAACGGTCAGCACGCCATAGCCACCTTGCGCCGCGCGTTCGGTCAGCGCGCGCAGCGTGCTGGCGCGTGTGAGCGGTACGTCGCCGTACAGCACCAGGGTCGGCGCGGACGGGTCGAGCAACGGCAGCGCCTGCTGGACCGCGTGGCCGGTGCCGAGCTGCTGCTCCTGCACCGCGAACTGCACGTCCGGCGCCGCGACGGCTTCACGTACGGCTTCGGCGCCATGGCCGATCACGACCACGAGCCGCGCAGGCTCGAGCGCGCGAGCCGTGTCGATGACGTGAGCGAGAAGCGGCCTGCCGGCCAGAGGATGGAGCACCTTGGGAAGCGCGGACCGCATGCGCTTGCCGGTGCCTGCCGCCAAAATCACGATGTTCATGGCGTCGGCAATTAGTCAGTTTGTGGCCGACGATTCTATCATGCGCTACATGCCGTAAAAGGCGCGCTGGCGCGCATTGGACGGCGGGCGCGATAGCGCGAAACCGCCCATTTTCCGGGTGTTTCCGTCAAAGATCGTCGAACTGGACGATCGAAATCGGCTTCGATGCGCCGAGCATGGCGCCGTCATCGTTGCCGGTGGAACACGGCTCTTCGTCGAACGCGATATCGCCCTGCGCATCGGCCTCGCCGGTTGCGCGCAGGCCCGCGAACGGGAACAGCTTGTGGTCCATCAGATGCGACGGCACGATGTTCGACAGCGCGTTGAACATGTTCTCGATGCGCCCCGGGAAACGCTTCTCCAAATCGCGGATCAGCGCCTTCATTTCGGCGCGCTTCAGGTTGGGTTGGCTGCCGCACAGATTGCACGGAATAATCGGGAATTCGCGCAACTCCGCGTATTTCTCCAGATCGGTTTCCTTCACGTAGGCGAGCGGCCGGATCACGATATTCTTGCCGTCGTCCGATTGCAGCTTGGGCGGCATGCCCTTCAGCTTGCCGCCGTAGAACATGTTCAGCAGCAGCGTTTGCAGGATGTCGTCGCGATGATGGCCGAGCGCGATCTTGGTCGCGCCGAGCTCGCCTGCGACGCGGTACAGAATGCCGCGCCGCAGCCGCGAGCACAGCGAGCAGGTGGTCTTGCCTTCCGGCACCAGCCGCTTGACGATGCTGTACGTGTCCTGGTTCTCGATGTGAAACGGAATGTCGAGCTGCTTCAGGTATTCCGGCAGGATGTGCTCCGGGAAGCCCGGCTGCTTCTGGTCGAGATTCACCGCGACGATGTCGAAGTTGATCGGCGCGCGTTCGCGCAGCCGCATCAGGATGTCGAGCATCGCGTAGCTGTCCTTGCCGCCCGACAGGCAAACCATCACCTTGTCGCCTTCCTCGATCATGTTGAAGTCGCCGATCGCCTCGCCGACCTGGCGCGCGAGGCGCTTGAACAGCTTGTTGTTCTCGTACGCTTCCTTCTGCTCGCGGCGCGTGAGCGGCGACTTGGTCTTCGCGGCGGGCGCGCTGTCGTTCAGGATTTCCGGAGCATTCATGGCTCAATCCTCTTTGATTCGGAAAACTTCGACGCCCACGGCGTCGCAGTCGGGATACACGTCCGGCTTCTCGGTCGACACGCGCGCGGCCCGCACCTGCGGATGCTCGAGCATGGTCCTGACGAGGTCGTCGCAGAGCGTTTCCTGCAAGTGGATGTGCCCTTGCTCGACGCGGCGCGAGATGGTGGAGCGCATGAAATCGTAGTCGACGACTTCGTTCAGCTTGTCCTGAACCGGCGTGGACAGCGCGAGCGGCACGAACAGTTCGACGTTGATCACGACGCGCTGTTCGCCGCGCTTTTCGAAATCGTGCACGCCGATGTTGATGTGCACTTCGTAGTTGCGCAGAAAGAGCCGGCGGCAATCGGCGAGCCGGGGGTGCGAAAGAGCGGCAAACATGTTCGTTCCAGTCGAAAAAAGCGTGCGGGGCACGCAAAGGGGCGCTCACTGCGCGGCGGCCGCCTGTCCAGGCAGGCCGCGCGCGCCTCAGGCGCCCGTCAAAAACATAACGTCGCGCGGCAGCGGCACGAGATGCTGCCCGCCGTCGACCACCAGCGTCGTTCCGGTGACGCCGGCTGCATCCGCGAGATACAGCGCGGCGGCGACAATATCCTCGGGCCGCGACGCGCGGCCCAGGGGCGTGATTCGGTGTGCGGCCTCGAAACCGTCCTGCGTCTGGTCGGCGGATTGCATCGTGAGGCCCGGCGCGAGCCCGACCACGCGTACTTTCGGCGCCAGCGCCTGCGCCAGCGCCACCGTGGCGGTTTGCAGCGCCGCCTTCGACAGTGTGTACGACAGGTAATCCGGATTCATGTTGTACAGCTTCTGATCCAGCACGTTGATCACCACCGCGCGCTGGCTTTCGTCGCTGCGCGCGGCCTCCGGCGTCGCCTCGAACAGCATGCGCGCGAGCACCAGCGGCGCACCGAGGTTCATCGCGGTCAGCTTCAGCAGCAAGTCGTAGCCGACGTTGCGCGCCGTGTCCTCCTCGAAGCGCGACGCGTTGTTGACAATGCACACCGGCCGGCCCAAGGCCGCCGTACAGGCCGGCAGCAGCCGCTCGACCTGCGTCTGGTCGCCCAATTCCGCGTGCAGCGCGACCGCCCGGCGGCCCAGCGCGGCGATTTGCGCGACCACTTCGTCGGCCTCTTCGCGCGACGCGCCGTAGTGGACCGCCACGTCCCAGCCGCGCGCCGCAAAGCCGAGCGCGAGCGCGCGCCCGATGCGGCGGGCGGCGCCGGTAATCAGCACGACGCGGGGCGTGACGGGGGCGCGGTCAGCGGCGGTGTCCAGAGAGGCGGTCATTTACAATGCGGGGATGAATCCGAAAGCTCACCAACCCGATAGTTTACCTGCTCCCGGCCCAGGCGCGCTTGCGCAGTCCGAAGCACTGGTCGCGCGGCTGCGCGCGGAGCTCGACAGCGCCGGCGGCTGGCTGCCGTTCGACCGCTACATGGAGCGCGCGCTTTACGCGCCGGGCCTCGGCTATTACAGCGGTGGCGCGCGCAAATTCGGTCTGCGCGGCGACGACGGCAGCGACTTCGTCACCGCGCCGGAGTTGTCGCCGCTGTTCGCCGCGACGCTCGCGCGCCCGCTGGCCGAAGCCTTGGAAGCGAGCGGCACGCGCGGCGTGATGGAGTTCGGCGCCGGCACGGGCAAGCTGGCCGCCGGCTTGCTCAACGCGCTCGATGCGCTGGGCGCCGGGTTCGACAGCTACTCGATCGTGGATCTGTCGGGCGAATTGCGCGAACGCCAACGTGAGACGATCGCGGCGGCCGCGCCCGCGCTGCTGGCGAAAGTCCGTTGGCTGGACGCGTTGCCGGAGCGCTTCGACGGTGTGGTGATCGGCAACGAGGTGCTGGATGCGATGCCCGTGCGGCTGTTCGCGGCAACCGGCGGTGTCTGGCACGAACGCGGCGTGGTGTGGCGCAACGAGGCGTTCGCGTTCGACGACCGCCCGGTATCCGCGGAAGCGGACATCGCATTGCTTGCGGACATCGACACCGCCGGCGAAGACTACCTGACCGAAACGCACGAAGCCGCGAGCGCCTTCACGCGCACCGTCTGCACGATGCTCGCGCGCGGCGCGGTGTTCCTGATCGACTACGGTTTCCCGCGTCACGAGTACTACCACGCGCAGCGCGCGCAAGGCACGCTGATGTGCCACTACCGGCACCGCGCGCACGGCGATCCGTTCCTCTACCCGGGGTTGCAGGACATCACCGCGCACGTGGAATTCACCGGGATCGCCGAAGCCGGTGTCGAGACAGGCGCGGACTTGCTGGGCTTCACGTCGCAAGCGCGCTTCTTGCTGAATGCGGGCATCACCGACGCGTTGTCGGAAATCGATCCGGCCGACACGGCGCGCTTCCTGCCCGCGGCGAATGCGGTGCAGAAGCTGTTGTCCGAAGCGGAGATGGGCGAACTGTTCAAGGTGATCGCCTTTTCGCGCGGACTGGACGATACGCTGCAGGCGTTTTCCAGCGGCGACCGCTCGCACACGTTGTGATTTTTTGCCTGATTGGGCGTTAGGAATTCGTGATGATCCGCTGGCTCTTGACTACGTTCGTCGCGGTGGCGGTGTTGTCGGCGTGCTGGCCGTGGCTCAGGAAAATCGGCATTGGCCGGATGCCCGGCGACGTGACCTTGCGCGTGTTCGGCCGTGAGTATCCGTTTCCGTTCATGTCGACGCTGGTGCTGTCGATGATCCTGTCGCTGCTGGCGAGATTGCTTTAAGTCCGCGTTGCCTTTGACCACGGCGGCGTACACCGCGAAGGCCAAAGGCACCCGCACCGGCGAAACGCCCTACCCCAGCGCCGCTTCCACCGCGCGCACCCGCTCCTGATGCACGGCGTCCTTGATGCCGGCAGGTGCATCGGCCATTCGTTTGGCGACCGCACCGGCATCCACGCCGCGCGCCGCGACGAGCGCCACCCTGAGCCGCTCGGCCTGCGGATAGTCCCGCATCTCGAACCCCAGCCGGCCGCGCGCATCGGCCTCGCAGGCCTGCAACGCTTCGGCGAAGCGCGCCGGTTTGCGAAGCGCGTCGCTGCGTTCGAGCAATCTCACCAACGCCGCCGCCCCCATCTCCGTCACGCGATGAATGTTGCCGTGCTCGCGCGCCACCAGCAGCGCGAGATCGCGGCAGTCGTTCGGCACCCGTAGCCGGTCGCAGAGTGGCTTGAGCAGATCCACGCTGCGCCCCTCGTGGCCGATATGCCGCGGCAGCACGTCTTCAGGCGTGGTCGCCTTGCCGAGGTCATGCGTCAGCGCGGCAAACCGGACCGGCAGCGCATAGCCCTGCTGGGCGGCATGGTCGACCACCATCATCACGTGCACGCCGGTGTCCACCTCGGGGTGATAGTCGGCGCGTTGCGGCACGCCGAACAGTGCGTCGATCTCCGGCAGAATGCGCGCCAGCGCGCCGCACTCGCGCAGTACCTCGAACATGCGCGACGGCTTCTTCTCCATCAGGCCGCGCGACACTTCCTGCCACACACGTTCGGCCACCAGCGCATCCACTTCGCCGTCGGCGACCATCTTGCGCATCAGCGTCAGCGTTTCCGGCGCGACCGTGAAATCGACGAAGCGCGCCGCGAAGCGCGCAATCCGCAGAATCCGCACGGGGTCTTCGAGGAACGCGTCGCTCACATGCCGGAACAGCCGCGCCTGCAAATCGGCCTGACCGTTGAACGGGTCGATGACCGGACCGCTCAACTCGCCGTCCGGGCGCACTTCGCGCGCCATCGCGTTGATTGTCAGGTCGCGGCGCGCGAGGTCTTCCTCCAGCGTCACGTCCGGCGCGTAGAAGAACTGGAAGCCGTGATAACCCGCCGCCGTCTTGCGCTCGGTACGCGCGAGCGCGTACTCCTCGTGCGTCTGCGGATGCAGGAACACCGGAAAATCCTTGCCCACCGGACGATAACCCTGCGCCACCATCTGCTCGGGCGTCGCGCCGACCACCACGTAGTCGCGGTCCTGCACCGGTACGCCCAGCAACTCGTCGCGGATCGCGCCGCCTACCGCGTAGATGTTCATGGGCATACGTCTTGGTAGGCAATCGCGTGAGTCTCGCGGCGCGAAGCGTCGATCCATGCCGCCACCGCCGGCAACGCGGTGATCCGCTCGACGTAAGCCGACGCGGTTTCGGACAACGCCGGCTGCCACGTGTTGAAACGCATCGCGACCGGCGCATACATCGCGTCGGCAATGCTGAACTCGCCGAACAGGAAAGGTCCACCATGCGCGTCGAGGCACTCGCGCCAGATCGCCTCGATCCGCGCGATATCGGCGAGCACGCCCGGTGTCGCGTTCTTGCCCGGGAACGACGCGCGAATGTTCATCCACATGTTCGAGCGCAACTCGCCGAAGCCCGAATGCATCTCGGCGCTCACGCTGCGGGCGAGCGCGCGCGCCCCCGCGTCGCGCGGCCACAGCGCGTGCTGCGGGAAGCGCTCGGCCAGTGTCTCGGCGATCGCCAGCGAATCCCAAACGGCCTGCCCCGCGTCATCGATCAGGCAGGGCACCTTGCCCGGCCCCGCCGGCGCATGAGCGAGGATCGCGGCGGTCGTGCCGGATTCGTACAGGTGGATCAGCACTTCGTCGAACGGAATGCCGAAGTGCTTCAGCAGCAGCCACGGCCGCATCGACCATGACGAGTAGTTCTTGTCACCAATTAGCAGTTTCATGCGTCGTATCAATGGGGAGAGGATTTGAACGAGGTACGTCAGCGTCCGGCGCTGGCGCGAAACGTGTCGAAGCGCGAACGCGTCGACACGCCGGTCAGATACACGGGCGCAATCGTTTCGATGCTGGCGGGCTCGAGGCCGAGTTCAGGCGCAAGCGGGCTGCTCAACACGTTGTCGACTTTCATCGAATCCAGATTGTCGCGCGAGATCACCGGCTCGCCAGGCGCCATTTCGAAGGTCAGCGCCTGCAGGCGCGCCAACGCGTCCGGCAAACGGATGATGCGCGCATGCTTGCCGATCACGTCGCCGCAATAGGTGACGAGGTCTTCGAGCGTGTAGACGGTCGGGCCGCCCAGTTCGTAGGTCCGGCCGCTCGCGGCGTCGAGATCGAGCACGTTGACGATCGCCTTCACGACATCGTCGACATACACCGGCTGAAATTTCGCATCCGGCATCGCGAGCGGAAGCACTGGAAACATCCGCTGCAGGAACGCGAACTTGTTGAGGAACTGGTCCTCGGGACCGAAGACCACGGACGGCCGGAAAATCGTCCACGCGAGGTTCGCTGCATGCACCGCTTTCTCGCCGTCGCTCTTCGAGCGCGAGTACATGCTGGGTCCGTTCGGATTGGCGCCGAGCGCGCTGAGGTGAATCAGCCGGTGCACGCCCTTGCCTTCGCAGGCGGCCACGATCCGCGTCGGCAGATCGACGTGCATGCGCGCGAACTCCGGGCCGTATGGCGTGCCGCGCTTGCCATTCAACGTGCCGACGAGATTGATCACGCAATCGGCGCCTTCGACGAAGCGCGCGAGCTGGACCGGATCGAACACGTCGGTTTCGATCACGTCGATGGGAAGCAGCGTGAGATGGCGGGCGTTGTAGCGCCGCCGCGTGGCGATGCGCACGTCTTTACCCGCTTCGACGAGCGCGTTGACGAGATGGCTGCCGATAAACCCGGAACCGCCGATGATCGCAATGGCTTTGTGTCGCATTTTCGACTCCCTGATGGAAGCCGCGGCAACGGCTGGCGTGGCGCGCCGAGGCCTCGAACGAGGCCGCGGCGGCACGGCGCTTTACGGTGCGATATAACCCAGACGCGCCTTCAGCGATTGCGGACGGCCTTCGAACAACGCCGCGTAGTAGACCGTGTTGGATAGCACGTTCTTGACGTAGTCGCGGGTTTCCTGGAACGGGATCGCCTCGGCGAAGATCGCACCTTCGACCGGATGCTGCAACGACTGCCGCCAGTTGCGCGGACGGCCGGGGCCTGCGTTATAGCCGGCGGTAGCCAGCACCGCGGACCCGTCGAACTGATTGTAGATCATCGACAGGTAGTTGGTGCCGAGCAGGATGTTGGTGTTGATGTCGTTCATCTGCTCGCGCGAAATCGGGCCGAGGCCGATCTTTTTCGCGACCAGTTGCGCGGTGCCCGGCATCAACTGCATCAAGCCGCCCGCGCCGACCTCGGAGCGCGCGTTGATGATGAAGCGCGACTCCTGGCGAATCAGCCCGTATGCCCACTCCACGTCGAGCCCGCTCGACTGCGCATCGCGCTCGACGATATCGCGGAACGGCGACAGATAACGCAGCGAGAAATCGTGCTCGCTCTTCGTGCGGTCCGCCGTGTTGACGGTGCGGTCATAGAGCTGGATACGGCGCGCGTATTCGGCGGCCGCGAGCAGTTGGCGGTCGCTCATCGTGCGCAGCGGCCAGTTCCATTCGCGATTGCCTTCGAGCCGCAGATTCATCGCATAGAACCGTTGCGCGAGATCGAAGCCCGGCGTGTTGCCGGCTTGCTGGACTTCGGCGTCGCTCACCGAGGTTTTCGGCGGCACCGAGATCTTCTGGCCGAGTTCCTCGGCGGCCAGTTGACCGTAGAAGTTAAAGCCCTGCGCGATCGACTCGAATTCCTGGTTGGCCGTGGTCGTGTCGCCCGCCTGCTTCAGCGCACGCGCGTGCCAGTAGACCCACGACGGCTGCTTGCGCAGCGCCTCCGGCATCTGCTCGATCGACCAGCGCACCATGTTCCAGTCGCCGGCGAGGAGCGCGGTGCGCGTGCGCCATTCATACGCGGGATTCGACAGTTGCGCATTCGCCGACAGCCGGTACCAGTCCACTGCGCTCGGCATCTGCTTGGCGGCTGCCTGATAGGCAATCGTGCCCCAGCCGATCGCGCGCTCCGGCGAATTCAGCGACGGCGCGACCGATGCGAACGTGGCCGCGGCCATCGCAGGATCGTTGCGCGCCATGCGCGTGATCGCCAGCAGCGCCAGCTGATGCGACTGCGCATCCGGACCGACGCCGCGCGCCAGCAGCAACGGCGGGGTGCTCGTCGCCTGGCCGAACAGCACCGGGTCGGGCGCCTGGTTGCCGAGCGCGTCGAGCAGCTTGCTGCCGGTGCCCGTGTAGTTCTGCTCGTACGCGAGACGGATCTGCTGCCAGACGTCGTCGGCACTGAACTGGCGATTCACGGCGAGCACGGTGATCAGATCGACGCACCCGTCACCGTACCACTTCGGATCGACCAGCAGCGCGCGCGCCGCGTCGGCGACGTTTTCGCCGCGCGAGGCGCGCGATTCGAGCGCATAGCACTTCACCTGGGTGTCGTCGTTCAGCACGAAGCGCGCGTATTGCTGATCGAAGTTGCGCCAGTCGTGACGCGTGCCAAGCACCGTGAGGTAGTCGTTGCGCAGACGGTCGGCGATCGCCTGGCCGTCGTACTTCTGCAGAAACGCCAGCACTGGCGCATCCGGCGCGTCGACGCGCGCATGGCCGGTCGAATCGAACAGTTGCGGCTTGAGCTGGAAGTACTCCAGATACGAAGGCGCCGGATAGTTCGGGATCATGCTCGCCAGTTGCGCCGCGCGCGCCGCATCGTTATTGCGGGCTGCCTCGCGCAACTGGACGAAAATCTGGTCGTCGTTGGTGAGCGGAGAAAAGGAAACGGGCTTGACGGCGGAGGCCGTGCTGCACGCGACGAGTGCCGCTGCGGCGAGCGCCAGACCGGCCGCGCGATATACTCGATAAAGGCGTTTTGACATCGTTGTTTCTGGAGCGCGAATTGGACCAAAGCATAGCATGCAACCCCGTGCCGGCCGCGAAAAAGGCGCTGCGCCGGATGCTATTGGAAACGAGGCTGCAAGCGGCTTCCGAGCCGGCGCACAACGCCGCGCTCGGCCGCCACCTGCTTGATGCGTTGGAGCACTATGGTGTGGACAGCGTAGGATTCTACTGGCCGCTTTCCGGCGAATTCGACGCACGCGCTGCGATCTCTCTGTGGCTTGCGGCCAACGCTCAACGAGAAGCCAGCTTGCCGATTATCAAGACACGCGGCGCACCGCTCGAATTCCATGCTTGGCGCCCCGACATGGAAATGAGGATCGGTCATCACAAGATTGCCGAGCCGGTGTCGGGCCAGGTGGTGATTCCCGAGTTGCTGTTCGTGCCCTGCGTCGGCTTCGACGACGGCGGCTACCGGCTCGGTTACGGCGGCGGTTATTACGATCGCACCCTGGCCGCCTGGCCGGGTTCGAAACGGCCGCTGACGGTGGGCATCGCGTATGAAGCGTGCCGCACGCCGGCACTGCAACGTGAAGCGCACGACATTCCGCTCGACCTGATCGTTACCGAGGCGGGTTTCCATCCACGCCCGGCAAGTTGAGCCGGGCATGCGGCGCGCGTACTGGCTTCACGCCGCCGCACCAGCCCGGCAACCCGCTATAGGGACGCCGCCGCGCGCGCGGCCGTGTCGTACAGACCGGACGCGTTGCGCATCAATTGCGCCGCGTCGCCGATCTGTTCGTTGGTCAGGCCGCTTTCCTTCAGCGTCGAAATCAGACAGCTCTCACGCACCTCGCGATACTTCAGACACAACTCGCGGCCCGCTTCGGTCGCCGAAAAGAACACTTCCTTGCCGGTCTTTTCGCTTTTTACGTACCCTCTAGCTACGAGCTTCTTCAACGCATAGGTGGCGACGTGCGTGTCTTCGATGTTCAGCACGAAGCAGATGTCCGCGAGCTTCTTGCGACGCTCGCGGTGGCTGACGTGATGCAGCAGCGACACTTCGATCGCGGTCATGTCCTTGTCGCCGGCCGCCGACATGCAGCGCACCATCCACCGGTTGAAGGCGTTGCCCGCCATGATCAACGCGTATTCGAGTTCGGACAGCTCCGCGCTGGTCTCGGAGACGAGATGTTCCGACGAGACGATCTTGGTGGGATGACGCGACATGACGAAGAGTCCGAGGGACAGGATGAGAAGGTGTCGGGAGTGTACGACGAGCCGCCGATCCCGGCGAGCCTGGCACAAACGCTTATTGAGAAATTGTTGATATTTTATTGATAATGTACGCTTCAACTATCGCATACCGGCGCGGATCGCGCGTCAAGGGTTCCACCGTGCCCGCTTCCTGCCATCCGACCTGGGCCGTTAAGCCATGAGCCAACCAAGAATCTTTCCGCTCGGCGATGCCGCGCTTGTCTGCGAAGCGCCGCCGCCCGCCACGCTGGAGTGCCAGCGGCGCGTGTGGGCGGCCGCCGCGCTCGCGCGCGACTGGCCGCATGTGCTGGAGGTCGTGCCGGGCATGAACAACCTGACGCTCGTGTTCGATCCTCTCGAAGCCGACCGCGACGCGCTCGGCGAACAATTGCTGGCCGCGTGGGACGCCGCGGGCAAGACGCTCGAGCCCGGTCGCGAGGTCCAGATTCCGGTGCAGTACGGCGGTGAGTTCGGCCCCGATCTGCAGGCGGTCGCCGATCACACGGGCCTGACGGTGCGCGAGGTCGTGCAGCGTCACGCGGAA
The DNA here is from genome assembly GCF_056279605.1 of Paraburkholderia sp. TE9906. Taxonomy (NCBI): domain Bacteria; kingdom Pseudomonadati; phylum Pseudomonadota; class Betaproteobacteria; order Burkholderiales; family Burkholderiaceae; genus Paraburkholderia; species Paraburkholderia sp. TE9906. The sequence goes on from NZ_JBWCCT010000008.1 coordinate 55,284, forward strand.
GGCGAGTACGTAGTCTTTTTCCTCGGCTTCCAGCCGGGCTTCGCGTACATGGGCGGCCTCGACGCCGCCTTGCATACGCCGCGCCGCGCGTCGCCGCGGCTGGAGGTGCCGGCCGGCTCGGTCGGCATCGGCGGTGAGCAGACCGGCATCTATCCGGCCGTCTCGCCCGGCGGCTGGCAGCTGATCGGCCGCACCGAGCTGCCGCTGTTCGATCCGGCGCGCCGCCCGCCCACCCTGTTGCAGCCGGGCGACCGTGTGCGCTTCACCATCGCGGAGATACACGCATGATCGATGTGATTCGCGCAGGTCTGCTGACCACGATCCAGGATCTCGGCCGTCACGGCCAACGGCATCTGGGCGTCGCGATGGGGGGCGCGCTCGACCGGCTGTCGCTCGAAGTCGGCAACCGGCTGGTCGGCAACCGGCCCGACGCGGCCGGCCTGGAAATCACCTTCGGCCCGACCGCGCTGCGCTTTCTGCGCGCGACACGGGTCGCCATCACCGGCACCGAATTCGGCGCGACGCTCGACGGCAAGCCGGTCTATTCGTGGTGGAGCCTGCCGGTGCAAGCGGGCCAGGAGCTGGTGCTGAACGCGGCGAAACGCGGCATGCGCGGCTACGTCAGTGTGGCGGGCGGCATCGACGTGCTGCCGATGCTCGGCTCACGCAGCACCGATCTCGCCGGTCATTTCGGCGGACTCGGCGGCCGCGCGCTGCGCGACGGCGACCGCCTGCCGGTCGGCGTGCCGCAGCAGCGCGGCCAGGTCGGCTTCACGCCCGAGGCGCCGGAGTTCGGCGTGAAGGCGCCCAGCTGGTGCAAGTTCGTGCTGGTTCACGAGCCGCTGCGGCGCGGCCGTCATCCGTCGGGCGTGCCGTGGGCGGTGCCGATCCGCGTGCTGCGCGGCCCGGAATACGACAGCTTCACCGAGGCCGCGCACGAATCGTTCTGGGCCGATGAATGGCTCGTCACGCCGAACAGCAACCGCATGGGCTATCGCCTCGCCGGCGCCGAACTGGAACGCACCCGCAAAACCGACCTGCTCTCGCATGCGGTGCTGCCCGGCACGATCCAGGTGCCGCCGAACGGCCAGCCGATCGTCTTGATGAGCGACGCGCAAACCACCGGCGGCTATCCGAAGATCGGCGCGGTGATCCAGGCCGATCTGTGGAAGCTCGCACAGGTCCGCCTGAACGCCGCGGTGCGATTCATCCCGACCACGCTGTTCGAAGCGCGCCAGGCTTTGCTGGAAGAACGTACGTACTTGCGGCAGATCGACGCCGCAATCGCGATGCATGAAGAACGCTGCGCACGCCTGTCGACGGTCGCGGCGCTGTAACACTCAGTAGGGGAACACCATGGAAATCGATTTGAACGCCGACCTCGGCGAAGGCTGCGGCTCCGACGAGGCGCTGCTCGACCTCGTCAGTTCGGCGAATATCGCTTGCGGCTGGCACGCGGGCGGCCCCAATGCCATGCGCGAATGCGTGCAGTGGGCGGTGCAGAAAGGCGTGTCGATCGGCGCGCATCCGAGCTTCAACGATCCTGAGAATTTCGGCCGCAAGGAGATGGATCTGCCGGCCGGCGAGATTTACGCGGGCGTGCTGTATCAGCTCGGCGCGCTGTCGGCGATCGCCCAGGCCGAGGGCGGGCGCATCGCGCACGTCAAGCCGCACGGCGCGTTGTACAACCAGGCCGCGCGCGACGCGAAGATCGCCGACGCGATCGTTTCGGCGGTGCACGATTTCGATCCGTCGGTGGCCGTGTTCGCGCTCGCCAACAGCGGTCTCGTGACGGCAGCGCGCAACGCGGGTCTCGTCGCGATCGAGGAAGTGTTCGCCGACCGCGGCTATCGCGCCGACGGCTCGCTCGTGCCGCGCAAGGAACCGGGCGCGCTGCTCGACGACGAAAACGAAGTCCTGGAGCGCACGCTCGCGATGATCCGCGAGCAGCGCGTGCAGGCCGTGGACGGCCAATGGGTACCGCTGAACGCGCAGACCATCTGTCTGCACGGCGACGGGCCCCATGCGCTGGCGTTCGCGCGGCGCATTCGCGGCGCGCTGGAGGCTGCCGGCATCGACGTTCACGCGGCCAACGCCGCACGCGTCTGAGAGGCGGCTTCGGCGGCCAGACAGACAGCGCGAATTACCTCCAGCGACACCTCCGACGCCCCGCTTTCGAGCGGGGCGTTTGCCAGGTGGAGGGCGCATTGCCATACCCGGCGGGCAAACCGCGAACGCAGGTGCAGGTGCAGGTGCAGGTGCAGGTGCAGGTGCAGGTGCAGGTGCAGGTGCAGGTGCAGGTGCAGGTGCAGGTGCAGGTGCAGGTGCAGTTTGAAGTGCAGAGGTACGCAGTTCGAAGCAACGCGGCCATCAAGAGCCGTGGCAACACCAGACGGCGCATGAACACCACGCGCCGGCCCACGTGAGCCGCTACCCGCGGCGAGGTTGAAACCCTGTTTGGAGATCCTGATGCAGTCAACTGTCAGTCTATGGCCGCTCATCGGCGTGGCCGTCATCATCGTCGGCTTTCTATTGCGGTTCAATCCGATGCTGATCGTCGCGGTCGCCGCGATCGTCACCGGTCTTGCCGCGCACTTCCCGCCTGAAAAAATCCTTGCGCAGATCGGCACCGGCTTCATCAAGACGCGCAACATCCCGCTGATCATTCTTTTACCGCTCGCGGTGATCGGCCTGCTCGAACGGCACGGGCTGCGCGAGCGCGCGCAAGCGTGGATCGGCGGCATCAAGGCGGCCACCGCCGGGCGTCTGCTGATCGTCTATCTGCTCGTGCGCGAGCTGACCGCCGCGGTCGGCCTGACCGGGCTCGGCGGGCATCCGCAAATGGTGCGCCCGCTGATCGCGCCGATGGCCGAAGGCGCGGCCGAAACCCGCTTCGGCAAGATCAGCGACGCGGTCCGTTTCAAGTTGCGCGCGTTCGCCGCCGCCACCGACAACGTGGGCCTCTTCTTCGGCGAGGACATCTTCGTCGCGTTCGGCGCAATCGTGCTGATGACGACCTTCCTGAAGGAAGCGGGCATCGTCGTCGAGCCGATTCACGTCGCGCTGTGGGGCATCCCGACCGCGATCTGCGCATTCATCGTGCACGGCTTCCGGCTGTATCTGCTCGACCGCCGGCTCGAACGCGAACTGCGCGGCAATGCCCGGGGCGGCAGCGCTGCCGTGTCGTCGGCGCAATCCGCCGCGGGAGACAAAGCATGACATTCACGATCACCTATCTGTTCTGGCTGCTGGGCGTGGTGCTGCTGATCGTCGGCGGCATGATCGTCACCGACAGGACGCATCCACGCCGCCTCACCGCGGGCGGCTTCTGGATTCTCTACGCGCTGATCTTCCTGATCGGCGACCGGCTGCCGCCGGCGGTGGTTGGCGTCGCCGTGATCGTCATGGCGCTGATCGCCGGTTTCGGCGGCGTCACCGCGGCCAAGCCGAAAATGCTGTCGCTCGACGCGCGCAGGGCAAGCGCCGCGCGTCTGGGCAACAAGCTGTTCGTGCCCGCGCTGACGATTCCGGTCATCACCGTGATCATCACGCTGTCGGCGAGCCACCTGGTATTCGGCGGTATGCCGCTGATCGAGAAGGCCAACGTCACGCTGATCGGCTTCGGCATCGGCTGCGTGATCGCGCTCGCGGTGGCTTGCGTGATGACGCGCGACACCGTCGGCCAGTCGATGAAAGAAGCGCGCCGGCTGGTCGATGCGCTGTCGTGGGCCGCGGTGCTGCCGCAGATGCTCGGCATGCTCGGCCTCGTGTTCTCCGACGCGGGTGTCGGCAAGGCCGTCGCGCACGTGACCACGTCCTACATCAGCCTCGACTATCGCTTCGTCGCGGTGGCCGTGTACTGCATCGGCATGGCGCTCTTCACGATGGTGATGGGCAACGGCTTCGCCGCGTTCCCGGTGATGACGGGCGGCGTCGGCGTGCCGATTCTGGTCGGCGTGTTTCACGGCAACCCGGCGGTGATGGTCGCGATCGGCATGTTCTCCGGCTACTGCGGCACGCTGATGACGCCGATGGCCGCGAACTTCAACATGGTGCCGGTCGCGCTGCTCGAACTGCCGGACAAGAACGCGGTGATCAAGGTGCAGATTCCCACCGCGCTCATCCTGCTGGTGATCAACATCTTCCTGTTGAATTTCCTGATGTTCCTGTAGGGCGCCTGCCTTCAAGGCGGCCTATGCCGACGCATCGCAGCCCGCCGCTGCGATGCGTCGCTGAAGCAGACTCATTGCGAATCGCGCGCGACCGAATTAGGAAGCGCCCGATCGTCGGAACAGGGGGTGGCACATAAGATCGCGGAAGGTCTCCCATCCCACGCGCCGGTGCGTGCCACGCGCGCCGCTTGCGATCCTCTGCAGGCGTCCATGGAACATCCATCCCACCGCGACGGCGACTCCGCTGCCCACGTCACCTCGTTGATCGACGACGCGCTGGCCGCACAACCAGGCCGGCCAGTTCGACGCCGCCGACGCGCTCTACCGGCAAACCCTCACGCTCGCGGCGGCGCTGGGCAAGCCGGTGTGGCTACTGCTGCCACCAACGCCGACTGGCGCTGGGTCAAAGCGCGCAACGACACGCCGTGGTATCCGGCAATGAGGCTGTTCAGGCAAAAGACATCGGGAGACTGGCAGACAGTGGTGGCGGAACTCGCGCAGGCTCTGCAACGGCAATAGGTTCGATCCGGCGCACCCGCGCTCAGCCCGGCTCGACCACGAATCCGCGCTGCCGCAAAAGCTGCAACACGCCTTTGGGGCCGCCCAGATGCAGCGCGCCTATCGCAACGAACACCGGCTTGTTCGGCGCGGCGATCTGCAGCATCCGCGACACGAAGCGCCGGTTGCGCTCATAGACGATCCTGTTGTCGATCGAGTCGGAGACATGCTTGTCGCGCGCCAGATTTTCGGATTTCGCGGCCTGCCATGCGGCGATTGCATCGGCATCGCCGACCCGCCACAGCCGATGCAGCGCGCGCACATCCGCGACGTTTTGCGCAGGCGTCTGCACCAGATCCTGCGCGAGCATTTCGCGCTGCTGCGCAAGCGAGAGTCCCGTGAACGCGCGCATCTGCTGCGGCAGCGTTTCGAGTCCGACGATCTTGCCGCGCGTCTTCAGGTACACGTTCTGCAATTGCGCTTCCGTGCCGTACTCGGTCTGCAGGCCGGCGCTCAGCGAATCGTAGGTTTCGACCACCAGCGACGCGAGCCAGGGCCGCATCTTCTTGATCGCATCGAGCGCGGCGGGATTGCCGCGCAGACGCATCGCCAGCTTGTGCCACAACGGTTCCGGCAACGAGCCCGGCAGACAGTCGCGCTTGCACACGCCGTACTTCGACACGTCGTCTTGCGAGATCAGCAGTTCGTCGGGGGAGAGTTCGAGCGCCAGCGTCGGCGAGGCGGCCAGCGCGGCGAGGATCGGCGGCCGGAACGGCTGGGCGGCGGGATAGTCGGCGGGGTCGCCGACATGCAGCGTGCCCAGCACGTAGATCGTGGTCGTGCCGCGCGTGGCGACATAGAACGGCATGCGCGCCGGCTGCGTGCGCACCGGGCCGCTCGCGGTGGTGCCGGGCGGCGCTGGCGACGGCGGCGGCGGATTGAAGCCCGGCACGCTTGCGCGCGGCGGCGCCTGCTCGCCGGGCACCGGCACCGCCGGGCGCCCCGCCTGGGCCGGCGCAGTGGCCGCCGCGCCCGCTGCATGCGCGAGCTCGGCGGGCGCGGAGCCGAGATAAAGAGCACAGCACACGCCGACGAGCACGGCACCGTTCAGCGCACGCGCTCGCCAGCGCCGCGCGAAAGCAGCACCGCAGCCGCCATCACGCAAGCGGCGCGCAAGACGACGCGCCGCTGCCGCATCAGGCATCCACGTCCCCCACCTCCTCGGCGCGGTGACACGATACCTGACGGCCATCCACTTCGCGCAGCTTCGGTTCCTCGCTGCGGCAGCGGTCGATCATATACGGGCAGCGCTGATGGAACGTGCACCCCGAAGGCGGATTCAATGGCGACGGCATTTCACCTTGCAGCTTGATCTTGATGCTGCGATCCGCCTCGAAGATCGAAGGCGTCGCCGACATCAGCGCGCGCGTGTACGGATGGCGCGGCTTCGAGAAGATCCGCTTTTTGTCGCCGAGTTCGGCCACGCCGCCGAAGTACATCACCATCACATCGTCGGCGATATGCTCGACCACGGACAAATTGTGCGAGATGAACACGTAGCTGGTCTTGAACTGCTCCTGCAAGTCCATGAACAGGTTCAGGATCTGCGCCTGGATCGACACGTCGAGCGCCGACACCGGTTCGTCGGCGACCACGATCTGCGGATCGAGAATCATCGCGCGCGCAATCGCCACGCGCTGGCGCTGGCCGCCGGAGAACATATGCGGATAGCGCTTCGCGTGTTCGGGACGCAGGCCGACGGTGCGCATCATCTGCGCGATCCGTTCGGCGCGCTCGGTGGCGCTCAGTTGCGTATTGATCGCGAGCGGCTCGCCGAGCGTCTGCTCGACGGTCTTGCGCGGATTGAGCGACGCGAACGGGTTCTGGAACACCATCTGCACGCGCCGCCGCAGCGCCGCGATCTTCGCGTGATCGGCGCCGGCCACGTCCTCACCGTCGATCAGCAGACGCCCCGCCGTGGGCGCTTCGATCATCGTCAGTTGACGCGCGAGCGTGGACTTGCCGCAGCCGGATTCGCCGACCACCGCGAGCGTCTTGCCGCGCTCCAGCGCGAACGACACGCCGTTGAGCGCCTTCACCGTGCCCGACGCGAACATGCCGCGCTTGACCGTGTAGTAACGCGCGAGCTGGTCGGCGACCAGCACGTGATCGCCCGTAGGTTTGGCCTGGCGACGCGTTTCGAGTACTGCGTTCATCGTGCGCCTCCACGGGTGTGAACGTTGGCGTCGCCGCTCAGGTTCAGGGGTTTGATGCAGCGCACGCGCGCCACTTCGGCGTGACCTTGCATCGGCGCGAGCGCGGGCCGCGCCTTCATGCAATCGTCGACCACGTACTTGCAGCGCGGCGCGAACAGGCACCCTTTGGGCCGGTCGTCGCGCCCCGGCACCATGCCCGGCAGCGCCGCGAGCCGCACCGCGCCCACGTTGTGCTCGGGAATCGCCGCCAGTAGCGCTTCCGTGTACGGATGATGGGGCGCCGCGAAGATGTCCGGCACCTTGTTCGTTTCGATCACTTCGCCAGCGTACATGACCGCGACGCGCTGCGCGACCTCGGACACCACCGCGAGGTCGTGCGAGATCAGCACGAGCGCCATGCCGCGCTCCTTCTGCAGCTTGATCAGCAGTTCCATGATCTGCGCCTGGATCGTCACGTCGAGCGCGGTGGTCGGCTCGTCGGCGATCAGCAACTTCGGGTTGCAGGCGATCGCCATCGCGATCATCACGCGCTGGTTCATGCCGCCCGACATCTGATGCGGAAACGAACCGATGCGGCCTTTCGGATCGGGAATGCCGACCTGATCGAGCAGTTCGAGCGCGCGTTTGTCGAGCGCGCTGCCGCGCAGGCCTTCGTGCAGCTTCAGCACTTCCTTGATCTGATAGCCGACCGTGTAGCTCGGATTCAGACTCGTGAGCGCGTCCTGGAACACCATCGCGATGTCCTTGCCGATGATCTTGCGGCGCTCCTTCGCCGATGCGTTCAGCAGGCTCTTGCCGTTGAAGGTGATCTCGTCCGCGGTGACTTTGCCGGGCGCGTCGATCAGGCCCATCAGCGCCATCATCGTGACGCTCTTGCCCGAGCCCGATTCGCCGACCACGCCGACCACTTCGCCGGGTGCGACGTCGAGGTTGATGCGATCGACCGCGGGCAGACCGTTGAAATTCACCGCCAGATTGCGGATGGTCAATAAATTAGCCATGTCATGCCATCCGTTTCAGTTTGGGATCGAGTGCGTCGCGCAGCCCGTCGCCGAGCAGATTGATCGCGAGCACCGAGATCAGGATGGACAGACCCGGCATGGTGACGATCCACCAGGCGCTGTCGATGTAATCGCGCGCCGAGGCCAGCATCGCGCCCCACTCCGCCGACGGCGGCTGCACGCCGAGCCCGAGAAAGCCGAGCGCGGCAGCATCGAGAATCGCCGAGGAAAAACCGAGCGTGGCTTGCACGATCAGCGGCGCGGTGCAGTTCGGCAGCACTTGCGAGAACATCAGCCGCAAGGTGCCGGCGCCCGCTACGCGCGAAGCCGTCACGTACTCCTTCTGCAACTCGCCCTGCGCCGATGCGCGCGTCAAGCGCACGTAGCCCGGCAGCGCGACGATCGCGATCGCGAGCATCGTGTTGACGAGACCGGGGCCGATGATCGCCACCACCGCGACCGCGAGCAGCAGCGACGGCAATGCGAGCAGCACGTCCATGATGCGCATGATCGGCGTGTCGGCCCACTTCTCGAAGAACGCGGCGATCAGGCCAAGCACGATGCCCGGAATCAGCGCGAGCACCACCGACACGAAGCCGATCCAGAACGACAGCCGTGCGCCGTACATCAGACGCGAGAGGATGTCGCGGCCCGCTTCGTCGGTGCCGAGAATGAACTTCCAGTTGCCGCCGTCGAGCCATGCGGGCGGAATCTTCACGAAGTCGCGGTATTGCTCGATCGGGCTGTGCGGCGCGATCAACGGCGCGAAGATCGCGACGAAGATCAACACCAGCACGATGACGCCGGCGCCGACCGCGCCGCGATTACGCGAGAAGTTGGCCCAGAATTCACGGGCCGCGATGGCGCGGCCGCTGGGCGGCGTCACTGCCTGGGGGACTGTATTTTGTATGTCTGCCATGGTCGTCATGCCTCCCGCAGAGCCGCCTCAAGGGAGGCATGCGCCCCCGCGGGGGGCAGCGAACGTGAGTGAGCGTGGGGGTTCATATTCATGCCTCCCGCAGAGCCGCCTCAAGGGAGGCATGCGCCCCCGCGGGGGGCAGCGAACGTGAGTGAGCGTGGGGGTTCATATTTCACCTCGTATGGCGGATGCGTGGGTTGAGCACGCCGTACAACAGATCGACGACGAGGTTCACGACGATCACCAGCGTGGCGATCATCAGGATACCGCCCTGCACGACCGGATAGTCGCGCCGGCCGATCGCGTCGATCAGCCATTTGCCGATACCGGGCCACGAGAACAACGTCTCGGTCAGCACCGCGCCCGCGAGCAGCGTGCCGACCTGCAAGCCGATCACCGTCACGACGGGAATCAGCGCATTGCGCAACGCATGCACGACGATCACGCGCCCAGGCGACAAGCCCTTCGCGCGCGCGGTGCGGATGTAATCCTCGCGCAGCACTTCGAGCATCGACGAACGCGTCATCCGCGCGACGACCGCCAAAGGAATCGTGCCGAGCACGATGGCAGGCAGAATCAGATGGCTCAGCGCGGATTTGAACGCGCCTTCGTCGGTGGACATCATCGCGTCGATCAGCATGAAGCCGGTCACGTGCGGAATGTCGTATTCGACCGCGATGCGGCCCGACACCGGCGTCCAGCCGAGCTTCACCGAGAACACCATGATGAGGATCAAGCCCCACCAGAAGATCGGCATCGAGTAGCCGGTGAGCGCGGTGCCCATCACGCCGTGATCGACCACCGTGCCGCGCCGGAGCGCGGCGAACACGCCCGCCGGGAGACCGACGATCAGCGCGAACACCATCGCGCAGATCGACAGTTCGACGGTAGCGGGAAAGCGTGCGAGGAATTCGCCCATCACGCTGGTGTTGGTGATGATCGAGGTGCCGAGATCACCGTGCAGGGCGCGGCCAATGTAATGGACGTACTGCATCGGCAGAGGTTCGTCGAGCCCGAGGCGGTGCATCGCTGCGGCGTGCATCGCGGGATCGACGCCGCGCTCGCCCATCATCACTTCGATGGGGTCGCCCGGTATCAGGTGAATCAGCGCGAACGCGAGGATCGTAATGCCGATGAACGTCGGTATCACCATGCCAATGCGGCGCAAAACAAAGCGGAACATGGTTCGTCCCTATGGTCTTGATGAAGAAAAAACGCAACCGGCGACGAGGGCTTGTGACCCCGGTCGCCGGACCATTTCGACCAGTTTTCTAACCGTGCGAAAAGCGTACTGCGCGAAATTTACGACTTGCTTGCAGGCTGACGCCCCAGCTTACTTGACGCTCACGCCGTCGAAGCGCGCGTAGCCGAGCGGTTCGATGCGCATGTCGACCACCTTCTTGCTGACCGGCTGGTAGACCGTGGAGTGAGCGATCGGCGAGAACGGCAGTTGTTGCGCGAAGATCCGCTGCGCCTCCACGTAAGCCTTGGTGCGCGCGGCCACATCGGACGTCACGCGGCCCTTCTGGATCAGATCGTCGAACGGCTTGTAGCACCACTTCGAGAAGTTGTTGCCGTTGACCGCCTCGCAGCCGAGCAGCGTGCCGAGCCAGTTGTCCGGATCGCCGTTGTCGCCGGTCCAGCCGATCAGCATCGTGTCGTCCTCGCCTGCGTGCGCGCGCTTGATGTACTCGCCCCATTCATACGTGACGATCTTCGCCTTCACGCCGATCTTGGCCCAGTCGGCCTGGATCATTTCCGCCATCAGACGGGCGTTCGGGTTGTACGCGCGCTGCACGGGCATCGCCCACAGCGTGAGGTCGAAACCGTTCGGATAGCCGGCCTTGGCGAGCAGGGCCTTGGCCTGGGTCGGATCGTAAGGCGCGGCCTTCAGATCCTTGTAGAACGACCACTGGGTCGGCGGCATCGGATTCGTGGCCAGCTGACCCGCGCCCTGGTACACCGATTCGATAATCGCCTTCTTGTTGATCGCCATGTCGAGCGCCTGGCGCACTTCGACCTTGTCGACCGGCTTGTGCGTCACGTTGTACGCGAGGTAGCCGAGGTTGAAGCCCGGCTGCGACGGCATGTCGATGTTCGGCTCGCCCTTGAGCGGCGCGATGTCGGCCGGACGCGGATAGCTCATCACCTGGCATTCGTCGCGCTTGATCTTCTGCACGCGCACGCCGGCGTCCGGCGTGATCGAGAAGATCAGCTTCGAGATCTTCACCGCGTTCGGCTTCCAGTATTCAGGATTGCCGTCGAAGCGGATCGTCGCGTCCTTCGTGTAGCTGCGGAAAATGAACGGGCCCGTGCCGACCGGGAACTGGTTGATGTCGGCCGCCTTGCCGGCCTTCAGCAGTTGATCCGCGTATTCCGCCGACAGAACCGACGCGTATTCCATCGCCAGATTCTGGATGAACGGCGCGTTGACTTCCTTCAGCGTGAACTTGACCGTGTACGGATCGACCTTTTCGACGCCGGTGATCAGCTTGTCGAGGCCCATGTCGGTGAAGTACGGGAACTGCACCGGATAAGCCTTGCGGAACGGCTGATTCGTGTCCAGCATGCGCTGGAACGTGAACACGACGTCGTCGGCGTTGAATTCGCGCGTCGGTTTGAAGAACGACGTGGTCTGGAATTTGACGCCGTGACGCAGATGGAACGTATAGGTCTTGCCGTCCGCCGACACATCCCACTTCTCCGCGAGACCCGGTTCGACCTTGGTGCCGCCGCGTTCGAATTCGACGAGACGGTTATAAACGGTGAACGTGTTGGCCGTGAAGTCGACACCCGTCGTGTATTGAGCGGGATCGAAACCCGCGGGGCTGCCTTCCGAGCAGTAGACGAGCGTTTTGTTCGGAATCTCGGCGCGCGCGTTGTTCGCACCCACCAGCGATGCCGCTGCAGCAGCGACGAGCGTCGTAACACGCGCGGCGCGCAACAGGTTGTTTTGCTTCATGTTTCCTCCAGGTTCAGGGCCGGCTCCCGCCAGCGTAGCGCGATATTACTTGAGCTTGGCTTGCGGCAACAAGCGGAGGAAATTCCCCCTGTCGGCGATCGGAAACACTTCGTGCAAAGAGACAGCCGCACGCCGGCGAGGGCCGGATCGTGCGGCATCAGCGGGCAAGCGCGGCAGAAAGACCGCCTGCCGTGCTTATTTGAGGCCGACGTTCATGAATTGCGTCGGGCCGAACGGGTCGATCTTGAAACCCACCACGTTCTTGCTGATCGGCTGATAGACCGTGGAATGGGCAATCGGCGTAAACGGCACCTGGTCTTTGAAGATTTCCTGGGCCTGCATATAGGCTTTAGTGCGCTCCGCCATATCGGTGGTGCCACGGCCTTTCTTGATCAGATCGTCGTAAGGCTTGTAGCACCATTTGGCAAAGTTACTGCCATTCACCGCGTCGCAGCCCAGCAATACGGCAAGCCAGTTATCCGGATCGCCATAATCGCCGGTCCAGCCGATCAGCATCGCCTCATGCTCGCCCTGATGACCGCGGCGAATGTACTCACCCCATTCATAGGTGCCGATTTTCACCTTGACGCCGATCTTCGCCCAATCGGCTTGCAGCATTTCCGCCATCAGCCGCGCGTTCGGGTTATACGGCCGTTGCACCGGCATCGCCCACAGCGTGAGGTCGAAGCCGTCGGGATAACCCGCCTGTTTCAGCAGCGCTTTCGCTTTTTCGACGTCGTATGGCGCGTCTTTCAGGTTCTTGTCGTAGCCCCACTGCGTCGGCGGCATCGGGTTGGTCGCCGGCTGCCCGGCGCCCTGGTAGACCGACTCGATAATCGCTTTCTTGTGAATTGCCATATCGAGCGCGCGGCGCACCAGCACGTTGTCGAGCGGTTTTTTCGTGGTGTTGTACGCGATATAGCCGAGGTTGAAGCCCACCTCGTTCGGCATCGCAAGCGATGGGTCGGCTTTAACCGCCGGAATATCGGCGGGCCGCGGATACGCCATCACCTGGCATTCGCCGCGTTTCAACTTTTGCAGACGCACCGCAGGATCGACGGTAATCGCGAATATGAGTTTGCTGACTTTGACCACGCCCGGCTTCCAGTAGTCGGGATTACCGTCGAAGCGAATCGTGTCGTCCTTCGTATAGCTGCGGAAAATGAATGGGCCGGTGCCGACCGGATATTGATTGATATCGGACGCTTTACCCGCCTTCAATAGTTGATCCGCATATTCCGCCGACAGGATCGACGCGAATGGCATCGCGATTTGCTGCAGGAACGGCGCATCGACTTCCTTCAACGTGAAGCGCACCGTGTAGGGATCGACCTTCTCGATCTTCGTGATGTTTTTCGCCAGGCCTAAATCGGTGAAATACGGAAACGGCACCGCGTACGCCTTGCGGAATGGCTGATCGGGATCAAGCATTCGCTCGTAGGTGAAGACGACATCGTCGGCGTTGAATTCGCGCGTCGGCTTGAAGAACGACGTCGTCTGGAATTTCACGCCGTGGCGCAGATGGAACGTATAGGTCAGGCCGTCCGGCGACACCTCCCATGTTTCGGCGAGGCCCGGTTCGATATCGGTGCTGCCGTGCGCGAACTCGATCAGCCGGTTGTAGACCGTGTACGAACCCGCGCTGAATTCGACGCTCGTCGTGTATTGCGCGGTGTCGAAGCCCGCCGGGCTGCCTTCGGAGCAGAACACGAGGGTCTTGTCGGGCAGCGTGGCCGCGTGCGACGCGACGGGCGCCATGCCGCTCGCGGCGACCGCGAAAGCGGCAAGAGCGGGCAGGCAGAACTGGTGAAGCGCAAACAGCCTCTGTGACACTGTCATATCGTCCTCCGCACAGCAGCCGGGTCAGCTGCGCTTCGATCATAGACAGCACAAAAATGAGCTTCAACAGGGACTTACCACGTCGCGCGCAGCGCAGCCGTATGTGCGCGGCGATCTTTTTTGAAATAACCGGCGCGGGATAATGGCCGATTTAGGCGACTCTTTAATTGGATTCATGACCTCGTACCAATTCACCAACAACTGGTTCGACGCCCTCGCCAAAGGCGTGTGGGATCAGTTGATGACGCACCATGCGCCCGCGAGGATTCTCGAAATCGGTTCGTACGAAGGCGCGAGCGCCTGCTATCTGATCGACACGCTGGCGCCTCGCCAGCCCATCGAACTGCATTGCATCGATAGCTGGGAAGGCGGCATCGAACACCAGGCGGGCGGCGTCGCGCCAGCCGACATGAGCGCGGTCGAGGCGCGCTTTCATCACAACGTGACGCTCGCGGCCGGCAAATATCCGGGTCGCGCGCAGCTCACGGTACACAAGGGGTATTCGGACGAATGCCTCGCGCGTTTGATCGCCGCGGGCAGGAAGGGTTACTTCGACTTCGTGTATGTCGACGGGTCGCACCAGGCGGCCGACGTGCTGGCCGATGCCGTGCTTGGCTTCAGGCTGTTGAAAGTGGGCGGCGTTATCGTGTTCGACGACTACCTGTGGTCGGAGCAGTTGCCGTCAGGGAAAGACCCGCTGCGTTGCCCGAAGCCCGCGATCGACGCGTTCGTCAATCTGAACTTTCGCAAGCTGGAGCTACTGTCCGCGCCGTTGTATCAGCTCTATGTGCGGAAGGTGTCGGACTAGTCCGCGCGGCCGTTGCAGCCGCGCGGATTGCTTATTGCCTGCTGCTTGAGCGCTTGATTACGCGCCGAGCCGTTCGCAGATCGCCTTGGTCGCCGCGGCGCCGTTCAGCGTATAGAAATGCAGCCCCGGCACCTTCGCGTCGATCAGCCGTTGGCACAGGTCCGTTACCACATCGAGCCCGAACGCGCGAATCGACTCGCGGTCGTCGCCGAAGCTCTCCAGCCGGCGCGCGACCCAGCGTGGCACTTCGGCGCCGCACATTTCGGAGAAGCGCATCAGCTGCGAGAAGTTCGTGATCGGCATGATGCCCGGCACGATCGGCACATCGACGCCGAGCTTGCGCGCGTCGTCGACGAAACGGAAATATGCGTCGGCGTTGAAGAAGTACTGCGTGATCGCCGAATTCGCGCCCGCCTTTACCTTGTTCGCGAAGTTTTCCAGATCGTGACGCGGCGAGCGCGACTGCGGATGGTATTCCGGATAACCGGCCACCTCGATCCAGAACCAGTCGCCGAACTCGGCGCGGATGAAGCTCACCAGTTCCGACGCGTAGCGCAGTTCGCCTACCTCGCCCATGCCGGACGGCAGATCGCCGCGCAGCGCGACGATGTGGCGAATGCCATGCGCGCGGTACTCGTTGAGGATCGCGCGAAGGCTCTCTTTCGACGAGCCGATGCACGACACGTGCGGCGCCGCCTCGAGCCCTTCCTTCGCCATGTCGACGACGGTATCGAGCGTGCCCTGTTGCGTCGAGCCGCCGGCGCCGAACGTGACGGACACGAACTTGGGCTTGAGCGACGCGAGTTGTGCGCGCGTGGCGCGCAGCTTGTCGACGCCTTCCTGCGTTTTCGGCGGGAAGAATTCGAATGAAAGTTCGATCGGGTTCATGATTCAGTAAGTCAACCTAAGCTGCGGTTGCCGAAAATGAGCGCGGACAGCAGCCACGAAACAATGCTGTACAGAATCGAGCCGAAGAACGCCGACCAGAATCCCGACACTTCGAAGCCCTTCAGCAGCGACGCGCACAGCCAGAAGCACAGCGCATTGACCACCAGGATGAAGAGTCCGAGCGTGAGAATCGTGACGGGCAGCGTCAGCAGGATCAGCACCGGGCGCAGGATCGTGTTGATCAACCCGAGCACCACCGCGACCAGCAAAGCGGTGCCGAAGCTGCGGATATGGATCGACGGAACGAGATAGGTGATGATCAGCAGCGCAAGCGCGTTGATCAGCCAGGTCAACAGCACGGTCATGTAGAGCTCCTTGTCGGCAGGATGTCCATTAACGGAAGAAGCACGGAAGAAGCACGGAAAAAGGCGGGGCATGGCGAACAAAGCGGCGCATTACGCGCCGCCCTGTCTTCAAACCGTCATGCGAAACCCGCCCGCGTGCTTAATAACGGTAGTGGTTCGGCTTGAACGGGCCGTTCTTGTCGACGCCGATATAGCCGGCCTGATCGTCGGACAGCACGGTCAGGGTCGCGCCGATGCGCGCCAGATGCAGACGGGCGACCTTCTCGTCCAGATGCTTCGGCAGCACGTACACCTTGTTCTCGTACTTCTTGCCCTGCGTGAACAGTTCGATCTGCGCGAGCGTCTGGTTCGTGAACGAGTTCGACATCACGAACGACGGGTGGCCCGTCGCGCAACCCAGGTTCACGAGGCGGCCTTCAGCCAGCAGAATCACGCGCTTGCCGTCCGGGAAAATGATGTGGTCGACTTGCGGCTTGATGTTGTCCCACTGGTACTGACGGGTCGACGCGACATCGATTTCCGAATCGAAGTGACCGATGTTGCAGACGATCGCGTTGTGACGCATCGCCTTCATGTGGTCGTGGCCGATCACGTGGTAGTTGCCGGTGGCCGTCACGAAGATGTCGGCCTTGTCGGCGGCGTATTCCATCGTCACGACGCGGTAGCCTTCCATCGCCGCCTGCAGCGCGCAGATCGGATCGATTTCGGTGACCCACACGGTCGCGCCCAGACCGCGCAGCGATTGCGCGCAGCCCTTGCCCACGTCGCCGTAACCGGCGACCACGGCGATCTTGCCCGCGATCATCACGTCGGTCGCGCGCTTGATGCCGTCGACCAGCGACTCACGGCAGCCATACAGGTTGTCGAACTTCGACTTGGTGACCGAGTCGTTGACGTTGATCGCCGGGAACGGCAGGCGGCCTTCCTTTTCCATCTGATACAGACGGTGCACGCCGGTCGTGGTTTCTTCCGTCACGCCCTGGATGTGCGACAGACGCGTCGAGTACCAGGTCGGGTCCGCGTCGAGGTGCTTCGCGATCGACTTGTACAGCGCAACTTCTTCTTCGTTGGTCGGCTTCGAGATGACCGAACGGTCTTTCTCGGCCTTCGAGCCGAGGATCAGCAGCAACGTGGCGTCGCCGCCGTCGTCGAGGATCATGTTGGCGAATTCGCCATTCGGCCATTCGAAGATGCGGTGCGAGAATTCCCAGTATTCGTCGAGCGATTCGCCCTTGAACGCGAACACCGGCGTGCCGGCTTGCGCGATGGCCGCAGCGGCGTGATCCTGGGTCGAGAAGATGTTGCACGATGCCCAGCGGACGTCGGCGCCGAGCGCGGTGAGCGTCTCGATCAGTACGCCGGTCTGGATCGTCATGTGCAGCGAACCTGCGACGCGCGCGCCCTTCAGCGGCTGCTGCGCCTTGTACTCTTCACGCGTTTGCATGAGACCGGGCATTTCCGTCTCGGCAATGGTGAGTTCCTTGCGACCCCAGTCGGCAAGCGACATGTCGGCAACGATGAAATCTTTGGAAGCTTGCGAATCGATAACTGCGGCGTTCATCACGCCCTCCTTTCTAAGAAATTGACTAGAAATTTGACGTGAGCGCGGTTCGATGCGGCGGATAGGACAGCGCGATGCGCATCCGAGCCCTCCGATTGAAGCCTTCGAGCCTGGCGGGCGGCCGGCGAATATGCTGATTCGCGGTACCCGTCGCAACGCTCCTCGAAGACGAACGGCGATTGTAGCAAATCGAGATGGCTTCGGGGCGTGCGGGCGCGGGGTGGATTGCGGCGGGGCGGGTTGGGGTGTGGAGCGTGGCGAAGAGGCCCGCGTGACAGGCGTCAGCGTTCGATTACGCGCGCCGCGCGCAAGCGCCCGACGCCCTCGCGAGCGGTGTCGAGGAACTGCCGGGAGAAGCGGAACGCATCGGCGATATCGGCCTCGGCTGGAATCTGCAGCCCCAGCGCGACGCGGAAGTAGCGTTCGGCATGGATGCCTGCGTGGTAATGCATGCGCACGCGCTTCACGTCGTCGAGACGCGGGTTGCCGAAAATCTCGCGCAGCGCCCACGAAAATGCGCCGTCTTCGCCGCCCAGGCGTCGAAACGCATCGTCCATCGGGAAGCCGCCGAGCGCCGCGTACACCGCACGGCGGATGATCAGGCTGCTCGGCACCGTATTGCTGAGCGTCTGCGCATGTGCCGCGAAGTCGGGATGCGCGGTGAGTTCGACGGGAAAATCCGTGTACTCGACGTCGAGCCGCACTGAGACTTCCGCCGGATTTTGCGCGAGGAACGCGCTTGCGGCGCTCAATGCGCCGGGCAGGTATTCGTCGTCGGCGTCGAGGAAGGCGAGCAGATCGTGCGCGGCGTGCAGCGCACCCCAGTTGCGCGCCCGCGCGGCGCCGCCGTTATACGGCATGCGCAACAGACCCACACGCGGATCGAGGCGGCCGTAATGAGCGACGATCTCCACGGACGCATCGGTCGAACCGTCGTCCACCACGACGATTTGCGCCGCTTCAGGTTGGATCAGGCAGCTTTGCAAAGCGCGAGCGAGCGTGGCCGCGCCGTTGTAGCAGGGAATGAGGATCGAGATGGGCGTCATGAGTTGAAGCGGGCGGGTCGACGGTGGAAAGCCGTCGATGTTATCCGGCTTCTCGCGGCGTCCATCTTGAAAACGCCGCGGCTTGACGACCTGAGCGACGGGCCGCAGCCTCAAATCGGCAGCAGCCCCAGCATCGGCGCGAGCAGCACCATCACGACACCGGCGATCATCATGGTCAGACTGGCGACCACGCCCTCTTCGCTACCGAGTTCGCGCGCCTTGGCGGTGCCCACGCCGTGGGCCGCCGCACCGAACAGCGCACCGCGCGCGAGCCGCGTGCGCAGCGGCACGAGGCCCAGCACGAGTTCGCCGAAGAGCATCCCGCAGACACCCGTGGCGATCACGAAGAGCGCGGTGAGATCCCGCGGCGCGTGAATCCGGTCGGAGACAGCGAGCGCGAACGGCGTCGACACCGAGCGGGTCATCAGGCTGCGTTGCAGCTCCGGCGACAGATGCAGCAGCTTCGCGAGCATCAACGAGCCGCCAACGGCCACGACGATCCCCACCGTCACGCCGACCGTCAGCGAAATCCAGTGCCGCTTCAGCAATTCACGGTATTCGTAGATGGGTACCGCAAACGCGACCGTCGCGGGCCCGAGCAGCCACATCAGCCAGCGCGTGTCCTGGAAGTAGACGGCATACGGAATGTGCGCGAGCACGACAATCGCCGCGAGCACGGCCGGCACCGCCAGCAGCGGCGTCAGCCACGGTGATCTGAAGCGCGCGTACAGCGCCTTGGACGCAAAATACAGCGCCACCGTCAGCACGAAACAGCCGGCTGCGATCAGACGCGAGGCATCGTCGGCGAACAGGGACGAATAGAGCGTGCTCATCGAGGCGCCTTGGGCAGAAATGGCAGATCAGGAAAACTCAGGCGCGCGCCGCGTGCCGCGCGACCATCACGCGGCGCAGCGCGAGGCGCCGCTCGAGACGGGCGGCCTGCTCGACCGCGAAGGCCACCGCGATCATCACCATCAGCGTGCCGCCGACCACCACCAGCGCGAGACGCCAGCCGTCCTCGCGGAACAGGCCGCCGTACTGCACGGCGGCAACCGCGGCCGGAATGAAGAACAACAGCATGTCGGACAGCAGCCAGTCCGCGCCGGCCTTGATCCAGCGCGGTGCGATACCGCCGCAGAACAGCAGCGCGAGCAACGCGACCAGGCCGACCACACCGCCCGGCACCGGCAGATGGAGCATGCGCACGGCGAAATCGGCGACGACCCACAGACCCGCCAGCGCGGCGCTTTGCACGACGATCCGCGCGACGCGCAGCGCACCGCTGGCGCGGCGAGCGTAGGCACGGGCGATATCAGCGGGAACGGGCGTCGTCATGGCAATCCCTGGGTGACTTCGAATGAAAGCCAGTATAGGTTGCACCGCAGCATAAATATAATGACTTACAATCATTCAAATCATTCCAATTTGGAATTCCGGAGGCCGGGATCGTGGAACTACGTGCGCTGCGGTATTTCGTCGAAGTGGTTCGTCAAAAGAGTTTCACCGTCGCGGCCGAGCAGATGTTCGTCACGCAGCCGACCATCAGCAAGATGGTCAAGTCGCTGGAGGACGAGATCGGCTCGCCGCTATTGCTACGCGACGGCCGTCAGATGGTGCTGACCGATGCCGGCCGCATCGTCTACCAGCGCGGTCAGGACGTGCTGGCGGCGCACGCGCAATTGCAGGCCGAACTGAACGATCTCGACACGCTCGGCCGCGGCGAACTCACCATCGGCATTCCGCCGATGGGCGGTTCGCTTTTCACGCCGGCCATTGCCGCGTTCCGCCAGCGTTATCCGAAGATCGAGCTGAAGCTTTTCGAGCAGGGTTCGCGCGCCATCGAAGCGGCGCTGATCAACGGCGAGCTGGAGCTGGGCGGTGTGCTGCAACCGGTCGACCCGGAGAACATCGAGGTGCTGCCGATGACGCGCCAACTGCTCTGGCTCGTCGCGCGTACCGGCTCGCCCTGGGATCACTTGCACGAGGTGCCGCTCGCGCAACTCGCCAACGAACCGTTCGTGTTCTACGGCGAGAGCCTCGCGCTCAACGACGTGGTGCTGAACGCGTGCCGCACGGCGGGGTTTGCGCCGACCATCGTCGGGCGAAGCGGGCATTGGGATTTCATGGCGGCGCTAGTGCTGGCCGGCGTCGGCATCGCGTTGCTGCCGGCGCCGTATTGCCGCCGGCTCGACCCGGCGCAGTTCACCTGTCTACCGGTGGTCGACCCGGAGATTCGGTGGGAAATGGCGATCGGCTGGCGACGCAACGGTTATCTGTCGCATGCCGCGCGCGCATGGCTCGACGTCGCGCGCGAGGCGTTGCCCGGCCAGGCCGGCGACGATTTCATGCTGGGTCCGGGCATCGGCATGACGGGCATCGCCGCGCCGACGCGGACTCCGCCCGCCGAATGACGGAATGCCCGCGCGTGCCCCGGGAAATTACTGCTGCGCGACGAACTCGATGCGGCGGTTGGTGAAGCGCCCGCCCGCCGTGTCGTTGCTCGTGACCGGATTCGCATCGCCGTAACCTTGCGCGATCAGCGAGTCGGCCGGCACGCCTGCGTTGACGAGATACGCGCGAACCGCCTCGGCGCGCTTCTTCGACAGTTGCAGATTGGCTTGCGCGTCGCCGACGTTGTCCGAATAGCCGGCCACTTCGAGCCGCACCGACTTGCCGTTGTGCGCACAGGCGTTCAGCCCCCGCGCCGACTGGTTCAGGTCTTCCACTGCCGAGGCCGGCACACGGGCGCTCGCGCTCGCGAAGTTGATCACCTGCAGATTCAGCACCTTGACGATGTCCGCCGCCACGCACGTGCTGTCGGGCGTGAACAGACCCTTGACCGCGCTGCGGAAGTTTTCGGTGGCGTCGGCGACGGCGTGCGCGACATCGAATGATCCGATCTGATACGACGCGCCGAACAGCGACTTCAACTTGTCGAGCCAGCCGAGCTTCGCGTCGGTCGCACTGCCGCTCAGTTCGACGCGTGTGCCGTCCACTTTCACTTCCGCGCCCGGCAGAGACATCAGCGGCAACAGGCCGTCGAGATGCGCGAGCCAGTCGGCGGGCTTCACTTGCGGATCGACCGTGATGTTCTGGGCGAAGTTGGCGACGCCGAGACGCTTCGTCAGTTGGTCGATCAACTGCGTCTTTTGCGCTTCGCTGCCGAGCGTGGCGGTGAGCGTCGGCTTGCCTGCGGCATTGACGGTAAAGGCGAACTGGCTGTCTTTGGCCGGCTCTGCCGCGGCGGCTGGCGCACTGGCGGCGCTGGCTTCAACCGTCGACGCGGCGACATCGCTGCTCGCTGCCGTGGCGGCGGCTGCCGTCGCCGACGCTACACCCGCTGCGGAAGCGGGCTGCACAGCGACAGCGGTTTGCGCACCGCTAGTTGCGAAGAGTGCCTCGCCGCCTGACTCGCCGTGGCAGCCGCGCAAAAACAGAAAAGCCAGCACGGCCGCGACGGCCGCCAGCAGCCACCAGAGCCACGCGTGCGACCGGCGCTCTTCGCGCATCACCGCGTCCGCAGGTACCTGGATCGGCGCCAGCATTTCCGGCACCGGCTTGCCGGCCGGTGTCGGCTGGTCGATATGCGCCGATACCGCCTTGAGTTGCGACAGGATGCTGCCGGCGAACGCGCTCAGGCCGCCCACGCCCAGCGCGCCTAGCAGGTGGTCGTTCAGATACGGCGTGATGACGGGAAGTTGCTGGCTCAGCAGAGCCGGCAACTCACCGACATTGCCCCGGCCGTCGAGAAGATGCCGCTTGAGCACGCCGAACAGCGTTGCGCCCACAATGCCCGTGATCGCATGCGCGGCGTGCGCGGGCGCGCCGGTTTGCCGGGCGACCTCGTCGCTGACCAGATCGGCTGGGCGATTGAGCCCGCGTTCGAGCAGTTGCCGCCCGACGGTTTCCAGCTGGGTCAAACCGCTCGTGCTGGCGAGCAGATGCGGCAACTGTTCGGCGATGTGCCCGTTCACTTCCGATGAAAGGATCGTCGTGAACAGCGAGCGCGCACCTTCGAGCGTCGCACCCTTGTTCATCAGGCCTGCGACGAGCGCCGGGCCGGTGGCAGTCAACGCCTTCCGGGCGGTTTCCGCCGGCAGCCCCAGGCGGGCACCGAGTTGCCGCACGACATCGTCTGTCAGCACGGACTGAACCAACTGAATCACATTGAGACTCATCGCTTCGCTTCCTTGAGATTCCGGGCGCGCCACATGACGCGCTCTTTTTCGCGGCGCGATTATAGGAGCTGGGGAATCTCAAAATCGAAGCTGGACAATTTATGACAATTGACCGACGTTGTCCGAATTTGTCCTAGGAAAGAAAACAGATTGAGGCATTTTGATGAGCCTCAGGCGACCCGCGCCGCCGCGCCGCCGATGCCCGTTAGCGACGTGCTCAGCCTCGTCGCACCATCGCGGCGGCTGGCCGTGATCAGCTCGGCCGCGCGCTCGCCGATCATCACCGTCGGCGCATTCGTGTTGCCGCCGATCAGCGTCGGCATCACCGAGGCATCGACGATCCGCAAGCCGCTCACGCCGCGCACCCGCAGTTGCGGATCGACCACCGAGCGGGCATCGCCGCCCATCCGGCAGGTCGCCACCGGGTGGTAGATCGTATCCGCGTGCCCGGCGATGGTTTGGCGCAATTGCGCGTCCGACTGCCGCGCATGCGTGTACAACTCGGCGCCGCCGTGCAGCGCGAGCGACGGCGCATCGAGAATGCGCCGCGCCATCTTCACGCCGTCCACCAGCAGATCGAGATCGCGCGCGTCGCTGAAAAAACGTGGATCGATGACCGGCGCGGTACGCGCATCGGCACCCGCGAGCGTCACCGCGCCCCGGCTGTGGGGGCGCAACACGCACACGTGCAGCGAGTAGCCGTGGCCCCAATGCATGTGGCGGTTGTGATCGTCGACGATCGCCGCGCAGAAATGCAGTTGCAGATCGGGCCGGGTGAGCGTCGGCCAGCTCTTCAGAAAACCGCCCGCCTCGGCGACGTTGCTCGACAGCATGCCGCGCCCGTGGCGCATGAAAGTGACGAACTGCGGCAGCATCCGCGCAATCCCGCGCACCGAAAAGCCGGTCGGCTCGATCGACGCAACCCGCTTGTTGATCGTGAAATCGACGTGATCGATCAGGTTCTGGCCGACCTCCGGCGCGTCGTGCAGCACGGCAATGCCGAGCGACTGCAGATGCGCCGCCGGCCCGATGCCCGAGCACATCAGCAGTTGCGGCGAATTGAACGCGCCCGCCGCCAGCACCACCTCGGCGCGCGCTTCCAGCGTGTCGGCGTGGCCGCCGCGCACGATCTCGACGCCGCTCGCGCGTTTGCCGTCGAAGGTCACGCGCAGCACGGTCGCGTCGGCGATCGTATGCAGATTGGGGCGCGCGCGGTCGTAGATATAAGCGCGCGCGACGCTGCAGCGGCGGCCGTCGCGCTGCGTCACCTGATAGAAGCCGATGCCTTCCTGGTCCGCGCCGTTGAAATCGAGATTCGGTTTGTAGCCGGCTTCGAGCGCGGCCTGCACGAAGCGCGTCGAGAACGGATTGCGGTAGCGCAAGTCGGAAACGGTGAGCGGGCCGGCGTCGCCGTGCCACGCGTCGGCGCCGCGCTCGTTGCCTTCGGCGCGGCGGAAATACGGCAGCACCTCGGCCCACGACCAGCCATCGCAACCGAGCTGCGCCCATTCGTCGTAATCGAGCGGATGGCCGCGCGTGTAGATCATCGCATTGATCGCGCTCGATCCGCCGACGCCGCGCCCGCGCGGCTGATAGCCTTGCCGGCCGCCGAGGCCCGGCTGCGGCGTCGTCAGATAGCCGTAGTTGGTTTTGAGTTTGTTGGGCACCACGGCCGCCACGCCGACCGGCATGTTCACGAACAGATTGCGGTCGGTGTGCGGACCGGCTTCGATCAGGGCGATCGTCGCATCGGGACAGCTATCCGCGAGACGGCTCGCCAGCGCGCATCCCCCCGAGCCCGCGCCGACAACGATGTAGTCGTATTGCATCCGCTCCTCCTGATGGGCCGCGTTGCTCATGCACCCTGTCTCGTGCACACTTGTCTACGTGTGTTTCACCGGCATTGTAGGGAGCGTGCCGGGGCCGCGGCGGCTTCACGCCAGAGCGATTCCTCTAAACGCAAGCGCGGCCGCGCCCCTATGATGAAAGACGCGCGCACGCCCGCCAACCGGCCGCGCACGTCATTCAAACAGTGCGCGGCAGGCGCCCTCGCCCAGCGTGCGGCACGACACGCGGCGATTAAACGGCACACCGTCGCAGCCCCCGTCGATCAGCACCGGCGAGCCTGCGGTGAACGGAGACAGCACATGGAACGGCATCACTTCGGCCAGACGCACGACGTGACGAATCAGGTCCCGCCGCTCGCGGACTACAACCTCTTTTCCAGCGACGTCGCGTTGTCCGCCGCCCTCGAACGCGATGGCGCCGGCTGGCATCGCGAAGCGCTGCTGCGGCATGGCGCGGCGCTCACCACCCCCGAGACGCTCGCGCTCGCCGAACTGGCCAACCGCCATACGCCCGAACTGTTCACGCACAGCCCGCGCGGCGAGCGTATCGACGCGCTGGAGTTTCATCCCTCGTGGCATACGCTGCTTTCGCTATTGCGACGCGAAGGACTGCATGCGCTGCCGTTCTCCGATCCGCAACGCGGCGCGATGGCCGCACGCTGCGCCGGCTACTTCCTGCATGCGCAGCTCGAATCCGGCTCGCTCTGTCCGTTGACGATGACCTTCGCCAGCATCCCGGTATTGCAGCGCGAGCCCGGCTTGTTCGATACGTTGCGCGACAAGCTCTACGCCCGCGAGCATGATCCGCGCGACGTGCCGCTCACGCAGAAGACGTCCGCGATGATCGGCATGGGCATGACCGAAAAGCAGGGCGGCTCGGACGTGCGCACCAATCAGACCCACGCGCATGCGCTCGCCGCCGGGGGCCGCGACGGCGCCTACCGGCTCGTCGGGCACAAGTGGTTTTTCTCCGCGCCGCAGTGCGACGCCCATCTCGTGCTCGCGCGCACCGACGATCACACGGGCCTGTCGTGCTTTTACGTGCCGCGTTTCGCGCCGGACGGCCGCAAGAACACCGTGCAGATCCAGCGTCTGAAAGACAAGCTCGGCAATCGCTCGAATGCGAGCAGCGAGGTCGAATTCCTCGACGCGTTCGGCATCATGATCGGCGAAGAAGGGCGCGGTGTGCCGACCATCATCGAAATGGCGAACTACACGCGGCTCGACTGCGTGATCGGCAGCGCGGCGTTGATGCGCGCGGCGCTGGTGCAGGCGATTCACCATGCGCGCCATCGCAGCGCGTTCGGCCGGCAGTTGGCCGACCAGCCGCTGATGCGCAACGTACTGGCCGATCTCGCCCTGGAGTCCGAAGCGGCGACGGTGCTCTTCATGCGCCTCGCGCGCGCGTTCGAAGCATCCGCCGACGCTTCGTCCGGCTCACCGGCCGAGCGCGCGTGGCGGCGCATCGTCACGCCGGCGGCAAAGTACTGGGTTTGCAAGCGCACGCTGGAATTCACCGGCGAAGCGATGGAAGTCTGGGGCGGCAACGGCTACGTCGAAACCGGTCCGATGGCGCGCTTCTATCGTGAAGCGCCGGTGAATTCGATCTGGGAAGGCTCCGGCAACGTGATGTGCCTCGACGTGCTGCGCGCGCTGGAGCGTGAGCCGGAGGCGGCGCATGCGCTGTTCGCCGCGTGGCAGGCGCAGGTGGGCGCGCATCCGGCGTTGCGCGCTGCGCTTGGCAAGCTGGCCGCCACGCTCAATGGCCCGGCCGATGAACGCGAAGCGTCGGCGCGCCGGATCGCCCAGCAGATCGTGCTGATCGCGCAGGCCACGCTGCTCGTCGAACATGCGCCCGCTGCGATCGCTGGCGCGTTCATCGCCACGCGTCTCGCCGAGGGCTGCGGCGAAAGCGGCCGCGTGTACGGCACGCTGCCGGCCACGGTCGATCATGCGGCGATCATCGAACGGGCGTTTCCCGTGTGAGATCCGGGCCTACGTCAATAAAACACTCGAAGCAGACACCGCCAGATCAATAAGCGCGATCCAACGCGCACCGTCATCCAATCAGGGGGTGGACCCATGAAGCACGATTTGCCCGAGATCGCCGCGCTCGAAGCGCTGCTGCGCGATCAACGCGATGCCTATCTGCGCGCGCCCTATCCGTCATGGGACACGCGCGCCACGCATCTGAAAGCGTTGCGCCAGGTCATGCTCGACAATCGCGACGCGCTCGCCGACGCGATGAACGCGGACTTCGGCAATCGTGCGAAAGAAGAGGTGCTGCTCGCCGAGTTCCTGCTGGTGAAGGAAGAGATCGACGCCGCGCTCAGGCACGGCAAGCGCTGGATGAAGCCACAGCGCCGCAGCACCAGCAAATGGCTGCTGCCGGCGCGCGCGAAGGTCGTGCCGCAGCCGCTCGGCGTGGTCGGCATTCTCGTGCCGTGGAACTATCCGGTGCTGCTCGCCGCCGGGCCGCTGATCAGCGCGCTGAGCGCGGGCAATCGCGCGATCATCAAGATGTCCGAACTGACCCCGCGCACGTCGGCGCTGTTCGAGCAGCTGATCGGTCAGACCTTCGCGCGCAATCACGTCGCGGTAGTCAATGGCGACGCGGCGCTCGGCGCTGCGTTCAGCGCGCAACCGTTCGACCATCTGCTGTTCACCGGCTCGACCAGGGTCGGCCACGAGGTGATGCGCGCGGCGGCCGAGCATCTGACGCCGGTCACGCTCGAACTCGGCGGCAAGTCGCCGGCGATCATCGGTGCGCAGGCGCGCTTTAACAACGCGGTCGACAACCTCGTCGCCGGCAAGACGCTCAACGCGGGTCAAACCTGCGTCGCGCCGGACTACGTGCTGGTGCCGCGCGGCACGGAGCAGGCGTTCGTCGACCGGGCGCGCGCGCGGATGACGAAGATGTACCCCGCCTTCGCGACCAATCCGGACTACACGTCGATCATTTCGCCGCGCCACTTCGCGCGGCTTGAGCGTCTCGCCGACGAAGCCCGCGCTGCCGGCGCGCAACTGCATGGGCTGACCGACGCCGCGCCCGATCCCGCAAGCCGCCGCTTTCCGCTGACCGTGGTCACGAACGCGCCCGACGACTGCGCGCTGATGCAGGAGGAAATTTTCGGGCCGCTGCTGCCGATCGTCCCCTACGACACGCTCGACGACGCGATCGCGTACGTCAACACGCGCCCTCGTCCGCTGGCGCTGTATCTGTACGCCGACGATGCGCCGACGATCGGGCGCGTGACGCACGAAACGATCGCGGGCGGCATGGCGGTCAACGAAACGCTGATGCACCTCGCGTGCGAAAGCCTGCCGTTCGGCGGGGTGGGCGCGAGCGGAATGGGTGCATATCACGGCTACGAAGGCTTCGTGACCTTCTCGAAGATGAAGCCGGTGCTGACGCAGTCGCGACTGAACGCGCGCGGCTGGATCGCGCCGCCGTATGGCAGGCGGGTCAACGCGTTGCTGAAGCTGATGATGCGCTTCTGACGCAACCGCCCAGACGGCGCAGCGGGCGAGCTCTAGCGCGGCGCGGCGCCGCCTTCGATCTCGGTGGCCACCACGTCGGTCACGTCCTGCGCGGTATCGGCGCCGTGTGCCGGCTCAACCTCGGCGCCGCTTTCCAGCCGATGCAGCCACGCGAGCAATTCCGCCACCGCCTGATAAAGCTGCGGCGGGATGCGCGCGTCGAGGTCCACCTGCATCAGCAGCGAGACCATCTCGGGCGCCTCATGGACATACAGGCCCGCTTCCTTGGCCCGCTGCACGATCATCTCGGCCAGCAGCCCATAGCCTTTGGCGACCACGCGCGGTGCGGGGTCCCCGCTTTGCGTGTCGTAGACGAGCGCGGCCGCGGTGCGGCGATGTGTGCGGCTCATCAGATATCCCAGTCGAAATCGTTGCTCGGCGCGGCTGACGCGCGAGCGCCGCGCGGGTTGCGGCGGGCCGTCGTCGCGGCGTGGGCCGCCGGGCTCGCGGAGGTTGCGGAAGCCGAAGCCGCCGCCCCCGCCGTCGATGCCGAGCGTGCATAGGCCGATGCCGCCGCCTGCGCCTCCGCCGCGCTCGCCGCCGTGGCCGCGGTGCCAGGCACGCCGCCGCCGATCTCGCGGATCGTCAGGCCGTTCAGTTCGATGCCCGCCGCCGCGAGCCGCTGGCGGAAGCTCTCCCCCTGCAGCGCGAGCCGCGTCGCGCCGCCCGGACTCGCCTGCACGCGTGCCACGAGCCGCATGCCGGTCAGCGTCAATTCGGCGTCGACGGTGCCGAGCGTGGGCAGCGACAGCGTCAGGCGCGTGCGCCAAGGCTGGTCGTCCTCGCTCGCCATGCCGCCGCCGCTGCGGTCCCATTCGTCGCCGTCCTGTTCGATGGTCCAGTCGAGCCGCGCGCCCGGCCACGCTTCGCCGCTCCAGCGAAACTGGCCGGTCGCGAGCAGATCCAGTTGCTGCCGCACCAGCGGCACGGTCGCCGGATGCACCGCCGCGGCCATCGATTGCGAATTCTGCGCCGCGCCGGTGTCGGCCGTTTGCGGCGCCGCGCTGTGCAGCCCGGCATGCGCGGGTTGCCCGGTCAGCTCGGACAGCGAATCGGCCAGCACTTCACCGGCCACGAAACGCGCGGCCTGCGCGGTCAGGATCGACGGCATCGCGCGGGCCGTGGCGGCGCTCTCGGGTGCGCCGCTTGGCATGCCGCCATTGGAAGCGGCGCCGGCGCCCTGTCGCGTCGAGCCGTTGGGCAGCGGCGCGTCGCCCTCTTCATTGCCCCAGTCGAGCGGTAATTGCGCGGCGGCGACCAGCCTGTTTTGCGCCTCGTCGGCAAGGTCCGCCGGCGAGCGCTGGCCGGCCAGCCATTGCGCGAGATGGGCTTCGTAGAACAGACCGCTATCGCTCACGGTCCGTTCGAGCGCGGCCGTGAGCGCCGCGACCGGCACCTGGGCGGCCGCGACATTGGCGGTGGCAGCAGCAGCAGTGGCCGGATTTCCCTTCAGCGTGGTGGAAGCGGCGGTCGTGTCGAACAGCGGCAAGCCGTCGACTTCGATGTCGAGCGCCGGCGCGGCCGGCCAGATCGGTGTCTGACCGAGCACCGCCAAGGTTGCATCGCCGCCCGCATGCGCGATCGCATTGAGCGTCAGCGCGACGGCGGAGAGCGCGGTTTGCGCGGAAGGCGGCGGTGCGGACGGCACGGCCGGGGGCGCGGTAATCGGCGCGGCATCGACACCCGCCGCACCGGTTTGCGAGGTGGCCGTACTGCCCGGCGCGATGTTGAGCAGACTGTCGACCCGGCTCGTAAGCACCGAAGCGATGGCCGTGTCGATTCCGTTCATGCCGATTCCTTGGTCACATTAGCGGCAGCGCGCTCAATCTCGAATCAGTCCGGTCGGGCTTCGCGATCCGCAACGCGCGGCGCACGCACGCCGGCTCAGCGCGCGCCGTACAGTTCCTTGAGCACGCGCGTCGGCCGTCCGGCGAACAGCGCCGACAGGTTGGCCATGCACGGATTCGCCAGATCCCGGATGGCGGCATCGTCTGCGAGAATCTGACGGATCAGCGCGTATTTACGCAGGCGCTCGGCTTCGTCCAGCTTCACATCGGAGTCGGCCTCCTTCAACGCTTCCACCAGATGCCGGTACTCCTCCTGCAAGTGGACCAGGTCGCTCCACAGTGCGCGCCGGGCAGCCGTCAGCATGCGGCAGGAAATCGCTGCGATCGCCTCGTAGCGGGCAAAATATTCTGCGTTCGATGTCATCTCATGCTTTCCGCGGCCGGCTGGGCTGCCATCCGCGCGATCTCCGGGGCAATGCCGATCCATGCTTCTTCGAGCGTCGCCAGCAAGCCGTCGACTTCGACCAGCATCGTCTCACTCTGTTTGATATTGGCTTCGAGCAGCCGGCGCGCCATGTAGCTGTACAGCGCGTTCAGCCGCTCCGCAATCTCGCCGCCCACCTCGATGTTCAGCGACTGCTGCAGCCCGCTTTCGATAATGCGAATCGCCTTGCTGATCGCCATGCCACGCTCGGCCACATTGCCTTGCTGCAAATGCATCCGCGCCTGCGCGATCGCCTGCCTTGCACCCTGATACAGCAACACGATCAGACGATGCGGACTTGCGCCCATCACACCTGTCTCGACGCCGACGCGTGCATACGCATTGGCTCCAGCGTGTCCTTGGGAAAACATCGGCGCTCCTCTTCTCATACAGACTGCGGTTTGGTCGTGGCATGGCCGTCCGGAGCGTCGCAGCGCCCGAGGTTGCCCTGTACCCGTGTTATCGGATACGCAACGACAAAGCTTTAGGCCGATGTAAGGAGGATTAAGGGGCGTATCGCGCACGAGCCGACGCCACGCCGGCAGGGCTCGTCAGTCTCCATGACGAACCACGCCGGGCGCATGCGGGCCGCAGCGACTGCGTCACGCCCGCGCAGGCGCGAACGGCTGAGGGTGCGCCGCCGTCGCGGGCGGCGCTGCCGGCAGTCGTGCAGGCTCGAGCAGGCTCAAGCAGCTTCAGGCGAGCGAGGCCGCGCGCGGCTCGCTCAGACCGCCATCTGCGCGATGTCGTTGTAGGCGGCAACCAGCTTGTTGCGCACCTGCAGGCCGAACTGGAAGCCCACGTTGGCCTTCTGCATGTCGACCATGACGTCGTTCAGCGACACGTTCGACGAGCCCAGTTCGAACGCCTGCGATTCGCCGATCGCGGTTTTCTGGTCGTTGCTGATCTTGTCGAGCGACGCCTTCAACGCCGACGCGAAACCGCCGGTGGTCGCCGCGCCGGACTGCTCGGCCGCCGGGCTCGTGCCGCCGGCCGCCTGCGCCGCCATCGCCTGCATCTGTTGCAGCGCCGACGAGAGCGCGTTCACGGGCATGGTCATGTTCTCTCCGTTGAATGAAGGACCGGCGGGTTATAGCCGTACTGCACAGCCGTACCGATCTGAACCGAAGCATAGCAAGCGCCCCCGTCGCAACAGGCCCGAAAGTAGGGGGGAAACCCCGCTCTATTCAAGCAATCGGGTTGAGCCGCGCTGCGGATAATTTCAAGGGTGAAAGTCTCTGTCCGTCCGCCCGCCGACCCCCGGCGCGCTCAGGCGGCAGAACGCAAAGGCATCCCGGAGATACCCGACGCATGGATTCGTCAGCCAACTCTTTGATCAACCCCGACGCCCGCATGGGGCTGGCCGGCGCGCAGCCTGGCACCGGCGCGGCCGGCGCCGGCCAGGCTGGTGCCGACCTCGGCGGGCTCGGCGGCAACCTGGGCGGCATGGGCGGCAACTTCACCCAGCGTCTGTCGGGCCTCGCGCAGATGCGCGGCAACCCGCGCGCCCCGCTGATCTTCGCGGTCGCGCTGCTGGTCGCGATCGTGGCGGGCCTGTTCCTGTGGTCGCGCGCGCCGGACTACAAGGTGCTCTACAGCAATCTGTCCGACCGCGACGGCGGCTCGATCATCGCCGCGCTTCAGCAGGCCAACATTCCCTACAAGTTCTCCGACAACGGTGGCGCGATCCTCGTGCCGGCCGAGCAGGTGCACGAGATGCGTCTGCGGCTCGCCTCGCAAGGCCTGCCCAAGAGCGGCTCGGTCGGCTTCGAGCTGATGGACAACCAGAAGTTCGGCATCAGCCAGTTCGACGAGCAGATCAACTATCAGCGCGCGCTGGAAGGCGAACTGGAACGCACGATCGAATCGATCTCGACGGTGAAGT
Source organism: Paraburkholderia sp. TE9906 (assembly GCF_056279605.1). Taxonomy (NCBI): domain Bacteria; kingdom Pseudomonadati; phylum Pseudomonadota; class Betaproteobacteria; order Burkholderiales; family Burkholderiaceae; genus Paraburkholderia; species Paraburkholderia sp. TE9906. Next base: position 87,280 of record NZ_JBWCCT010000008.1, read on the forward strand.
CCGCGCGCGTGCATCTGGCGATTCCGAAGCCCTCGGTGTTCGTGCGCGACAAGGAAGCGCCGTCGGCGGCCGTACTGGTGAACCTCTATCCGGGCCGCGTGCTCGACGAAGGCCAGGTGGTCGCGATCACGCACATGGTGTCGTCGGCGGTGCCGGAAATGCCGGTGCACGGCGTGACGATCCTCGATCAGGACGGCAACCTGCTGACGCAGCCAACCACCGGCAGCGGACTCGACGCGACGCAACTGAAGTACCGCCAGCAGATCGAGCGCAACACGCAGCAGCGCATCAACGCGATCCTCGCGCCGCTGTTCGGCACGGGCAACGCGCACTCGCAGGTGAGCGCCGACATCGACTTCTCGCACAGCGAACAGACTTCGGAAAACTACAGCCCGAACGGCAACCCGCAACAGGCGGCGATCCGCAGCCAGCAGTCGAGCAGCGCCACCGAAATGTCGCAAGGCGGCGCCTCGGGCGTGCCCGGCGCGCTGTCGAACCAGCCGCCGCAACCGGCCTCCGCGCCGATCACGGCAGGCAATGGCGCGAGCGGCGTCGCGACCACGCCGGTCAGCGACCGCAAGGATTCGACCACCAACTATGAACTCGACAAGACCGTGAGCCACGTCGACCGGCCGATGGGCGGCATCCGGCGTCTGTCGGTGGCGGTGGTGGTGAACTACCTGCGGGTGGCGGACGCGAAGGGCAACGTGACCATGCAGCCGGTCACCGCCGACAAGCTCGCGCAGGTCACGCAACTGGTGAAGGACGCGATGGGCTTCGACGCGGCGCGCGGCGACTCGGTCAACGTGGTCAACAGCGCGTTCACCGCCGACATCGATCCGAACGCGAACCTGCCGTGGTGGCGCACGCCGGACATGCTGGCGCTCTACAAGCAGATCGCGACCTATCTCGGCATCGGCGCGGTGGCCCTGTTCCTGTACTTCGTGATGGTGAAGCCCGCGCTGCGCCGCGCTTTCCCGCCGCCGGAGCCGGCCGCCATGGCCGCGCTGGCGGCGCCGGACGAGCCGGTCCTGCTGGACGGCATTCCGGCTGCGGAGCGCGATGGCGCCGTGGTCGAGATCGAGACCGACAGCGAAACGCTCGCGCTCGAAAACGCGAAACACAAATATGAGCGGAACCTGGAATTCGCACGCAGCATCGCGCGCCAGGATCCGAAGATCGTTGCAACCGTCGTGAAAAATTGGGTGTCCGATGAGCGCTGAAGGCGTAGTGAAGAGCGCGCTGCTGCTGATGTCGATCGGCGAGGAAGAAGCCGCGCAGGTGTTCAAGTTCCTCGGGCCGCGCGAAGTCCAGAAGATCGGCGTCGCGATGGCCGCGCTGAAGAACGTGACCCGCGAGCAGGTCGACGAAGTTCTGCAGGAGTTCGTGAAGGAAGCGGAGCAGCACACCGGCATGTCGCTCGATTCGAACGAGTACATCCGTTCGGTGCTGACCAAGGCGCTCGGCGACGACAAGGCCGGCGTGATCATCGACCGCATCCTGCAGGGCAGCGACACCAGCGGTATCGAAGGCCTGAAGTGGATGGACTCGGCCGCGGTCGCCGAGCTGATCAAGAACGAGCATCCCCAGATCATCGCGACCATCCTCGTGCATCTCGACCGCGATCAGGCGTCGGAAATCGTCGCCTGCTTCACCGAGCGGCTGCGCAACGACGTGCTGCTGCGCATCGCCACGCTCGACGGCATCCAGCCGGCCGCGCTGCGCGAACTCGACGACGTGCTGACGGGCCTGCTGTCCGGCAGCGACAACCTCAAGCGCAGCCCGATGGGCGGCATTCGCACGGCGGCCGAGATTCTCAACTTCATGTCGAGCAATCATGAGGAAGGCGTCATCGAGAACGTTCGCCAGTACGACGCGGAACTCGCGCAGAAGATCATCGATCAGATGTTCGTGTTCGAGAACCTGCTCGATCTGGAAGACCGCGCGATCCAGCTGCTGCTGAAGGAAGTCGAGTCCGAGGCGTTGATCATCTCGCTGAAGGGCGCGCCGCCCGCGCTGCGCCAGAAGTTCCTGTCGAACATGTCGCAACGCGCGGCCGAACTGCTCGCCGAAGACCTCGATGCACGCGGTCCGGTGCGCGTCTCCGAAGTCGAAACGCAACAGCGCCGCATCCTGCAGATCGTGCGCAATCTGGCAGAGAGCGGTCAGATCGTGCTAGGCGGCAAGGCGGAAGATGCATATGTCTGATCAGAGCTCCTCGGCGAAGGGAAGCCTCTCGGCCTACCAGCGCTGGGAGATGGCCTCGTTCGATCCGGTGCCGCCGGCGCCGCCGCCCGAGCCCGAAGTCGACGACGGCGCCGCGTTCGAAGCTGAACTGGAACGCCTGCGCGACGCCGCGCACGCGCAGGGCATCGCGTCCGGCCACGTGGCCGGCCAGGCGCTCGGCTACCAGGCCGGTTACGACCAGGGTCATGCGCAGGGTTTCGAGCAAGGCCAGAGCGAAGCGCGCGAAGAAGCGGCGCGGCTCGCCGCACTGGCGGCGACCTTCAAGACAGCGCTCGACGGCGCCCAGGGCGCGATCTCCGAAACGCTGGTCGCGCTGGCGCTGGACATCGCGCAGCAGGTGGTGCGCCAGCACGTGCAGCACGACCCGACCGCGCTGATCGCCGCCGCGCGTGAGGTGCTGGCCACCGAACCCGCGCTGGTCGGCGCGCCGGCCCTGATCGTGAGTCCCGCCGATCTGCCGGTCGTCGAGGCCTATCTGATGGAAGAGTTGCAAACGCGCGGCTGGACGGTACGCACGGATGCGTCGGTGGAGCGCGGCGGTTGCCGGGCCCAGGCCGGCACCGGCGAAGTGGATGCCGGCATCGACACGCGCTGGGAACGTGTCGCGGCCGCACTCGGCAAGGTGAGCACATGGTGAAGCCGACCCTCGACGAGATTCGCGCCAGCGATCTGACGCCGCTCGAACGCGAACTGGCGCTGGCATCGTTCGGCGCCGAAGCGCTTGCGGACGTGGAGGCGGCGCATGAGGTCACGCCCGCGGCAAAACCGGTGGCGACATCTGCGGTGGCGACATCCGCGGTGACGCCCGCCGCGGCTGCGGTTGCCGCGATCGAAGCGGCCTTGCGCGATCCGGCTCACGCGCATCCGGCGACGGGCGCCGCCGCGAGCCGCGATTCCGCCGCGGCAGGCGCTGCCGCCCCCGCCGCCGCTCACGCCCCCTACGATCCCACGCTCGACAGCAACCCGCACATGCAAGCCTGGCGCGGCCGCCTCGACGCGTTGCGCGCGCGCAATGCGATCGCGAAGCCACTGCGCGCCTGCGGACGTTTGACGCGCGCCGCCGGCCTCGTGCTCGAAGCGGTCGGCCTGCGCCTGTCGGTCGGCGCCGAAGTGATGATCGAACTGCCGCCCGGCAGTTCGCTGCCGATTGCCGAAGCCGAAGTCGTCGGCTTCTCCGGCGACAAACTGTTTCTGATGCCGACCACCGAAGTGATCGGCCTGCTGCCCGGCGCGCGCGTCTATCCGCTCGAAAGCGCGCCGATCGCCGACCCGATGGCAGGTGCCAAGCGCCTGCCGGTCGGCTGGGAACTGCTCGGCCGCGTGCTCGATGCGTCCGGCCGTCCGCTCGACGGGCTCGGCCCGCTCGGCGCGCACGCCGACGCGCCGCTGTCCGCGCCGGTCATCAATCCGCTGAACCGCGAGCCGATTCACAAGGTGCTCGACGTCGGCGTGCGCGCGATCAACGCGCTGCTGACCGTCGGCCGCGGCCAGCGCATGGGGCTCTTTGCCGGGTCGGGCGTCGGTAAATCGGTGCTGCTCGGCACGATGGCGCGCTACACCAGCGCCGAAGTGATCGTGATCGGCCTGATCGGCGAGCGCGGCCGCGAAGTGAAGGAATTCATCGAACAGATTCTCGGCGAGGAAGGTCTCGCGCGCTCGGTGGTGATCGCGGCGCCCGCCGACGTCTCGCCGCTCTTGCGGATGCAGGCCGCGTCGTATTCGACTTCACTCGCCGAATATTTCCGCGATCAGGGCAAGCACGTGCTGCTGCTGATGGATTCGCTCACCCGCTACGCGATGGCGCAGCGCGAGATCGCGCTGGCCGTGGGCGAACCGCCCGCCACCAAGGGCTATCCGCCTTCGGTGTTCGCCAAGCTGCCGGCGCTCGTCGAGCGGACCGGCAACGGCCCGGCGGGCGGCGGCTCGATCACCGCGTTCTACACCGTGCTGACCGAAGGCGACGACCAGCAAGACCCGATCGCCGACTCCGCGCGGGCGATTCTCGACGGCCACATCGTGCTGTCGCGCTCGCTCGCCGAGGCCGGCCACTATCCGGCGATCGACATCGAAGCGTCGATTAGCCGGGCAATGACCGCGCTGATCGACGATAACCATCTGAACAAGACGCGTATGTTCAAGCAGATGCTGTCGCGCTATCAGCGCAACCGCGATCTGATCAACGTCGGCGCGTATTCGAGCGGGCGCGACGCGGTGCTCGATCGCGCGATCGCGCTGTATCCGCGGATGGAAGCATTTTTGCAGCAAGGTTTTCGCGAATGCGCAAACTTTGAACCCAGCGTCGAGATGCTGGACGCACTGTTTGCCCAAGGAGGCTGACGATGGCGAAACACTTTCCGATCAAGACACTCATCGGCCTCGCGCAGGACGATGTGGACGCCGCCGCGCAGCGTCTGGGCCGCGCGCAGCGCGAGCGCAACGACGTCGAGGGGCAGCTCGATGCGCTCGTGCAATACCGCGACGAATACCACTCGCGCTTCACGACGACCGCCCAGAGCGGCATGCCGGCCGGCAACATGCGTAACTTCCAGGCGTTCATCGACACGCTCGACGCCGCCATCGACCAGCAGCGCAATCTGCTCGCGACGGCCACCGCCCGTGTCGAGGCGGCGAAGCCCGACTGGCAGCGCCAGAAGCAGAAGCTCGGCTCATACGAAGTGCTGCAGGCGCGCGGCGAAGCAGCCGAAGCAAAAACCGTCGCGCGGCGCGATCAGCGCGACGCCGACGAATTCGCCGCGCGGATTCTGCGCATGCGCGCCGAAGGCATCTGACCCGGGCGAGCGTCGCCTCGTCTCATCGACCACCCGTATGACAGATTGACAGGATTCCTTATGTCGCTTCTTTCACAGATCGGCTCCCAGATCGGTTCGCTGCTCGGCTCCGCCGGCAACTCATCGACCAGTGCGGCGATGGCCGCCGCGGCGAGCGCCAGCCCGTTCTCGCAAACCTTGCAGCAAAGCATCGACCAGCAGAGCAACGCGGCCGCGCAGAACGCGAGCCAGCAGCAGGATTCGTCGTCATCGGCGGCATCGTCGAGCGTGCATGACGCACCGCCGGCCGATTCCGCCACGCAACAGGCAAACGACGCGAAGAGCAGCAGCGACGACCCGACGAACGCGGCGTCATCCGCGACATCCCCGGATCACGCGCAGCAGGCGTCGAACGGCAAAACCCCGACGACGCCGGCAAAGTCCGGCAACAACACGACGCCGGCCGATGCGGGCGCGGCTGCAGCGGCCGCCGCCGCGCAAGCCCAGGCTCAGGCTCAGGCGCAAGCCCAAGCCGACGCGAACAGCACCGCGACGACCACCGATCCCGCCACGGCCCTGGCCGACGCCTCGGCCGCGCTGACCGGCACGGCCACTACCACGACACCCGGCTTGGCGGCGGGCAAGAAAACCACCGCAACCGATCCGAAGTCGTTGCGGGACGCATTGCAGGCGGCGCTCGCCGCACTGGCGAGCGGCCAGGGCACGGTGCCGGCGCAGGCGCTGGCGAGCGGCGCGGCAGCGAACGCCGCGACGGCGGCGAGCGCGAACGGCGGGCTGAACGGCTCGGCGGACGGCAAGTCGCTCGCGAGCGGCCTATTCGGCGAGGGCAAGGGATCGAACGCATCGAAGGGCGCCACGACGGCGACGGCTGCGCCGACGACGCTGACCGACCCGGCCGCGGCGGCCAGATCGGCGGTCGAGACGCTGACGGCCACGGCTGCTGGCGCTCAGACCGACAACCTCTCGTCCTTCAAGAGCGCGGCCGACGCAGCGACTGCGGCGCTGGCCGCCACCCAAGCCGCAGCAAGCGCCGCAACGACGGCCGCCGCCCAAAGCACGGGCACCGCGAGCGCGGCGGAAGCGGCGAACGCGCTGGCGCCGCAGGTCGGCACGACCGACTGGGAGGATGCGCTGAGCCAGAAGGTGGTGTTCCTGTCGAACGCGCATTCGCAGAGTGCCGAACTGACGCTGAACCCGAAGGACCTGGGCCCGCTGCAAGTCGTGTTGCAGGTAGCCGACAACCACGCGCATGCGCTGTTCGTTTCGCAGCATCAATCGGTACGTGAGGCGGTCGAGGCGGCGTTACCGAAGCTGCGCGAGGCGATGGAATCGAACGGAATCGGGCTGGGCAGCGCGAGCGTCAGCGACGGCTTCGCGCGCCAGAGCAGCGGCCAGCAACAGAACGCCGATTCGGGCCGCTCGGGCGGCAAATCCAGCGGCAGCGGCGGATCATTTGGCGGCGGCACATCGGACGCGATAGACACGGTCGCCAACGTCGCGGTGAAGCGCAAGGTTGGGCTGGTCGATACTTTCGCCTGACACCTGACACCTGTCCGCAAGGCGGCCTTCCCATGCGACCTGCGGCGGTTCGCGGGGCAATTGCATGCGCGCGGAGGCTCCCGCTTTTCTTGACTTGAAAGCCTCCTAAGAGATCTCGATTCAAGCGACTCTGAGCACACAGACGGTTCGATGAACTACCGCGTCGGCGCGCGCAGCGTCGCCGGAAGAATGACTGCCTTGTCACTGACGCGGAGTGTGCGGGAACACAGATTCCAGATGCACCACTGCCCCCTCCAAGCCAGGGGACCCGCTTATGAGCTGGCGGTTTGGAGCCGCTTTCTTTGCCTACTTTCTTTGCGGCTGCGCCCCGAAGGAAGTCCCCTTGGGGGACAAAGAAAGTAGGTGCCGCCCCGCACAGGGGCAACGCCAATAGACCACCGCGAACTCAAGGAAAGGCCAACACCGAAGGCAAACAGCCCAAACCCCAGGCTAAAAACAACCCAAAAACCAGAGATAGCCCGCAATCCCCCTTCTTTTCGACCCATCGATCCAGGCGCAAATCAACAACAATCACCCTCACCAGCACTAAAGGCACGCAAAGCAAACCACATGGCATCCACGACCGCAAACCAGCAAGCCGCGCCCGCCTCCCCGGGCCCCTTGAAGCGCATCATCCTGATCGCCCTCATTGCGATCGTCGCCGCGGGCGCAGCCGGCGCGGGTGTGTGGTTCTTCATGTCCAAGCGCGCGCCAGCCGCGAGCTCAGCGGAAGCCGCGCCGACGCCGCCCGCGGCGCCGCTGTTCTTCCCGCTCGAATCGATGACGGTCAACCTGCAATCGGACGACGGCCAGCAGCACTTCCTGCGCATCGGCCTCACGCTCCGGCTCGCCGACGCCGCCTCCCAGCAGCAGCTCACCGAGCATATGCCGGAAGTGCGCAGCCACATCCTGCTCGCGCTCTCGAACAAGCACCCCGACGAGCTCGCGCCGCTGGAAGGCAAGCGCGCGCTCGCCGAAGAGCTCAAGACGCTGATCGCGCAGCCGACCGAAAAGGGCGCCGCGCCGATCCACGTGCAGGACGTGCTGTTCACCGAATTCGTCGTGCAGTGACGCTCAGTGACGTTATCTAGCACTGCCATCATCAACCGCCACGGGACGCACGAGGAATAAGCAATGGGCCACGAAGAGTTCATGTCCCAGGAGGAGGTCGATGCCCTCCTCAAGGGCGTTACCGGCGAGTCCGACTCGGAAGCCGAGCAAAGCGACCGCACGGGCGTACGCCCGTACAACATCGCGACGCAGGAACGCATCGTTCGCGGCCGGATGCCCGGCCTCGAAATCATCAACGACCGTTTCGCGCGTCTGTTGCGCGTCGGCATTTTCAACTTCATGCGGCGCTCGGCGGAAATCTCCGTCGGTCCGGTGAAGGTGCAGAAGTACAGCGAATTCACCCGCAACCTGCCGATCCCGACCAACCTGAACCTGGTCCACGTGAAGCCGTTGCGCGGCACGTCGCTGTTCGTGTTCGACCCGAACCTCGTGTTCTTCGTGGTCGACAACCTGTTCGGCGGCGATGGACGCTTCCATACGCGCGTCGAAGGGCGCGACTTCACGCAGACCGAGCAGCGCATCATCATGAAGCTGCTCAATCTGACGTTCGAGCACTACGCGGCGTCGTGGAAAAGCGTGCGGCCGTTGCAGTTCGAATACGTGCGCTCGGAAATGCACACGCAGTTCGCCAACGTCGCGACGCCGAATGAAATCGTGATCGTCACGCAGTTCTCGATCGAGTTCGGCACGACGGGCGGCACGCTGCACATCTGCATGCCGTACTCGATGATCGAGCCGATCCGCGACATCCTCTCTTCGCCGATCCAGGGCGAGGCGGTGGACATCGACCGCCGCTGGGTGCGGGTGCTATCGCAGCAGGTGCAGGCGGCGGAAGTGGAACTGACCGCCGACCTCGCGCAGGTGCCGGTCACGTTCGAACAGATCCTGAACATGCGCAAAGGCGATGTTCTGCCGATCAACATCCCCGAGCGCATCACGGCGAAAGTCGACGGCGTGCCGGTAATGGAATGCGGCTACGGAATTTTCAATGGTCAGTACGCGTTGCGGGTCCAGAAAATGATCAGCGCAGCCGACACGATGAAGGAAGGTGGATATGAGTGACCTGAACGCAAAGCCCGAGGCCGAACTGGCCGCCGGTGAGCCGCAACTGGCCGCCGGCGCGGCGAGCGCCGAGGACGAAGACGCGATGGCCGACTGGGCCAGCGCGCTGGCCGAGCAGAACGACAACGCCGAAGTCAGCGCGACGACGGCCGGCGTGTTCCAGCCGCTGTCGAAAGTCGAGCCGACCTCGACGCGCAACGACATCGACATGATCCTGGACATTCCGGTCCAGATGACCGTCGAGCTCGGCCGCACCAAGATCGCGATCCGCAACCTGCTGCAACTCGCGCAGGGCTCGGTGGTGGAACTGGACGGCCTCGCCGGCGAACCGATGGACGTGCTGGTCAACGGCTGCCTGATCGCCCAGGGCGAAGTGGTGGTCGTGAACGACAAGTTCGGCATCCGTTTGACCGACATCATCACGCCGTCCGAACGCATCCGGAAGTTGAATCGATGAAACGCTTGACCGCTCGCGCCGTGCTCAACGCTTCGCGCGAAGCCCTGCTTCGCGCCGGCGTGGTCGCCACGGCGGCGCTCGCCGTGCCCCTGTCGGCGCACGCCGCCGACATGAACGCGGTCAACAACGCCGCGAGCATCGCCTCGGGTGTCGGCGCCGGCTCGTCCGTTCCGGCGCTCGGCGTCGGCGCGGTATTGCAAACGGTCGTCGGCCTGCTGGTCGTGATCGGTCTGGTGTTCGGCTGCGCGTGGCTCGCGCGCCGCTTCGGCCTGCAGCCGGGTCAGCGCGGCGGGCTCGTGAAGACCGTCGGCGGTGCGTCGCTCGGCGGCAAGGAACGCGTCGCAGTCGTCGAGATCGGCGACACGTGGCTCGTGCTCGGCGCGGCGCCCGGCAACGTGCGTCTCCTGCATACGATGCCCGCGGGCTCCGCCACGCCCGATAGCGTCGCCGTCCCGGCCCCGCAAAGCGGCGCTGCTCGCGCACCGCTGCCGGGCACCTTCGCTCAACGCTTTCGCGACGCTTTGAAGGGTGAAGTAGGCAAACGTTTCAACGCGCACGGCGGCGGGGATCGGTAATGCAGTTCAGTTCCATGCAAGTCAGCGTTTCGTCGCTGCGTGACGCGCGCCCCGCCCCGGCTCACGGCGCCGCGCAAGCCGCGCTCAAAGTATTGCGCCGTGTCGCGCCGCTCGCGCTGCCCCTCGTCGTGCCCGCGCTGATGCTCGCGCTGCCGACGCTGTCGTTCGCGCAAACCGCCGGCCTGCCGGCGTTCAACACGAGCCCCGGCCCGAACGGCGGCACCACCTACTCGCTGAGCGTGCAGACGATGCTGCTGCTCACGATGCTGTCGTTCCTCCCGGCGATGGTGTTGATGATGACGAGCTTCACGCGCATCATCATCGTGTTGTCGCTGCTGCGCCAGGCGCTCGGCACGACCACCACGCCGCCGAATCAGGTGCTGGTCGGTCTCGCGCTGTTTCTCACGCTGTTCGTGATGTCGCCGGTGCTCGACAAGGCCTATAACGAAGGCTACAAGCCGTTTTCCGACGGCACGATCTCGATGGACCAGGCGGTGTCGCGCGGCGTCGCGCCGTTCAAGACGTTCATGCTGCGCCAGACCCGCGAGAGCGATCTCGCGCTGTTCGCGCGCATCTCGCACGCGGCGCCGATGCAGGGTCCGGAAGACGTGCCGCTGTCGCTCCTCGTGCCCTCGTTCGTGACCAGCGAACTGAAGACCGGCTTCACGATCGGCTTCACGATTTTCATCCCGTTCCTCATCATCGACATGGTGGTGGCGAGCGTGCTGATGTCGATGGGGATGATGATGGTGTCGCCCGCCACCATCTCGCTGCCGTTCAAGCTGATGCTGTTCGTACTGGTCGACGGCTGGCAGTTGCTGCTCGGCTCGCTCGCACAGAGTTTCGTTTAACCCGCATTTTTTGGCGCACTCACCATGACACCTGAAGCAGTCATGACGCTGGCCCACCAGGCAATGTATGTCGGCCTGCTGTTAGCCGCCCCGCTCCTGTTGGTCGCGCTGGTCGTCGGCCTCGTGGTGAGTCTGTTCCAGGCGGCCACGCAGATCAACGAGTCGACGCTCTCGTTCATTCCCAAACTGCTCGCGATCGCCGTCACGATGGTGATCGCGGGCCCGTGGATGCTGACGACGATGCTCGACTATCTGCGTCACACGCTCACCAGCATTCCGACGCTCGTCAACTGAGCGGCGCACCGCCACTCCCCTCGCCATGTTCACGGTCACTTACGCTCAACTGAACGGCTGGCTGACCGCGTTCCTGTGGCCGTTCGCGCGGATCGCCGCGCTGATCGCCACCGCGCCGGTGTTCAGCAATGCGTCGATGCCCGCCCGTGTGAAGATCGGCCTCGCCGCCTTCACCACGATCATCGTCGCGCCGACCATCGGTGCGATGCCGCAAGTCACGGTATTCTCCGCTGCCGGCGTGTGGGTGCTCGTCAATCAGTTCCTGATCGGCATCGCGCTCGGCGTGACGATGCAGATCGTCTTCCAGGCGATCGACGCAACCGGCTACTTCATCGGCCTCGGCATGGGCCTCGGCTTCGCGACCTTCTTCGACGCGCAGGCGACCGGTTCGGGCGTGGTGATCTCGCGCTACATGACGACGATCGCAATGCTGGTGTTTCTCTCCGTCGACGGTCATTTGCAGATGCTGGCCGCGCTGGTGACGACGTTTCAGTCGGTGCCGGTGTCGGCGAATCTGCTCGCGCCGCACGGCTGGCAGACGCTCGCCAACTGGGGCGGCTCGATTTTCGCGGCGGGCCTGCTGCTGTCGCTGCCGGTGGTGGTGGCGCTGCTGATCGCCAACCTCGCGCTCGGCATTCTCAATCGCGCCGCGCCTCAGATCGGCGTGTTCCAGATCGGCTTTCCGCTCACGATGCTGGTCGGTCTGCTGCTGGTGCAACTGATGCTGCCGAACATGATCCCATTCTTCGTGCGGCTGTTCGACGGCGGCATCGACGAGATGGGGCGCGTCGCGGCGGGCTTGCGATAACGCCGCGGCTCGGCAGACCCTTCGCGCCGGAACTCACGGCATAGAAGAAAGCCGGCTCGCGCCGGTTATTTTGCTTTCTGCCGCCTTCGTGCATCAGTTGTTGATGTACTGGAACAGCGACATGTTCTGGATCTGCACGAACGCTTGCTGCGAAGCCTGCAACGCCGCCTGCTGCATGGTGTACTTGCTGATCGTCGAGACCATGTCGGTCGAGGTCAGGTCGTTCAGGCTGCTCTGCGTTTGCAGCGAGTTGGTCTGCGTCACGGCTTGCAGCGCCTGCACTTCCTGCTCGCGGCCGCCGACCGATGCCTGCACCGTGGTCACGTTGTTCAGCGTGTTGCGCAACTGGCTCAGTCCGGTGTTCATCACGTTCTGCAGGTTGGCCGTCGCCGCCGCGTTACCCGTCACCGGCTGTTGCAGCGCGCTGATCATCGCGTTCAGGTTCGCGAACACATCGGTGCCCGCCTGATTGGCCGGCTTGACCGTGAAGGTGTCGTTCGCGGCCGGCGTGCCGGTGATCGCGACCGTCTGCCCGCCGATCGAGATGTCGGCGCCTTCGGTGTATGGTTGCGGCGTGCCCACCGCAACCGGCGGGGTCTTCGACGTGTCGTTGATCGCGTAGGTCAGCGACGAGCCGCTGCCGCTAAACACAATCTGGTACGAGTCCGCATTCGCGGTGTTGGTCGGATCGTTGACCGTCACCGAACCGATCACGCCCGTGCCGGTGTTGGCCGAACTGCCGGCCGCGATCGGCTGCGCATTGCTCGCGCCAACGCTCATGAAGACTGCAAGGCCGTTGTCGCCCGTTGCCACCTGGTTGCTGTCGGTGACCTGCACGGTGCGCGTGCCGGTGTCGCCCGCATAAACGACGGCGCCGCTTGCATCGGTCGTGAACGCCTTGGTGGAGTTCTGAAACCCGGAGAACAGCGAATTGCCCGCCCCGTCGGTCGCATTGGCGTAGGTCAGCAACTGGTCGCGCAGGGTCGTCAGCTGAGCCGCGATGGCGCTGCGATTGGCGTCGTTCAAACCGCCGTCGCCCGCCCTGAGAGCGAGGGTGTTCACGCTTTGCAGCGTGCTGAGCACGCCGCTGAGCGTCGAATCCTCGGCCTGCAGCGACGACAGCGCGGCGTTCTGATTGGTGGAGTATTGCGACAGCGCCGTCGCCGTCGAACTCAGCTGCACCGCCTGGGCCGCGCCGAGCGGATTGTCGGCGGCGGTGCTCAGACTGATGCCGCTCGAGATTTCCTGGTAGATCTGGGACAACTGAGCCTGCTGGTTGCTCATTGTCTCGACGTTCATGCTGAAGTATTGCGAGCTGGAGATACGCATGGTTCAACGCCTTACGAGAAGATGCCGAGCAACGTCTGGAACAGGGTCTGCGCGGTCTGGATGACCTTGCTGTTGGCCTGATAGAGCTGCTGATACTGAAGCAGGTTGGCTGCTTCCTCATTGATATTGACGCCGGACACGGACTGCTGCGCGGCGGTGATCTGCGTGACGAGCGAGGCCTGCGCGGTGCTCGAAGTCTGCACCTGGCTCGCCTGATTGCCGATCTGGTTCACGTAGCTCGCATACGCGCTCGTCAACGTGGACGTGCCGCCCGACATCACCTGCGCGGTGGTCAGGTTCGACAGCAGTTGCGCGTTGCGCCCGTCGTTGGTCGCGCCAGTATTGGGACCGATCGAAAACGAGTCGCCGTCCGAGGGTGTGCCGCTGAGCGTGACCGTCACCCCGTTCATGATGCCGGGGCTGGCCGCGTTGGTCAGGTTGGACGGGTTGGTGATCGTCAGCGTCGCACCCGAACTCGGCGAGTACGGCACGGCGGTCGTGGCCGAGCTGATCGTGATCGAAGACGACGGCGGCCCAGCCACCGTCACCACCGAACCCACCGGGAAACCGGTCAGGCCGGTACCGGCGGTATAGGTGATCGTCGACGCCGTGGTCGGTGCGCTATAGCCTGCCGTCACGGTGCCCTGCGTGATCGCCGCGCTGCCGGTATTCGATGCGGAAGCCGAAGCCAGCACCGGCGCCGCGGCCGCGATCGCCGACGCCGACGTGGTCGTCAGCGCGAAGCCGCTCAGCGCGCCGCGCGTCGGTTGAACCGAAAAGGAGTCGCCCGCGTTCATCGTGCCGGCGGCAGCCGAGAATTGCAGGCCGCCGATCGGATTGGTGAGGTTCGCCGCCGACCCCACGATGCTGCCGGTCGAATTGTCGGTCAGCGTGTAGGCGGTGCCGTTGTACGACAGCGTGTAGTCGCCGGTGGTCGGTTGCGTCGCGTCGGCAAACGAGACGCTCAGCGACGCATTGCCGGTGTTCTGCGCATTCGCAATCACGGTGGGCGAGCCAACCGTGAACAGCGCGCCGCCCGCGGTGCCGTTCAGCGTGATGCCCAGCTCGTTCTGCGCGTTCACCTGCGCGGCGAAACTGGTGGCGATGGCGCCGAGTTGTGCTTCGGCCGGGTCGAGCGTCTGCGAACGGAACTGCAGCAGGCCGCCGAGCGTGCCGCCGGACACATTGGTGTCGGACAACGTCTGCGGCGTCGGCGCCGGCTTCGCGCCGGCCTGGCCGAGATACTGGACCGACAGTTCGCTCGGGTCGCTGGCGGACGTCGCCGTGCCGAGGTTGAAGCTGTTGTCGGCGGACACGAGCGGCTGTCCGTTGGACATGAACACGCTATAGCCGCCGTTGTTCTGCACGACCGACACGCCGATCAGTTGCGACAGGTTCGATACGGCCAGATCGCGCTGGTCGAGCAACTGGTTCGGCGGCTGGCCCTGACTGCTCGCCGCGGTGATCTGCGTGTTCAACTGGGCGATCTGCTGCGTATAGCTGTTGATCTGCGTGACCGCGTTGCTCAGCTGCGTGTTGACGCTCGAGCGCAACTGGTCGTACTGCTCGCCGGCGGCGTTGATCTGGTTCGCGAGCGTCTGCGCATCGCTCATCGCGGTCTGGCGCGTCGAGATGCTGGACGCGCCGTTGGCGACGTTCTGCAAGCCCGTGAAGTAACCGGTGATGGCGCTCGCGATCCCCCCGGTCGGACTGCCGACCAGGTTGTTCAGCTGCGTGATCATCGTGTTATAGGCGGACAGCGCGCTGCTCGACGATTGCGCATTGTTCAGCTGGGTCGCGAGGTACTGGCTGTACTGGCGCTGCACGGTGGTCGTCGACACACCCGACGGCAGATAGCCCGAACCGGTATAGCTGCCGCCGGTCTCTGCATAGACCGGCGTCTCGATCGAATAGCCGGGCGTCGACGCGTTGCTGATGTTCTCGCCGGTCGTCGTCAAACCCCATTGGGCTGCATTGAGTCCGCTGAGGCCGATGGTTAAGAGATTGCTGGACATGCGTCATCCTGAAGGGCGACACCGCAGACATGCCGCCACGTTACTTGAACAGTCTGTTTAACGGCCCACCGTGAGAAAAATTGAGGGCCATTGCGATGTCTGCGCGACTTTGTTGCAACGTTTGCGAGGCGCGCCGGGCGCACCGGTGGTGCGACTTCTCGCGCGCCTCTTTGCGTGCTTTGCGCTGCGCTCTTTCAGACGAACTGCCCGGCCCTGCTTCTCACGCGGCGAGCGAGCGAGGCCCGGATCAACGCCTGCCCGCCCCGCATTCGCTCAACGCACCAGCGAACGGCGCTTCATTTCAAGCTGCGTGATCAGACGTTGCAGTGTGTTTTCGGCGCTGCCCGGCAGCGTCAGAAAACGGAAACCGAGTTGATACCGCTGCGTGCCGTTCGGCAGCGCCGTGGAGCGGTGCGACACCAGTTGCAGATCGAGCGACAGCCGGCCGAGCGCGCCGAGCGACAGTTCGCAATCTTCCAGGCGCGTGCCCATCGGCAATTCGGCGACGCGTTCGTCCGTGGTGCGCATGCCGACGCCGCCAAGCGACAGGTCGTGCACTTCGAAGCGGAACGTGTCGCCCGCGGGCAGACGGCCGCTGCACATGTACGGATCGAGGATCGGCGCATCGACGCGGAAATACTCGCGGCGTTGCACGTAATACAGCACTTCGGGGAAGTCGGCCTCGAACGCGGGCAGTCCTTCGAAGCGGGTCTCGCGCGGCGTCGCGGTCGCGAACTCGACGCGCACGCCGTCCGGCGCCGCGTGGAATTTGCAGCGCGGCGCGGCCAGCAGGCCCGCGTTCTGATTGGACAACGCGCCCCAATCGAAGGTGAAGGTGCGTTCGCGCACGTCGACGTCGAGCAGGCGCGTCACGAGCTGGCCGCCCGCATATTCGACGGTGAGGAAATCGCGGCGATTGACGAGATTGCGCAACTGAACGCCGATCTCCAGCGGATTGCGGCGGCCGAAATTCGGCGCGCTATCGTCTTGCGGGGCGTGCGGCTGGCCGTGCGTGTCGGTCTGGCCATTCGACTGGTTCATATCCATGGGCTTGCCGGTATGCATGTTCTTGCGGGCGCGTGCCAGGGCTCCTGCCGGAGCTTTCGCGCGGCCCCAATCGAAGCCGCGACGCACGCATTCAACCGGACGTTATGATGCTTTTCCGGTATCGGGTCTTAACTGATTAGCGGCAGCATCCAGCCAAAATTTAGGGGCTTTAATGAAATATTTGCCGCAAACGTTAAAACGCAAGGACCTCTCGCGGGTGGACCGGCCGGCATGGCGCTGCATGACTGCGTGACTGCATTGACGGCAGATCAGCCCATCTTCTGCATGATCGACATCAGTTTTTTGGCGTAATGCGGGTCGGTCGCGTAACCCGCGCGCTGCATGCCGTTGGCAAAGCCGTTCACGTCGCGCGACGAATTGATCACCTGCGCGTAACGCGGATTGCCCTTGAGCAGGTTCGCGTAATCGGTCATCGCTTCCTGATACGAGTCGTACGCGCGGAATTTCTCGACGGTGCGCTGCGGCTTGCCGTTCACATATTCGGTCGTGACAGTCGAGACGGTCTTGCCGGTCCAGTCCTTGCTCGCCTTGATGCCGAACACGTTGTGGCTGGTCGAACCGTCTGTCTTCCTGATCTCGCTCTTGCCCCAGCCCGATTCGAGCGCGGCCTGGCCGATGATGAAGCGCGCCGGAATGCCGGTCGCGGCGCTCGCGGCCTGGGCCGGCGCCGCGAGCTTGTCGACGAACGCGTCGACCTTCGGCGAACTGCCGTCGCCGCGCAACGGCGGCGTCAATGCGCTATTGGCCGAGTAGCCCTTGCCCATCGCCAGCTGACCGTTGGCCTGCGCGTTGCCGTAGGCCTTCGCGAGCGCGTTGAGCGCGGCGGTCTGACCTTCATCGCCGCCGCTGCTGCTGCCCAACGCGTTGGCCATGCCGGCGAAGCCGCCCGCGCCACCCGCGCCACCGCCCGTCTGCATGCCCTGGTTGCGCATCAGCTGCTTGAGCATCGCGTCGGCCACGCCAATGCCCTTTTTCGACAACTGCTGCGACATCTGCTGATCCATCATCGACGTGAAGGTCGCGCTGTCGTGCGAATCGAACGGGCCGTCTTGCGGCGTCGCATCGCGCATGCTCTTGAGCATCATCTGCGTGAACACAGCGTCGAACTGCTGCGCGGCCATCTTCATGCCGGCTTGCGGCGAGGCCTTGGCTTGCGCGCTCAGACTCGCGAAGCCCTGCACGTCGAGTGCGAACCGGCTGGTCAGGTCGTTTGCGGTATTGGTCGTATCCGAATTCATCTGGCGTCTTCCTTAGATGATTTCCAGGTCGGCGCGCAACGCGCCCGCCGCCTTCATGGCCTGCAGGATCGACATCAGATCCGCGGGCGTCGCACCGAGTGCGTTGAGCGCCTTCACCACATCGGCGAGATTCGCGCCGGCGCTCACCAGCTTCAGCGCACCGTTGTCCTGCTTCATCTGGATCTGCGACTGCTGCGCGACCACGGTGCGGCCGTTCGAGAACGCGCCCGGCTGGCTCACCACCGGCTGCGTGTTGATCACCACCGACAGGTTACCGTGCGCGACCGCGCAGTTCTGCAGCGTGACCATCTGGTTCATCACGATCGAGCCGGTGCGCGCGTTCAGGATCACCTTCGCGGCGGCTTGCGCGGGCCTCACGTCGAGGTTCTGCAATTGCGCCATGAAGGCGACCTGCTGCTCCGGATCGCTCGGCGCGCGCAACTGGATCGTGCGGCCGTCGAGCGCGGTGGCGGTGCCGCCGCCGAACGCGTTGTTGACCGCCGCGACGACGCGTTGCGTGGTGTCGTAGTCCATCTCGTTCAGGTCGAGCTGCATGGTGCCCGCTTGCGACACCGAAGTCGGCACCGCACGTTCGACGATCGCGCCGCCAGCGATGCGACCTGCTGCCAGCGTATTGA
Source organism: Paraburkholderia sp. TE9906 (assembly GCF_056279605.1). Lineage (NCBI taxonomy): Bacteria > Pseudomonadati > Pseudomonadota > Betaproteobacteria > Burkholderiales > Burkholderiaceae > Paraburkholderia > Paraburkholderia sp. TE9906. Next base: position 105,261 of record NZ_JBWCCT010000008.1, read on the forward strand.
CCTGCACCCTGCTGCCGTTGGCGCTGGCGCCGGCGCCGCCGACCGCGAGATTGCCCTGACCGAGCGCGTACACCTGGCCGTCGGCGCCCTTGAGCGGCGTGAGCAGCAGCGTGCCGCCACGCAGGCTTTTCGCATTGCCGAGCGACGACACGGTGACGTCGATCTGTTCGCCCGGCCGCGCGAACGGCGGCAGCACCGCCGTCACCATCACGGCGGCGACATTCTTCAACTGGATGTTCGACAGCGACGACTGCGAGTTGCTCGAGCCCGCCGCCTGGTTGTTGATCGAGATGCCGAGGTTCGCCAGCATGTTGGCGAGCGTCTGCGTGGTGAACGGCGTCTGCGTGGTCTGGTCGCCGGTACCGTCGAGGCCGACCACGAGGCCGTAGCCGATCAGCGGGTTGTCGCGCACGCCCTGGATCTGCACGAGGTCTTTCAGGCGTTCGGCATGCGCGGGCGTGGCGGCCGGCAGCGCCGCGCAGGCGAGCGCGACGAGCGCGAGCGCACGGCCGGCGCGCAGGGCGGTGACGCCCACGGCGGCCCGGGCGGCGGCAAGAACGGCGCGGGCTGCGCGGCGAAGGGAGACGGTACGCATGATCACCACGGCGACACGTTGAGGAAGAAGCGCTGCAGCCAGCCCATGTTCTGCGCTTCGTCGATATAGCCCTTCGCGGAGTACTCGATTTTCGCGTCGGCCACCTGGGTGGAGTACACGGCGTTCAGGCTGGAAATCGTGTTCGGATTCACCACGCCGGAAAAGCGCACGAATTCGTTGCCCTGGTTGATCAGCATCTGCTTTTCACCGCTGACGATCAGGTTGCCGTTCGCCTGCACGCCCGTCACCGTGACGGTGATCGTGCCGTTGAACGTATTCGACGCGTTCGCGCCGCCGGTGCCCGAAAACACGTTGCCGCCGTTCGCGCTCAGATTGGCCTTGGCGAACAGGCCGCTCAGAAAGCCCGCGGTCGGCACCGCGAGATTCGTGCTGCCGGCGCGGTTCGCATTGGCGCCCGACGACTTGGTCGCGTTGATGTTTTCGGCAATCACGATCGTGATGATGTCGCCGACATTGCGCGGACGCTGGTCTTCGAACAGCGGCCGGCCCGCGTAGCCCGGGTTGTAGATCGAGCCCGACACCGGTGGCGGCGGCGGAGCCGGTGGCAGGGCCGTCATCGGCTGTTGCGTGATCGGCTGCTTCGGCACGAGGCCGCAGCCACCCAGGGCCGCGAGCAGCGTGAGCTGCACGAGCGCCTGAGCGGTGCGCGAATGAACCGGAATGCGAGTGAAGTACGACATCTGGATTACCGCCTTTAATTCCCAGTCCCTCAAACCTGCATCTGGCTGAGGGTCTGCAGCATCTGGTCGGAGGTGGTCACGGCCTTGCTGTTGATTTCGTAAGCGCGCTGAGTCTGGATCATGTTCACCAGTTCCTGAACCACATTGACGTTCGATGCTTCCACGTAGCCCTGATTCAGCGTGCCGGCGCCGTTCAGGCCCGGTTGCGCGATGTTCGGCGCACCCGACGAAGCCGTCTCCGAGAACAGGTTCTCGCCTTTCGCGTCGAGGCCAGCCGGGTTGATGAAGGTGGCGACCTGCATTGAGCCGAGCTGCTGGCTGTTGGTCGAACCGGCGACGGTGATCGACACCACGCCGTCGCTGCCGATCGTGAGCGACGTCGCGTTGGTCGGGATCGTGATGGCCGGAATCACCTGATAACCGCTCGACGTCACGAGCTGTCCCTGCGCGTTGGTCTGGAACGAGCCGTCGCGGGTGTAGGCCGTGGTGCCGTCGGGCATCTGCACCTGGAAAAAGCCTGCGCCGTTGATCGCGATGTCTTTCGAGTTGCCGGTCTGCTGCAGGTTGCCCTGGGTGTACAGACGCTCGGTGGCGACCTGTTGCACGCCGGTGCCGAGCTGGATGCCGGACGGCAGTTCGGTTTGCTGCGTCGAGTTCGCACCCGGCTGGCGGATGGTCTGGTACAGCAGGTCCTCGAACACCGCGCGCGAGCCTTTGAAGCCGTTGGTGCTGACGTTCGCGAGGTTGTTCGAGATCACGTCCATCTGCGCCTGTTGCGCATTCATGCCGGTAGCGGCGATGTAGAGCGAGCGATTCACTTATGTTCTCCTGTGTCGACCAGAGTTAGCGCGTTAGCGCTGACTCCGGTCCCATGCAACATGGTTGCTATGCCTGGGCAATCCGTTAGCTGAAGCTGAGCAACTGGTTGGCGGACTGATCGTTCTTGTCGGCGTTCTCGAGCAGCTTGGTCTGCATCTGGAACTGCCGCGCGTTGGTGATCATCGCAACCATCGCGCTGACCGGATTCACGTTGCTGCCTTCGAGCGACGCCGGCGCCAGCGTGACGGCCGGATCGGCGTCGGCGGGGTTGCCGTCGGCGGTCCGAAACAGACCGTCGTCGCCGCGCGTCATGGTTTGCGGGTCCGGATTCACCAGCTTCAGCTGATCGACCGTGACCACCGCGGTCGGCGGATCGCCCGGCGTCAACGCGGACACCGTGCCGTCCTTGCCGATCGTGATCTCCGCGCCCGGCGGCACCGACACCGGCCCGCCGTTGCCGAGCACCACCTGGTTGGTGGCGTTCACCAGTTGCCCGTTCTCGTCGACGTGCAGATTGCCGGCGCGCGTATAAGCCTCGTTGCCGTCGGCGGTCTGCACCGACAGCCAGCCCGGTCCCTGGATCGCCACGTCGAGCGGATTGCCCGTCTGCTGGATCGGCCCTGGCGTGTAGTCGGCGCCCGGCGTCGACGACAGCACGAAGGTGCGGGTGGTGTTGTCGTTGATCGAGCTGCCGTCGCCGAACGACATCGGCACGGCACGGAAAGTCTCCAACTGCGCGCGAAAGCCGGTGGTCGATGCGTTCGCGAGGTTGTTCGCGACGATCGCCTGCTGTTCGAGCGCCTGGGCGCTGCCCGACATCGCGGTGTAGATCAGCCGATCCATGATGGGGTCCCGGTCGCTTACAGGTTGATCAGGGTCTGGTCGACGGTCTGCTGGGTCTTGATCGTCTGCGCGTTCGCCTGATAGTTGCGTTGCGCGGTGATCAGATTCACCAGTTCGCTCGTCAGATCGACGTTCGAGTTTTCCACCGCGCCGCCTTGCAGCACGCCATGGTTGGTCGAGCCCGGCGTGGAGATCTGGGCGACGCCCGATGCCGAGGTCGCGCCGTACTCGTTGTTGCCGAGATCGATCAGGCCGTTCTGGTTCGCGAAGTTCGCGAGCACGATCTGCCCGAGCGCGGAGGTCTGGCCGTTCGAATAGTTGCCGGTCAGCGTGCCGTCTGCGGCCACCGTGAAGCCGGTCAACTGGCCCGCCGCATAGCCGTCGGGCTGCAGGCTGTTCACGCCGTCCTTGCCGCCGTACTGCGTGGTGCCCGCGATGTTCAGCGTGATGTTCTGCGGCGTCGACGAACCGTCGGTGGTCGGGATCGAGAGGTTGAACGTGTACGGCGTCGAGGTCGCGGTGAACGTGGGAGGCGTCGTGAGCGGCAGGACAGCCTGACTCGTGCCAAGCAGCGTGCCCGATGAGTTGAAGTTCGCCTGGCCGACCAGCGTCGCCGTACCGGTCGAGGTGCCCGCGTAGACGTTCCACGTGCCGGCCGCCGACTTCGCGAAGTACATGTTGACCTGCTGCGAGCCGCCGAGCGTGTCGTAGACCGTCGTGCTGGTCGAGTAGTTGTACGTCGACGAACTGTTCTGGTTGAACGCGACCGGCGTCGGCGCGATCGTGTAGCTGTCGTTGGCCGCCGGCGTGCCGGAGCCGAACGTTATGGTCTGGCCGTTGCCGAGCGGGATCGCGGTGCCCGCGGTGTAGGTGCCGGTCGTCGTGGTGTTGAGCGTCGTGTCCTTGACCGTGTACCCACCCGCGCCGTCGAAGGTGATCGTGTAGCCGTCGGCGTTCGTGCCTGAGGCCGCGTTGGTGATCGCCACGGTGGGCGTGCTCTGCGTACCGCCGATCGTGCCGGGCGTCACCGCCGGCGTGCCCAGCATCAGGTCGTCCTGCGCGTTCAGGTTCAGACCGGCGGCAATCGTGGTGGTCGCCGTCGGCGCGATGTTCGCGGTCGGCACCTGCAGCGGCACGGTCTGCGCGGTGTTGATCACACCGCCGTTGCTCGCGGCGTAGCCCATCAATTGCAGGCCTTGCGCGTTGGTGATAAAGCCGTTCTTGTCGAGCTGGAACACGCCGTTACGCGAATAGGTCAGCGTGCCGTTGTTGTTCATCTGGTAGAAACCGTTGCCGTTGATCGCAACGTTCAGCGCCTGATTGGTCGAGGTGATCGTGCCTTGCGAGAACTGCTGCTGCACTTCCGCGAGCTTCGTGCCGATCCCGATCTGCTGGTTCACCGCGGTCGCAATCGAATTGGCGTACATGTCGGCGAATTCGGCGGTGCCGCTCTTGAAGCCGACCGTGTTGGCGTTGGCGATGTTGTTGCCGATCACGTCGAGATCGCTCGACGACGCCGACAAACCGCTCAAACCTTGCTGGTAACCCATGACGTTCTCCGTATCTGGAAAGTCGTAACCGAATTGTTCTGAATCAGAGGATCGCGGCGACGCTGGTCAAGCCGACCGTCGTCCCGTTCGACAGGACGAGGCCCGCCGTGCCGGAGCTCTGCGTGACGACGCTTTCCACCGTCGCGCCGGTCAGCGTGGTGGCGGTCGCCTGCTGTCCGTTGATCGTGCCCATCGCGGTGATCGTGTAGGTGCCGTCGGGCAGCGCGTTGCCCGCCGTGTCCGTCGGCGTCCAGCCGACCGGAATCGTGCCGGCGGACTGCTTGCCGAGATCGATCGTGTTGACGATCGTGCCGGCCGAGTTCTTCACGACGACCTGCAGATCGCTCACGTCGTTCGCGAGCGTGACGCCGAACGCGCCGGCTTTGCCGCTCGCGACGGAAATCGAGTTGCCCGGCGCGAGCACGGTCGAGCCGATCAGCAGCGCGGCCTGCGATTGCTGGCCCGCCGAGAGCTGCGTCGACAGCGAACTCAGCGACGTGTTCAGCTGACTGATGCCCTGCACCGTGCTGATCTGTGCGAGCTGCGAGGTCATCTGCGAGCTGTCCATCGGATTGGTCGGGTCCTGGTTCTTCAACTGCGCGACGAGCAGTTGCAGGAAGGTGTTCTGCAAATCGGTGGCCGACGTGCCGGACGTGCTGCTGGTCGAACTCGTGCTGCTGTTCGTGCCGTTCATGGTGTCGAGCAGCGTTTGCGAAACGGTCGTGCCGTTGCTGCCGATCGTGGTGCTAGTGGTCAAGGCGGTCTCCTCAGGTTCCGATCGTGAGCGTTTTCAGCATCAGGGTTTTGGCCGTGTTCAGCGTTTCGACGTTGGCCTGATAGGAGCGCGAAGCCGAGATCATGTTGACCATTTCCTGCACCGGGTCGACGTTGGGCAGCGTGACGTACCCGTCCGCATTGGCCGCCGGATTGCCGGGCTCGTACGCGGTCTTCATCGGCGACGGGTCGTCGACCACGCCGGTGACCTGCACGCCACCCACCTGCTGGCCGGAGCCCGAGCGCGCGCCGCCGAGCGGGTTCACCGCGAACACGACCTGCTTGGCCTTGTACGGCTGGCCGTCCGGGCCGGTGGTACTGTCCGCGTTGGCGAGATTCGACGCCGTCACGTTGAGCCGCTGCGACTGCGCGGACATCGCGGAGCCGGCAACACCAAAAATATTCATCAGGGATGGCATGGTTTCCTGACCTCTCCTGCCGGTTCGAGCCGGCCTCAAGTTAAGTCCCGTAGCGATTTGTTCGTGCTTGCTGCTGTGTCTGTTGCTGCGTGTGCTGCGTGTGCTGTTATGAACCCGACGTGATCGCCGCCAGCATTGTTTTGATCTGACTCGACAACACCGTCATGCCCGATTCGAAGTGCAGCGTGTTGTCGGCGAACTGGACCCGCTCGGTGTCGATATCCACCGTGTTGCCGTCGAGCGCGGGCTGCGTCGGAATCCGGTATTGCAGGTTGCCGTAGTCGTCGGGCGCGCCGCCGGTCGCGGTGAGCGTCGCCTTGCCGGCCATGTGGCCTGGCTCCGTCGACACCATCGACATACCGCTCGTCACACCGGCCGGCTGCGTCATCGCGAGCGTCGAGCTGTTCGACGCGCCCTGGCCGGCGGCCGTGCCGCCCGTCTTCTTCAGCGCGCCGGCCAGCGACGACGCGAAATCGACGTCGCGCGCCCGGTAGCCCGGCGTATCGGCATTGGCGATATTCGACGACAGCAGCTCCTGCCGGTAAGCGCGCACATCCAGCGCCTGGCGGCCGAAAGCGAATTCGGCATCGAGTTTGTCCAGCATAGAAATCTCCCGAGAGGGTTCCCGAGGCTTCCCGTCGCCGCGCCGCTCGCGGGCCGCATCGACCGGGAAGGCCTTTTTGCATGAGGTGCATCTTATGGGCCGAACGCAAGCGGCAATCGGACGAATAACCGGGAAAGGGGGCTTCTATTCAACGTTTGCGCGACGGGGGCGCTCACTAGAATGCAAGGCGTACCGATGCATTCGATGGAGAACCACGATGGACCAGCCCACTTCCGATCTGACGCAGCGTGCGAGCCGCGCGGCGGCGCATCACCCGGGTGCGTCCTCGCGTGCATCCGCAGAGGCGGCCGCAGGCGCTTCGCTGCGTGCCGGCCGGCCGGCGCGCGTCATACGGCTGGCTCCGCGCCTTGCCATGCGCGCCGCATCGCGTGTTTTGACGCGGGTGGTAGTGAGCGTGGCGCTGTGGGTCGCGGGCGGCATCGTGCTGCTGCCGGGCACGAGTCAGGCACAGGAAGCGGGCGGCCCGATCGTGATTCCGGGACCCGCCGAACAGAATCCCGGCGCGCTCGCCGATATCGCGCAGCAGATGCGCACGCCGTCGCAGCGTGCGGCTTCGGCCACCTCGCTCGCCGCCGCCACGGCGCAATCGATCGGACGCGGGCCCGCGCCGCGTGACGCCGATCCGTTCACGCGCGCCGCCGGCACGAGCGGCGCGATCGTCATTCCGGGCGCGAACGAACCCGCCGCGGCGCCGGCGATGATCCGCACCAACTTCAAACCGGACGCCAACGGCGTCGTGACGATTCCCGCGCCGGGCAATGCCGGCGCGTCGGCGAACGTGGCGCGCGTGAATGTCGCGCCGGCTTCGCGCGCGGTCATGCCGGTCATCGTGACGCCTGCGTCCGCGACGGCCTCGGCCGCCGTCCAGCCGGTCGACGCCGGCGCGCCGCAAGGCAGCGGTTTCGACAGCCTCGCATCGCGCGGCGAGCCGCCGCAATTCGGCGCGAACGGCAAGCCGCTCGCGCCGGCGGCCGCCGCGATGCCGAGCCGCCCCGTGATCGCCAGAACGCCGGCGGTGCGCCAACCCGCGCCGGCCGTCGCGCAGAAATATATGCAGGCCGCCGCGCTTGCGCAGCCGGCGACGCTGCCCGGCCAGCAGGACGCCGAAGCGATTCACGCCGCCGCGCTGGCCTTTTTGCAGCAGCAGTCGGCGGGCTTGCCCGGCAAGATCGACATCACCGTCGCGGCGGCCTTTCCGCGCGGCCTGAGCGCCTGCGCCGCGCTCGAGCCGTTCATGCCGACGGGCGCCCGCCTGTGGGGCCGCATGACCGTCGGCGTGCGCTGCGCGGGCGAGCGTCCGTGGACCATCTACCTGCAGGCGCGCGTCTCGCTGCATGCCACCTACTACCTCGCCGCCCGCGCCATGGCGCCGGGCGAAGTGCTCACCGCCGCCGACCTCGTCGCGCGCGACGGCGACCTGACTGGTCTGCCGCAAGCGATCGTCACCGATCCCTCGCAGGCGGTCGGCTCGGTCTCGCTCGTGCGGATCGCGGGCGGCATGCCGCTGCGCCGCGACATGCTCAAGAGCGCGTCCGCGGTCGCGATCGGCCAGACGGTGCGGGTCGTGGCTGCCGGCGACGGCTTCTCGATCTCGGCCGAAGGCAGCGCGATGAACAACGCGTCGCCGGGCCAGCAGGTGCGGGTGAAAACCGCGAACGGGCAGGTCATCTCGGGCATCGTCAAGGATGGCGCGACCGTGGAGATTCAACTGTGAACGGGCGGACCGCCCTGCGCCACACGCCGGGACCGGCCTCGGCGGCGGCGGTATCGAAAGGGACGGATCGCGTGGAAAAGCAACGTCCGACGTGGAGCGATTGCGCTAAAGTTTTGATCAGCGGTTGCCGTTATCAGGATCAAATCGTTCAGGAAGCCAATCGTGAAAGTCGATTCCACAACCAATTCGAATCTGCCGACGTTGAAAGACGCCCTGTCCCGCTCGCAACAGAGCGATGCAGCCTCTGCGGCCGGCACCGCGCAGACCGCGAGCACGACCACGGCCGCGACGGCCAGCGGTTCGGGCGACGCGAGCGTCAGCCTGTCGGGTCTGTCGCAGCATCTGCGCAGCCTCGCGGCGTCCGGCTCGGCCGACATCGACACGGCGCACGTCGAGTCGATCAAGCAGGCTATCAAGGACGGCACGCTGCAGATCGATTCCGGCAAGATCGCCGACGGCGTGCTGCAGACGGCGCGCGACCTGTTGCAGAACAAGACCTCGTCGACCGGCCATTGAGCGGCACAGCGAAGTGCGGTGAAATGCCGGGCGGCGTTCGACCAACCCGGCTCGTGAATCATGCGCGAGCCGCCGTGCCCAGCGAGTTGCTGAGATGAAAGACGCCCTGCTTGCCACCCTCATCGACGAATATTCGACCGTCGAGGCGTTCGCCTCGATCCTGACCATCGAGTCCAAGGTTCTGGCCTCTTCATCGGCGCTGGAAGAACTGCCCCCGATCGTTGAAAAGAAGACTGAACTGATTGGCGTGCTCGCACGCCTGGAAGCCGCGCGCGACGCGCAACTGGCCGAGCTGGGCTTGCCGGCCGGCTGGCCCGGTATGGAACTGGCGGCCGACTCGGATGCGCGGCTCGCCGCGCAGTGGTCGCTGCTGCAAAAAGCCGTCGAGCGCGCCCGGCGCGCCAATACCAACAATGGCGAGTTGATCCGCGTGCGGATGGATTACAACCAGCGCGCGCTGGCTGCGCTGCAGGTGAACGTACCGCGCAAGGCCAACAACTTCTACGGGCCCGATGGGCGGATTCCGGCGCACGCCGGAGTTTGACAAGCATCGGCGGCCAGGTGACCGCCGCACCGATCCTGGTCCTGCGCGCCGCACCTTTGCTGAATGAAAAGGCTCGTCATCGACGAGCCTTTTTCTATTGCGGCGCCCTCACCTCATTGCCCTGCGTCTCACTCCAACGTTAGCCATCTGGCTAGCTGGCGCGCAACGCCGCGTCGCGTTGAAATGTCATCCCCAATCGAGTTTCCGCCGCCGCCGCGGCTCTGGAGTTGCGCCGTATCCACAGCCAAAACTCCGCTCACTAGCGAGGTTGTGTAATCGTGTGTATAGTTTCGGGAGTACCCTATGAACAGCGCCGAGGTCGTCAAACTGATCCACGCCGATGGCTGGCAACTCGTCCGGATAACGGGCAGCCACCATCATTTTCGGCACGCGGTAAAGCCCGGTCTCGTGACCATCCCGCATCCGGAAAAGGATCTGCCGCCCGGCACCCTGAACAGCATTTTGAAACAGGCGGGTCTGAAATGAAAAACCTGATCTTTCCGATCGCCATCGAGCCCGGTGACGAGAAGCATGCGTTCGGCGTGGTGGTGCCCGACATCCCGGGCTGCCACTCGGCGGGCGATACGCTGGAAGAAGCCTACGCGAACGCGAAAGAGGCCATCGAAACGCATCTCGAGACCTTGATCGACGAAGGTATGCCGCTGCCCGAGCGCCGGACGCTCGACGAGCATCGGCTCAATCCTGGCTTCGCAGGATTCACGTGGGGCATCGTGACAACGCGCAATATTCCGGCGCTGAAGAAAGCGATCCGCATCAACATCTCACTGCCCGAGGCGCTGGTGCATGAGATCGACACTTACGCGCAGGCGCACGGCATGTCGCGCTCGGCCTTTCTCGCGCTCGCCGCCGAACATGAAATGGCTAACGCCTGAAGAACGAGGTGTGCGCATAGCGCGCCACCCGTCCCACCTCGAACAGTCTCGCTTCAGTTCGCCTCGGCGTTCGCCCAGGCCATTTCCCGCAGCCGCGTGCGCAGGCGCGCCACGGCCTGGCTGTGCAACTGACACACGCGCGACTCGCTGACTTCCATCACCGCTCCGATTTCGCGCAGGTTCATGCCGCGCTCGTAGTACAGCGACATGAGCAGCTTCTCGCGATCCGGCAGGCGGTCGATCGCCTCCACCAGCGCCGAGCGCAGGCTGTCGTCGAGCAGTGCCGACAACGGGTCGGAATGATCCACGCAGTAGCGGTCGAGAAACGGCTCGTCGTCGGCGGAGCGGTCGAAGTCTTCGTAGTAGATCAACTGGCTGCCGTGCAGGTCCTGCAGCATCGACTGATATTCGTCGAGCGGCATTTGCAGGTGCTCGGCCACCTCGGTTTCGCTCGCCGAGCGGCCCAGGTTCTGCTCAACCTTATGCACCGCCGTTTCGACTTCGCGCGAGGTGCGCCGCAAGCTACGCGGCAACCAGTCGTTGCTGCGCAACTCGTCGAGCATCGCACCGCGAATCCGCTGGCTGGCGTAGGTCTCGAACTGCGCGCCCTGATCTTCCTTGTAGCGGCCAGCGGCATCCAGCAATCCGATCATGCCGGCCTGGATAAGATCGTCGAGATCGACGCTCGCCGGCATCTTGGCGACGAGCTGCAAGCCGAGGCGACGCACGAGCGGTGCGTACTTCGTCAGAACTTCGGCTTGGGAAATCTTTCCCTGGGCGTTATACATCGTGCTCCCCTTGTCCTTGTGCCGCCTCTCAGGCGTGCTGCGCGGACGGTTGGTCGGCGTGTTGCGCCGCTGTAACTGTCGCAGGCGCCATCCAGGGCGTTTGCGACGACATCGCTGGCCGCATCGGCCAGTACTGCAATTCGGCGGCGAGGTGGCGGAAGTCGCGCGCAGCCGGTGTCGATGGAAACGCATCGACGACACAACGCGACAACTCCTCGGCTCGCGCCATCCGCGCATCGGCGGCAATACAGCCGGCGTCTTCCAGCGCCACCGCCAGGTAGCGCCCGGCCACGCCGGCCAGGTTGGCAAACGTCGTATGCGCGTCGTTCACGCTTTGGACGTGGTTCGTCAGCACGCGGAACTGCGCGATCGCGTGCGCGTAGTGCAGACGTTTCATGCAGGCGTACGTGTCGGTGATCGCCTGCGCCGACACGCGCGTGACGATCATCACGTCGTGCGCCTGCCGCGCGAATGGCGACAGGTAGCCTTGCTCGTCGAGTTGCGCGTCGATCAGCACGATGTCGGCGGAACCGCCGAGCAGCACGTTGAACTGCGCGGCCGAGTGGCCTTCGCGGTTGGTGCGCGAGGCGGCCAGCACCGAAAAACCTAGCGCGTGCCGTGCGGCGGCGTCGTCGAGCGTCATCTCGCCGCGCATCACCGCCGAAAAATTGCCGGCGCCGCGCAAGCCGCCGAGCATCGCGCTCACCGAGCGCTCACCCACGCATTCGTCGACCACCAGCACGTCCTTGCCCTGCTGCGCGAGCGCCGCGGCGAGGTTGACCACCACCGTGGTGCAGCCCATGCCGGCCGGGCCGCCCGTCATCGCAATCACGCGTGCGCCGCTGCGGGCAAGCAGCCGCCGCAGTCCTTCCGCCTGATCGGAAATGAGCTTATCCAAAGCGAACCTCGTGCAACTCGGCCGTCGAACGTGCTGACAGCGCGGACAGCAGCGCCGGAATATCGTCGTCATGCGGCACGAACGGCGAGTTGTCGCGCGGTATGCAGAAGGTGCTCTTGATCAGGAATTTCTTCGTGGCGACGTACAGGTTTTCCGGCACCTTCTGACCGGTCGACACGTAGTGCACCGGCAGCTTGTAGCGGATCACCGCATCGAGCACGCCGCCGAGATTGGTGGCTTCGTCGAGCTTGGTCAGGATGCAGCCTGCGAGCGGCTGCTGATCCGGCGCGCGCTGATACGCCTGGACGACTTCGTTGAGCGTGTCGCCATGACTCGTCGCGTTGAGCAGCAGCAGGCGCTGCACCGGCTGGCCGGCGCGGCACAGCATCGCGATCTGGTCGGACACAAGGCGGTCGCGCTGGCTCATGCCGATCGTGTCGATCAGCACGATGTGCTTGTTGCGCAATTCGGAGAGCGCGAGTTGCAGGTCGGCGCCGTCTTTCACCGCATGCACCGACACGCCGAGAATCTTGCCGAAGATGCGCAGCTGCTCGTGGCCGCCGATCCGGTAGCTGTCGGTAGTGAGCAATGCGACCTTGCTCGCGCCGAAGCGCATCACGCAGCGCGCGGCGAGCTTAGCGGTGGTCGTCGTCTTGCCGACGCCCGTCGGGCCCATCAGCGCGAACACGCCGCCACGCTCCATCAGCGCGTCTTCGTCTTCCATCACCGGCAGGTTCGATTCGAGCACCGAGCGCACCCAGTCCATGCCGCCGTCCATCGTCTCGATCTCGTCGGGCAGGTTGTCGACCATCATCTGCACGAGCTGCGCGGAAAAGCCCGCGGCGAACAGGTGCTTGGTGAGCGCGGCGCGCGCCGGGTTGCGGCGCTGACGATCGCCCCACAGCAGGCCGGCGAAGTGTTCTTCCATCATGCCGCGCATCGACGACAGTTCGTTCATCACGGTGTCGTTGACGACCTGCTCCATGCGCGCCTTGATCGCTTCGGCGACGGCCGCCGGCGTGCGCGCTTCGTCGTTGCCCGATTGCACCGGCGCGAGTTTTTGCGCGCTGCGGCGCGCGGCCACTTGCGCGGCTTCGCGGGCCCAGTCGGGCGTGTCGGTCGCGGGCGTGGCGGCAACCGGCTGGGCTGCGGGCATGTCGATTTCGACGGCCGCGCCGAGTCCCTTCGCGGTGGCTGCGGACGGCGTCATGGCCGAGGGGCGCGCGCTGTATTCGCCCTGTTGCTGCTGTTCGGCGGCAATGCGGCGCGCATGGTCGATCAGCCACGGATTCGATTCGGCCATCGTGCGCGGCGCGGCGGCCTCTACCTTCGGCACGGCGGGCATGACAGGTACACCGGCGGCCTTGAGCAGGTCGGCACGCATGTCTTCCGTGAGGCGCGAGGCGGCTGCGCGGGCGCTCGGTCCGGTGGGGATCGGCTGCGCAACAGGTTGGCCGATGGCTGACGCCGGCTTCGCTGCGGCGCCCGGCAACGCGGTCGTCGGAGCCGTTGCTGCGGCAGTCGCCTGAGGCTGAGGTATCGCTTTCGGCGTCGCCGCTTTCGGAACGGCCGGTGTCACTTCAATCGCGGACGTGCTGAGCGGCGCGCTGGCGGGCATCGTTTCAGCGCCCGCTTCGGGGCTCGCGCCGAACACCGACGAAAACACATCGGGCATGCCGCTCGCATACGGGTTCGCCTGCATCGCAGGCAACGCGCGCGGTGCGCCGGGCAGTGCCAGTCCAGCACCTGAACTTGTCGGCGCGGCCTGGGCCGCACTGGCGCCTTGGCGAGCCTTCGGCGTGATGGCTGCCAGGTCGCTGTCGGCCAGCGCGACGATCTCGACGCTGCCGTCGTCCATCGTGCGATTGGACAACACGACTGCATCCGGGCCCAAGGCTTCACGCACGAGACGCAGTGCATCGCGACTGTTGGCACCGACAAATTTACGAATGTTCAAGCTGGACCCCCGATGAGGTAAACGGACTGACGGACCGGCAAAACACCGCTTCCCATTGAGATCAATTATTGCGAAAGCTGTCGAGCGACGATCGATGGATAAAGACCGTTAAAGGTAGGCAATTCGCGCGATGGAAACGCGGCCGGCGCGGCGCGCACGCGGGTTTCAAGCGGACGTTCGAGCGGCGCGGCACGGTGCTTTCGCGATAAGCGCAGGTCTGCCTCGGAGCGAGCGCGGGGCGCATCGGGTAAGCGGCTGAAATGAAAACCGGCGCCCGAGGGCGCCGGCGAAATGCTGCGAACGTATGCTTGTGCGATTGCGAACACCGGGCGGCGCTTCGATCTCAACCGTGCGCGCCGATCAGATTCACCACCTTCACGTTGCGCGTATCCGGCACTTCCGCATACGAGAGCACCTTCAACTGCGGCAGACTGCGGCGCAGGAAACGCGCGAGCATCGGCCGCAATGCATGCTGCACCAGCAGCACCGGCGCGAAGCCGAGGTTCTGCTGACGCGTCATCGCCTTCTGCGTTTCCGTCAGCAGCGTGTTTGCGAGCCCCGGCTCGAGACCCGGATTCGCACCGGTCGAGAGCGCCTGCGACAACACGCGCTCCAGATTCGAATCGAGGCCCATCACCTGCATGTCGCCGGTGCCGGGGAACCACTGCTGGGTGATCGCGCGGCCCAGCGCGAGCCGTACGGCAGCGGTGAGATCGTGCGCGTCGCTGATCTTCGACGCATGTTCGGAGAGCGCTTCGAGAATCGTGCGCAAATCACGGATCGGCACGCCTTCCTCCAGCAGGTTTTGCAGCACCTTCTGCAGCGTCGTGAGCGGCAGCGTCTTCGGCACCAGATCGTCGACCAGCGACGGCGTGTCCTTCTGCATCCGTTCGAGCAGGGCCTGCACTTCGCGGCGGCCGAGCAGTTCCGACGCGTGCGTCACGACCAGGTGATTCAGGTGCGTGGCCACCACCGTGCTCGAATCGACCACCGTGTAGCCGTACACCTGCGCCTGTTCGCGAAGATTCGTATCGATCCAGATGGCGGGCAGGCCGAACGCCGGGTCTTGTGTCGGCGTACCGGGCAGCGCGGCGGAGACCTGGCCTGGATTGATCGCCAGCCACTGCCCCGGAAACGCTTCGCCGACGCCCACTTCGACGCCCTTGAGCGCGATGCGATACCCGTTCGGCCGCAATTCGAGGTTGTCGCGAATATGAATGACCGGCGGCAAAAAGCCGATTTCCTGCGCGAACTTCTTGCGGATGCTCTTGATCCGCTTGAGCAGTTCGCCGTCCGAGTTTTTGTCGACGAGCGGGATCAGCCGATAGCCGACTTCGAGGCCGAGCGTGTCGATCATCGTCACGTCGTCCCAGCTCGCTTCGGTGTTTTCGACCGGGGCCAGCGCGGCCGGCGCGACGTCGACGAGCGCCGTGCTGGTCTTGCGTTCCTCGGCGCGTTTTTTCATCGTGCGGCCGAGCTGGATCAGACCGCCGCCGAGCACCAGAAACGCGAAGTGCGGCATGCCCGGAATCAGGCCCATCAGGACGAGAATGCAGCCGGTGATCATCAGCACGCGCGGATTCGTGAACAGCTGACCGGTGAGCTGCGTGCCGATGTCCTCGTTGGTCGCGACGCGCGACACGATCACACCGGCCGCGGTCGAAATCACCAGCGACGGAATCTGCGCGACGAGCCCGTCGCCGATCGTCAGCAGCGTGTAGTTCTTGCCCGCCGCCGCGAAGTCCATGTTGTGCTGGACCATCCCGACGATCAGCCCGCCGACGATGTTGATCACCATGATCAGCAGACCGGCGATCGCATCGCCGCGCACGAACTTGCTCGCGCCGTCCATCGAGCCGTAGAACTCGGCTTCCTGCGAGACTTCCGAGCGGCGCTTTCTGGCCTGCTCTTCGTTGATGAGGCCGGCGTTCAGATCGGCGTCGATCGCCATCTGCTTGCCGGGCATCGCGTCGAGCGTGAAGCGCGCGGAGACTTCGGCGATCCGCCCCGCGCCTTTGGTGATCACCATGAAGTTGATCACCATCAGGATGATGAAGACGACGATACCGACCGCGAAGTTGCCGCCCACGAGGAAGTGGCCGAACGACTCGATCACCTGGCCGGCCGCGTCCGGGCCGGTGTGGCCTTCGAGCAGCACGACCCGTGTCGAGGCGACGTTCAGCGACAGCCGCAGCAAGGTCGAGAACAGCAGCACGCTCGGGAACGCGGCGAAGTCGAGCGGCTTCATCGTGTACATGCTGACGAGCAGCACCATCACGGAGAGCGCGATGTTGAAGGTGAACAGCAGATCCAGCAGGAACGGCGGCAACGGCAGAATCATCATGCCGAGGATCATGCAGATCAGCACCGGCCCGGCGAGGGCGCGCAGATTGGTGCTGCTCAAGGCTTCCGGCCGTCGGGCGAGGAAACCGGCGCGAGCGTTCATGCAGAGGCTCCTGATGCGTCGTCGTTAGCGGGGGTGAGTACGTCGGCGGCTTCCTGCTCGGCGTCATCATCCGATACGCCGCCCTTGTCGAGTTCCGGCGGCACGTCGAAGTCGGTCGGTGCGACCGGCGCGACGCCGCCTTCGGTTTTGAAGCGCCGCAACTGATACACCCACGCGAGCACCTCGGCCACCGCGCCATACAGCGGGCCGGGAATCTCGCGGTTCAGATCGACGTTGTGATACAACGCCCGCGCGAGCGGCGGCGCTTCGAGCAGCGGCACGTTGTTCTCGGCCGCAATTTCGCGGATCCGCACGGCCACCAGGTTCACGCCCTTGGCGACCACCTTCGGCGCGCGCATCTCGCCGTCGGCGTATTGGAGCGCGACCGCGAAGTGCGTCGGGTTGGTGACCACGACGTCGGCTTTCGGTACCTGCGTCATCATCCGGCGACGCGCAATGGCGCGCTGCTGCTGGCGAATCTTGCCCTTGATGTGCGGGTCGCCTTCGCTTTCGCGATGCTCGCGCTTCACCTCTTCCTTCGACATGCGCAGCTTCTTGTGGAACTGCCAGAGCTGATACGGCACGTCGAGCGCGGCGACCGCGAACATGCCGGCCACGGTCATGCCGCAGCACACGGCGATCAGATGCACGGAGTTGGCAAGCGCGATGTGCAACGGCTGGATGGCGAGCGCGAGAATCTCTTCGCGGCGATTCCAGATCGCCGTGCCGCCGATGATGCCCACCACCAGCGTCTTCACGAGCGACATGCCGAGCTGGATCGGCCCGTTGATCGAAAACATCCGGCCGAAGCCTTCAATCGGGTTGAGCCGGCTGAACTTCGGCTCGAGACCTTTCGCCGACAGTTGCCAGCCGCCCAGCGCCATCGGCGCGAGCAAGGCGGCGAGGCCGGTGAAAGCGAGAATCGGCAGCAGCGCGTAGAAGCCTTCGCGGCTCGCGGCGCCCGCGCCGATCAGCATGCGGCCGGTTTCGAAACTGCTGGCGTGGTCGAACGTGAGCGATGCGCGCAGCATGTTCTGCAAATGCTCTCCGATGCTGCCGGACATTCCCCACACGCCGTAGAACCCCGCCGCCAGCAGGGCGAACGTCGACAGTTCCCGCGAACGCGCGATCTGCCCTTCCTCGCGCGCCTTCTGCAGGCGCCGGGGAGTGGCTGATTCGGTTTTTTCGAGGTCGCTGTCCTCTGCCACAAAAGCTCTCCAGTCGGCCGAGGCACGACGCCTCTTTCCAGTGAGAGCGATTATTCCCGCTCGACGCAAGCGGCGATCGGCGGATAAGGGCGGAGAAAGGGGGGTATTTCGACGGATGAAGCGGACCTCCGCGCGTGGCTCGCGCGGAGGTCCGGTCTTACGCTGCGGCGCTACGCATCAGAAGGCCACATAGGGTGCCTGGCCGCCGCTCAGGGTGCGGTCGATGCCGTAGTACACATGACGGCCGTAGAAGAACGGCAGCCCGAGGTCGAAGCTGGTGCTGCCGCCGATCTGCCCGGCGAGATTGTTGAACGCGTAGTTGTTGTTGCCGTTGCCGAACAGCGTCGCCGCACTGACGATGCCGATACTGACACTCGCGGTCGTCTTGTTCAGTCCGACCAGCGTGATCGAGCGGGTCTGTGCGGAGTTCGGGCAGTAGAAGCCCGAGAAATTGCTGCCGCACAGCGCGAGCGAGCTATCGGTGAAGAAGTAGCCATTCGAGCCCGAATCGAGAAACGCCTGCACCGTCGTGCCGTTGAAGGTGCTGTCGTTCATATCGCCAAAGGCGTCGGTCGTGAAGACCTGCGTCGCGGCCAACGCATTGTTCGCCTGGGTGCCAACGCCGAACACCAGCGTGCCGTTGGCCGACGGCGCGCCCGCATCCGGCACGGGCGGCATCTGCACGATCACGCCGTTGTTGTTGACCGCGAAGTTGGCCACCGGATTGGCGACCTGCTGCGTGAGCGGCACCGCCGTGCGGGTGCATGACGTGCCGCCCGGGCAAGCGAAGTAGTTGCTGTAGGTCGCGGCGGTCGTTGGGTCCGCGCAGGTCGCGCCGCAATCGAAGGGCGCCGTGCCGATGCCCAGTATGCCGTTGGCGCCCAGATCGCCGACCGTGTTTTCCGCCGAACCGTTGCCGCAGCCGCGCGAGGGCACCGTGCTCGCATCCTTGTCGCCGATGATCTGCAGCGGGATCGCCGCCGTCGTGGTTTCGCCGCCGATCGCGATGGTCGCGGTGCGCACCGTGCCCCACGTGTAGCCGTCGGCGAAGGTCGCGCACTCGGCGAGCTGCGCGCCGTTCACGCTGCTGACCGGCAGCGCACCGAGCACCGACGCGTTCAGCTGCGAGCCGACCACGCGCAGCCCGAACGAACCGGTGTCGAGCTGGATGTTGTTGATGGTCTGGCAATTGGACGTCGAGCCGGGCGCGCAAATCTTCACGCTGACCGTCGGAATATTGATAACGCCGTTCGTGCCCTGGCCGACCGTGATCGGCGTGGTGTTCGCGGCGGTCGCGCCGATCGGCTGCTGGCTCGGGCTGGGCGGCAGCGAACCGCCGTTCAGTAGGCTCGATGAATTGCCGCTGCCGGAACTGCCGCTGTCTCCGTCGCCGCCGCCGCCGCATGCGGCGAGCGTCGCCAGAAGCGCCACGGCCAGGGCCGCCTGCAGCCAGCCTTTGAGGTTCATACCGGGATGCTGGGTTCGCATGGTCGTCCTCGCCGTCACTGGATGTCGGAACCGCTGACGCCGGCGGGCAGCGCGGGCGGCAGCCACGCCTGACCGCTGAACGCGCCCATGTGGCCGCCGGAGCGCACCACGAGCCCGCTCCCATCGACGCTGACAGGACCGCGGGCACCGCCGCGCGCCGCGCGCACGGCCTTCACGCCGGCCACGTATTGGGGGAAATAGCTGCCGAGCAGATCGGTCAGATCCGGCATTTGCGGGCCGCGCCAGGCGATGCCGAAGACCGCGCCGTCGGCGGCGAGATATTCGCGGACCACGGTGCCGTTGCCGAGCGTGGTCTCACGCACGGTGTAGGACGAGGAAGCTGAAGTGGAAGAAGCGGCGCTCGATGCCGAACGCATCACGCTCTGGGCCGCCGACGCGGCAATGCCGCCGCCGGGCTGGACGACGCGGGAAGAAACCGATGCGTCCGTGGGTGGCGTCATCGGAGCCCCGCCCAGTCCCGCGTGAGCGGACTGCAGGGCCAATAGCGAACAGGGCAAGGCAAACGCCGTAACGATCCCGGCGCGACGTATAAAACTCCACATGACGATGCTCCTCCCGAGCTGCGGCTCGGCTCGCATCGCGCGCGAACCGGCTGCATATAGGCAGATCATACGGCACCGCCGCGGTAGGAATCGTGAAGGGTCTCCCCTACCGAGCCACCGGCCGACGACTACATCCGCCGGAGCGCCGTGCCGCTGCTTGAGCCCGTAGTATGCCTGTGGTTCGCGTGCAGAGACAGCAAGCGCGCGGGGAGGCGCGGCTTGCTATGCGTGATGGCCGAGCGGGGCGAACGAATGGCCGGCCTGGGCTGCCCGGCGAAGCCGCGTGGCCGACAGGCGCCCGCCAGCGCTGCCAGCGTCAGAAGCCCAGGCTGGCGAGCAGGTCGTCGACTTGCGATTGATCCTGCATCACATCCGTCTTGCCTTCCGGATTGATCTGCGGGCCATTGAGCAGATGTTCGGGGCTGCCGGTCGGCGACACCTCGGCGGCGAGCGCCGCCGCGTTGGCCGCGAACTGCTCGCGCCGTTCGAGCGCGATGTTCTCGACCAGCACGCCGAGCAGCTGCTGCTCGATCAGGTACACGACATCCGTGATCTTCTTGATGACCTGGCCGGTCAGATCCTGGAAGTCCTGCGCGAGCATGATCTCCATCAGCTGCGCGTTGGTCGCGCTGGTCGCTTCGGGCACGCCGCGCAGGAAGGTGCGCGTGTCGTTCATCAGCGCGCGCACTTCCTCGCGCTCGATCGGCGCCGCGTACCACTGCTCCCAGCGCGCGTCGAGTTCGCCCGCGCCCTTCTGCAGTTGCTCCTGAACCGGCTTGGCGATATCGATCGCCGACAGCACACGCTCGGCAGCCTGCTCGGTCATGTCCGCGATGTACTTCAGACGATCGCGGGCATCGGGCACGGCTTCCGCCGCACGCTCGACGTGCTTGTCGAGCCCGAGCTCGCGCATCGAATCGCGCAGCGTGCGCGTCAGTTGTCCAATGCGGGCGAGAATGCGGTCGGACGCGTGGTCGCCACTCTCGCCGACCGCTTCGGCGTGAGGCGCATGGGTCGGCAAATTCACGTCAGCTCCCGGTTTTCGCCATCTTCTCGAGAATCTTGTTGAGCTTCTCGTCGAGCGTCGCGGCCGTGAACGGCTTGACGACATAACCGCTCGCGCCGGCTTGCGCCGCCGCGATGATGTTTTCCTTCTTCGACTCGGCCGTCACCATCAGCACCGGCAGATGCGCGAGGGCGGCGTCGGCGCGAATGGCCTTGAGCATCGCGAGGCCGTCGAGGTTCGGCATGTTCCAGTCGGAGATCACGAACTCGTAGGTGCCGCCGCGCAAACGGGCGAGACCCGCCTGACCGTCTTCCGCCTCGTCGACGTTCGAGTAGCCCAGTTCCTTGAGGAGGTTGCGGACGATCCGGCGCATCGTCGGAAAGTCGTCAACTACCAGAATCTTCATTCCCTTATCCATTTCATTCCCTTTGCTTGTTCCCTGTTGCGGCGCTTGACCGCCTCGATCCATCCGCTGCGCATCATACCCGCTGAATGCGGTCGCCCATCGACGACAAACGCGCCATCACGCGCCGGCTCATTTCCGGCAGCGCTGCGATCTCGTCGGCCGCGCCGAGCGCAATCGCTTCGCGCGGCATGCCGAACACGATGCAGCTCGCTTCGTCCTGCGCGAGGGTGTACGCCCCCGCCTTTTTCATCTCCAGCAGCCCGGCGGCGCCGTCGCGACCCATCCCGGTCAGAATCACGCCGACCGCGTTCTTGCCCGCATGCTGCGCGGCCGAACGGAACAGCACGTCGACCGACGGACGATGCCGGTTGACCGGCGGCTCGTCCGACAGATGCGCGATGTAGTTCGCGCCGCTGCGCGCCAGCAACAGATGCGCGTGGCCCGGAGCGATATACGCATGGCCCGGCAGCACGCGCTCGCCGTGCTCAGCTTCTTTAACGGTAATCCGGCACAAACCATTGAGGCGTTGCGCGAAAGATTTCGTAAACCCCGGCGGCATGTGCTGAGCGATCAGCACGGCGGGCGCGTCCGGCGGCAGCGGCACCAGCACCTCGCGGATCGCTTCGGTGCCGCCCGTCGATGCGCCGACGATGATCAGCTTCTCGGTACTGAGCAACGGATTGTTGAAGAGCGGCGCGGCGCCGTCCGGCGCATGCGCGGCGTGTGCGGCATGCGCGGCCGCATGCTGCGCCGGCGCGGCCTGGCGCACGCGCGCACGGGCTGCCGCGCGAATCTTGTCGGCGAGCTTTTCCGAGTAGTCGAGCATGCCGTCGCGAATCCCGACCTTCGGCTTGGTGACGAAATCGACCGCGCCCAGTTCCAGCGCGCGCAGCGTGATTTCGTTGCCGCGCTCGGTCAGCGACGATACCATCACGACCGGCATCGGCCGCAAACGCATCAGCTTCTCGAGGAAGTCGAGCCCGTCCATGCGTGGCATTTCGACGTCGAGCGTCAGCACGTCCGGGTTGTGCTGCTTGATGAGTTCGCGCGCGACCAACGGGTCGGGTGCGGTCGCGACGACGGTCATGTCCGGCTGGCTGTTGATGATTTCGGTCATCAGGCTGCGGATCAGCGCCGAATCGTCGACGCACAGTACTTTGATCTTTTGCACAGCGCTCACGCCTCCTCTGTGGTTCTGGCGTTGTTTGAATTAATCGGTCGCGGGCTCGCGCCGAACAGCTCGATGCGCGGGCGCGCGGCGGCCGGCGCCGCGAACAGCTCGACGCGCTTGCGCGCCGCCGCGAGCCGTTCGGCGCGGGCTTCGGGGGTCTGCCGCACGAGCGCGCGTTCGCGTTCGGCGACGCCTGCTTCCTGCTGCACGCGCAGTTTCTTCACCATCACCTGGCCGGTGCGCGGCATGAAGGCAACCTTGCGCGGATGCGAGCCTTGCAAATCCTCGGCGACGATGCGGATTTTTTCGGTCGCCAGATAGCGGCGCACGAATTCCGAATTACGGTCGCCGATGTTCATCGTCGTCATGCCCGCGAGCACCGCGCCGCCGCCGAACACCTTCGCTTCGAAGCGCTCGCGCCGCCCGCCCGCCTTGATCAGTTCGTTGATCAGCACTTCCATCGCGTACGCGCCGTAGCGCATCGAATCCGATGCGGCTTGCGCAACGTCCGCGCCGTCGTCGGGCAGCATGAAGTGATTCATCCCGCCGATGCCCGCCGTGCGATCCTGGATGCAGGCCGCGACGCACGAACCGAGCACGGTGACGAGCACCATGTCTTCTCCGGTGGTGTAGAACTCGTTCGGCAACAGCTTCACGCCGGGGCGCTGGAAGTGGTTGTCGTAATACAGATTCGATGCGATCGGCAGGGCGCTGCTCATGCTGCCACCCCGCTCGCCGAGTGGTGCGCGGTGTTACCCGTTGCGCTCGTCGTGCGTGACGCAGGGCGGGCGCCGCCCGCGTCGCGTGTCAATTCGTAGACGGTCTGGCCGCGCAGCTTGAATGCCTGCGTCACGTACGTGAAGTTTTCCGAGTGCCCGGCGAACAGCAGGCCGCCCGCTTTCATCAGCGGCTCGAAGCGCGCGAGGACTTGCGCCTGGGTCGGTTTGTCGAAATAGATCATCACGTTGCGGCAGAAGATCGCGTCGAACTGCGAGCGCAACTGGTAATCGCGGTCGGTCAGGTTCAGTTGTTCGAAACGCACCAGCGCGCGCACTTCCGGGCGCACCTTCACCATTCCCGCATGCGCGCCGGTGCCTTTGAGGAAGAAGCGCTTGAGCCGCTCGGGCGACAGATGCTTCACCTGGTCGAACTGGTACACGCCGGCTTCGGCTTTCGCGAGCACCTGGGTATCGATGTCGGTGGCGAGCACCGACGCCTGGCGCGCGCCGCTTTCGCCGAGCGCTTCGATCAGCGTCATCGCGATCGAATACGGCTCTTCACCGGTCGACGCCGCCGAGCACCACACGGAAACCGGCTGTGCGCGACCCGGCACGAAGTCGGCGAGAATCGGAAAGTGATGCGCTTCGCGGAAGAACGCCGTGAGATTGGTGGTCAGCGCATTGGTGAACGCTTCCCACTCGGCAGGATCGTTTTCCGCTTCGAGCAGATCGAGATATTGCTTGAAGGTGTCGAGGCCGCGCGCGCGCAAGCGGCGCGCGAGGCGGCTGTACGCCATGTCGCGTTTGTGATCCGACAGCGAAATGCCCGCGCTGCGGTGAATCAGTTCGCGGATGCGAGCGAAATCCGCCGACGTGAATTCGAAGTCTCGTGCCTGTTCGCTCGACCTGCCCGACTCCGCCCGATCGGGCGTGACCCGTTCGGGACTCGCCCGTCCTGGTCGTTGCTGTGCGCGCGTTGCCATCATGTCAATTCCTGCCTGCGATACGAGCCATTCCGCTTGCCGCCCGATGAAAACGTCAGGGCGGAAACGGTTGTGTTCGCGGGGTCGCGCCCGCCCGCGAGTTTTGCCAACACGCAGTCGGCCCGCGACACGCTGAACCAGCGTGCTTCGATGATTCGCCCATCAACGGACGAGATGCCGAATGACTGCATGTCTTTGTGCCACGTCCTAAAACGTTTCCCAATCCGCGTCCGCGCCTGCCGCGGCAGGCCTTGCCGGAGCCGGACGTGCAGCGGCGCGGGCCGTCGTCTTCGGCTTGAGCGCCGGTTCGGCGCGTGCGCCTGCGTCGTGGTTCGCTGAAGCCTGCGCGGGGTTCGCTGCCGATGCCGCAGTGCCTGCGCTTGCCGAGCTTGCCGCGTTTGCAACGCTTGATGCCGCCGGATGCGCCGCGCCATTCGCCGACGACGCTTGCGCCACGGCTTTACCCGACTGCGAGCCGACGCCGCCGTTCACACGCGCTGCCGCTTGCGGACGCACCGCCGCAGCGCCGCCGCGCGTCTGGCCGCCGGCCACCTTCCAGCCGTTCACCACCGCCTGCAGCTGACGCGTCTGGTCTTCGAGCGACGCGGCGGCCGCCGCCGCCTGCTCAACGAGCGCCGCGTTCTGCTGCGTGACTGCGTCCATCTGCACGACCGCGCGGTTGACCTGCTCGATGCCGCCCGACTGCTCTTCGGACGCCGCGCTGATTTCGCCCATGATGTCGGTCACGCGGCGCACCGCCTGCACGATCTCGTCCATCGTCGTGCCCGCGCGGCCGACCAGCGTCGAGCCGCTTTGCACCTTGTCGACCGAGTCGCCGATCAGTTCCTTGATTTCCTTCGCGGCGCTCGCGCTGCGCTGCGCGAGGCTGCGCACTTCGCCGGCCACCACCGCGAAGCCGCGGCCCTGTTCGCCGGCGCGCGCGGCTTCGACCGCCGCGTTCAGCGCGAGAATATTGGTCTGAAACGCAATGCCTTCGATCACGCCGATGATGTCGACGACCTTGTTCGAGCTGGTCGCGATACCCTGCATCGTCGTGACGACCTGACTCACCACGTCGCCGCCGCGCGTGGCGATGTCGGACGCGTTGACGGCGAGCTGGCTCGCCTGACGCGCGTTCTCGGCGTTCTGCCGGACGGTGCCGGTCAACTGCTCCATGCTCGATGCGGTTTCCTGCAGCGACGCGGCCTGCTGTTCGGTGCGCTGCGACAGATCGGTGTTGCCCATCGCGATTTCGCGCGCGCCGGTGTCGATCGATTCGGCGCTGCCGTGCACCGCCTTCACCATCGTCGACAGGCTCTGCTGCATCCGCTTGATGCCATCGAACAGACGGCCGATCTCATTGCGGCTGTACACCTCGATCGTCTCGGACAGATCGCCCGAGGCGATCCGCTCGAAGCAGTCCGTCGCGTCTTTCAGCGGCTGCACGATCAGCCCGCGCAGCGCGAAGCGGATGCCCACCACCAGCAGCAACGCGAACGCCGTCACCGCGACGATCAGCGTCATCATCAGCGACGCGTTGGTCTGCGCTCTCTCCTGCTGCTGCGTCACGCCTTGCTGCAATGCCTTGACGACCGCCGCCGACGCCGCGTCGTACGCGATGAACATCGGACTGATCTTCGTATCGGCGATCGCGTGATATGCGGCCATGTCGTTCGCGTTCAGCGCCGCGAACTCCGGCTCGACACCCTCGTGCATCACCTCCGTGCGCTTGGCGAGCACGTCGTCGAGCAAGGCCTGATCGATGCCGGGTTTCGGTGCGTCCAGATAGGTCTGCCAGCTCTGGTTGCCCTTCGCGAGCAGTTCCTGCGCGCGGTCGATCGCTTTCTTCGCTTCGTCCGCATTGCCCGCGGCCGACAGCGTGTTGAAGCGGTCCACCGCGAGACGCGAGCGCAACAGGTACGAGGCCGCGTCGTCGAGTGCGTGAATCGCCACCAGATCGCCGCGCGCGATGCGATCGAGCGCCTCGCTCGCGCGATTCAACGCGCTTAGCCCGAGGGCGCCGACCGTCACGGTCAGCGCAACCAGAACGACCGCCACCATCGTCAGCGACGTGCGGATCGACCACCTGTTCAGCATCTTCTCGCTCCCTTACCTATCTCTCTTTTCCGCCTGGCCGTCGTGTTCGCGCTGTGTGCCGCTTAGACGCCAAGCGTTTCGATCAGCGCCATTTCGCGGCTGGTCATCAGCTTTTCGATGTCCATCAGAATCAGCATGCGGCCGTCGACGGTGCCGAGCCCCGTGAGGTACTCGGTCGTGAGCGTCGCGCCGAATTCGGGCGCCGGCATGATCTGATCGGTGGCGAGCGTCAGCACGTCCGACACGCCGTCGACCACCATCCCGACCACGCGATGCGCGACGTTCAGGATGATCACGACCGTCTGATGGTCGTACTCGACGCGGCCCAGATGGAACTTGATGCGCATGTCGACGATCGGCACGATGATGCCGCGCAGATTGATCACGCCCTTGATGAACTCGGGCGCATTGGCGATCCGCGTGACGTTGTCGTAGCCGCGGATTTCCTGCACCTTGAGGATGTCGATGCCGTACTCTTCGGCGCCGAGCGTGAAGACGAGGAATTCCTGACCGCCGGCGTCCGCCTGCTGCGCGTGGCGGCGGCTGCTCGTACCGTTCGCGTTCGCGCCGCTCGAATTGATGGATTGGACTTCTGCCACGTTAGCCCCCAAACGGTTGGGATGAAATAAGTTGAATGAGTGTTGCGAATACTGTGTGCCGTGCGCGTTCCGCGCGCGTCACGGTCATCATGCGAGGCTCATCGCGCCGTGCGCGTTGCGTGTTTCGCGGTTCAGCGCCGCCACGTCCACGATCAGCGCGACACTGCCGTCGCCGAGAATGGTCGCGGCGGAAATGCCGTGCACCTTGCGGTAGTTCGTTTCGAGATTCTTCACGACCACCTGCTGCTGTCCCACCAGCTCGTCGATCAGCATCGCGAAGCGGCGCCCCTCGGTTTGCATGATGGTGACGATGCCTTGCGTGGGCTCCTGCTTCGCGCCTTCGACGTTGAACACTTCGTGCAAGGCGACGAGCGGCAGATATTCGCCGCGCACGCGCACCACGCGCTCGCCGTTGGCCACCGTATAGATGTCCTCGGCTTGGGGCTGGAGCGACTCCATCACGAAGTTCAGCGGCAGAATGAAAATCTCGCTGCCGACCTTCACCGACATGCCGTCGAGAATCGCCAGCGTGAGCGGCAGGACGATTCGCGTGGTGCTGCCCTTGCCGGCGTGCGAGGTGATTTCGACGTGACCCCCCATCGACTGGATGTTGCGCTTCACCACATCCATGCCGACGCCACGGCCCGACACGTCCGTGACCTGCTCCGCCGTCGAGAAGCCCGGCAGGAAGATCAGGTTCCAGACTTCTTCGTCGGTCATGGTTTCGCTGACCTGCATGCCCTGCTTGGCCGCCTTCGCGAGAATCTTGTCGCGGCGCAGACCCGCGCCGTCGTCGCTCACTTCGATGACGATGTTGCCGCCGTGATGCGCCGCCGACAGCACCAGTTGCCCGGTCGAATCCTTGCCCGCCGCGCGCCGCGCCTCCACGGTTTCGATGCCGTGGTCGAGACTGTTGCGCACGAGGTGCGTCAACGGATCGATGATCCGTTCGATGAGGCTCTTGTCGAGTTCGGTCGCCTGACCGAAGGTGACGAGTTCGACCTCCTTGCCGAGTTTCGCCGCCAGATCGCGCACGAGACGCGGGAAGCGGCTGAACACGTAATCCATCGGCATCATGCGGATCGACATCACCGCTTCCTGCAGATCGCGCGCGTTGCGCTCGAGCTGCGCCATGCCGTTGAAGAGGCGATCGTGCAGCGCCGGGTCGAACGTGCTGGTGGTTTCCGCGAGCATTGCCTGCGTGATCACCAGTTCGCCGACCAGGTTGATCAGCTGATCGACCTTTTCGACGCCGACGCGAATCGAGCTGCCTTCGGCGCCTGCTGCCGCAGCCGCCGGACGCGCCGCTTTGCGGTCGTGTTCGGCGGGCGCGGCCGTGCCCGACGGCGCGCTTGCCGCGAGCGCCTGGTTGGACGCCGCGGCTGCCGATGTTGCCGATGCCGCCGGCGCGTCGAACGGCCCTTGCGTCGCCGCCCCGGCGGACGCAGCGTTGCCGCCCGCCGGTGAGGCTGCCAGGTCCGCCTGAACCGCGTGTGCTGCCGGTGTTGCCTGTGCTGCTTGCACCGGGGTCGAGGCGACAGCGTCGGGCGTTCCAGGTTCGCCTTGCTGCATCTCGTCCGCCGGTGCGGTGCCGCGGCCGATCGAGATCTGACTTTCGTCGATCACGAAACAGCACACGGCGATGATGTCGTCGGAGGGTACGTCGGTCGCGAGCCACAGCATCAGATCGCCGCCGCTCTTGACCTGCCCGACGATGTTGCCCAGGTTGCCGAGCTCTTCGGCCAGCAGTTCCTGGTCCTTCTCACCAACGCCCCGTAGCGTAATTTTCAGATGGGGACCGGCATTGTCGGCGCTGCCGCCGACAATGCCTGCCTCCGCGGCTTGCCCGGTCTGTGCCGGTTCGCCGTCAGTCCATTCACCCGCCGCCTCCACCGCCTGTTCGACGACGTGCTCGGGCGGGGTGCCGCGTTGTACTTCTGCTGCTTGTGCTTCGACTTGTGCTGTCGCCACGGCCTGAGGCACCGCGTCGGATGAGGCATGCGCCTCGGCCGGCGCGCCGCCGAAGCGGCTCTCCGCATGCAACTGTTCGAGCTTCGCGCAAATCGCGCGGGCCACTGCCGCGTCCGGTTCGGCGCTCGCGCGATAGTCGGCGAGCTGGCCGGACAGCACGTCCTTGGTTTCGAGGAACGTGTCGATCATGTCCTTGCGCAGCACGAGTTCGTTATTGCGCGCGCGATCGAGCAGCGATTCGAGAATGTGAGTCGTCTCCGTCAGCGCGGTGAAGCCGAAGGTCGCCGCGCCGCCCTTGATCGAATGCGCCGCGCGGAAAATCGCCGCGAGGTCTTCGGGGTCCGGATGGGCGATATCGAGATTGAGCAGCAACTGCTCCATCTGCGCGAGCAGTTCGTCCGCTTCGTCGAAGAAGGTCTGATAGAACTGAGTGATGTCGAGTGTCATGCCTGGGTCACCGCGAGAGTTCCTGTCTGGGCTTGGGCTGCCATGCCGCCGCGCCGAGCGCTTTCTATAACATGTCTAAGGGGGCGCTTACGCCGGATCCGGCTCGTCCAACGCCGCCACCAGTTCGGTCAGCAGATCGGGGTCGAGCGGCTTTTCGATCCAGCCGGTCGCGCCCGCCGCCCGCGCCGCAGCCTTGAACGGCTCGCCCGATTCCGTCGTGAGGACGAGGATGGGCGTCGCCTGGTAAGCGGGGTTGCCGCGCAGCGCGGTAATCAGGTCGAGACCGGTTTTGCCCGGCATATACTGGTCGGTCAGCACGAGGTCGAACGACATCGCGAGGGCGTTTTCCAGCCCTTCGTCGCCGTCTGCCGCGAGCGTGACTTCGTAGCCCGCTGTCGTCAGCGTCGCGGCCAGGATTTGCCGCATCGATGCCGAATCGTCGATTGCCAGGATGTGCCTGATCATTGAAACCTCGCTGCACTTAACGCTTGGGATCGCCTCGCCGTGCGCGCCATCAGGGCGCGTGCTCCGGTGGGGCGACCGCTGTCTGTTACTGGGCCGCCGGCACCACCGCCGGCAACTTCGGTGCAACCGTCACCGGCTGCGCAAGTTTTTGCAGCAGCGGCTTGGAGCCGGCTGCGTCGTCCGACAGGGTGGTCGTGGTGGAGTCGTCATGATTGAGCGCATCCTCCGACTTCCTGTTCAACACGATGATGCTGATGCGGCGGTTTTCCGGGTCCATCGGGTCCGCCTTGTTCAGGTTCTGCGTCGACGCAAGGCCGAGCACGCGCATCACCTTCGCTTCGTCCATGCCGCCGCCGATCAGCTCGCGACGCGACGCATTCGCGCGGTCCGCGGACAGTTCCCAGTTGCTGTAGCCCTTCTCGCCGCCCGCGTACTGCGCGGCGTCGGTATGCCCCTGCACGATGATGCGGTTGGGCACGTCGTTCAGCGTGTGACCGATTTCGCGCAGAATGTCGCGCATGTACGGCTCCACCTGGTCTTTCGCAGTCGCGAACATCGGCCGCTTCTGCGAGTCGACGATCTCGATGCGCAGGCCGGTCAGCGTCGAGTCGATGCGGATTTGCTGCTTGAACTGGCGCAGCACCGGATTCGCTTCGATCGCGGCCATCAGCTTGACCTGCAGATCGTGCAGGCGGACCTGCTCGCGGCGCTCCAGTTCGCCCTGCAACTGCTTCATCGAGTCTTCGTTGTTATGCGAGACAGTCCGCTCGGCGCGGCTGCTCGAGCCGTCGGTGGAGCGCGTCACGCCTTGCGCGTCGGTCGAGATGTCGCGGCCGCCGCCCTTCAGGATGCTCGAATCTTCCGCGCTGCGGTCGCCGCCCCACAGCGTGATCTTCAACGGCTGGTTGAAGTAATCGGCGATGCCCCGCAACTGCACCGTGGACGCCGAACTCAGCAGCCACATCAGCAGGAAAAACGCCATCATCGCGGTCATGAAGTCCGCGTACGCGAGCTTCCACGCGCCGCCGTGGTGGCCGGCTTTCTTCGGCGCGGAGCGCTTGACGACAATGGCGCGGTCTTTGTCCTTGCTCATCGGTTCGGTTCCCGGCGCCCTTTACTTCGCCTTGACGCGGCGCACGTGCTCTTCCAGCTCGGCGAACGACGGGCGTTCGGTCGAGAAGAGCACCTTGCGGCCGAACTCGACGGCGATCGCCGGCGCGTAGCCGTTCAGACTCGCGAGAATCGTCACCTTGATGCACTGGAACATCTTGGTCGACTCGGTCACGCGCTGTTCGGCGACGCTCGCGAGCGGTCCGATCAAGCCGTACGAAAGCAGAATGCCGAGGAAGGTGCCGACCAGCGCCTGAGCGATCATCTCGCCGAGCACCGCGGGCGGCTTGTCGGCCGAGGCCATGGTGTGCACCACGCCCATCACCGCGGCGACGATCCCGAACGCCGGCATCGCGTCGCCGACCTTGTTCAGCGCATGCGCGGGCGCTTCACCTTCCTGGTGATGCGTTTCGATCTCCTCGTCCATCAGGCTTTCGATCTCGAACGCGTTCATGTTGCCGCCCACCATCAGGCGCAGGTAGTCGGTCAGGAACTCGATGATGTGCTTGTCGGCGAGGATCTTCGGGTACTGGGTGAAGATCGGACTCTTGCTCGGATCGTCGATGTCGGCTTCCAGCGTCAGCGTGCCTTCCTTGCGCGCCTTCGCCAGCAGGACGTAGAGGAGCGCCATCAGCTCCATGTAGACGTCCTTGTTGTACTTCGCACCCTTGAAGAGGGTCGGGATGACGCGCACCGTCGCCTTGATGGTCTTCATTCCGTTGCCGAGAATGAACGCGCCGAGACCGGCGCCGACGATCATCAGCACTTCAACGGGCTGCAGCAGCGCGCCGAGATGGCCGCCTTCCAGCGCGTAACCGCCGAAAACGGACAAAAGCGTCACGAGTGTTCCCACGAAAATCAGCACTGCCGAGCCCTCACAAAGAAGCGACGGTGACCGTCGTTAATCTGGTTTACGGCAACGGAGCAGAAAACTTTGACGGAAAAGCGGCTGGCCGCTGCGGTGTAAACCAGAGAGCTGCTCAACCGCCGCGGCAAGCGTGCGCGACGTACGGCGTGAACAGCGGAATGAGGCCGCCCGGCAAGCCCGCCGACGGGCCGTGAAGCCCGCCGCACGGGGCGCCGGGCATGCGAGGCTCGCGGGCCAGCCGTTTGCGGCTCAAGCCTCGACAGCGGCGAGACTTTCGCGGGCCCGGGCGTCGGCGAATTTCTTTGTCTTACCCGCGCGCGACGGCGGCTGACACAGCCCGCACACGAATGCGTGCTGCGGATCGTGCGCATGCGCGACAAAATGCCCCCGGCAGCGGCAGCAGGTGGTCATCTGCAGCATGCCGGAATCGAAGAAGCGCACCAGCGTCCACGCACGCGTGAGGCTGAGCACGGGCTCGTCGTCGTGCAACTGGACGTGTTCCAGATAGAGCCGGTAGCTCTTCACGATCGACTGGATCGTCTGGCACCCGCCGTGGCCGGCCATGAAACGGTAGATGTTGTAGAACAGCGACGAGTGAAAGTTGGGCTGCCAGGTCATGAACCAGTCGGTCGAAAACGGCAGCATGCCCTTGGGCGGCGACACCCCTTTCAGTTCCTTGTACAGCTTGATGAGCCGGTCGCGCGACAGACTGGTTTCCGCCTCCAGCAATTGCAAACGCGCGCCAAGTTCAATCAGTTCGATGGCCAGGGTGATTTCCCTGACTTCGAGTACGACGCTTTTAGTGGCCATCCGCGTGCCATTCCCCTCGCCCGATCGCTTTGTGTGAGAAACGGATCGCCATCAGCCGAGTTGCTCGACCGGCTGGCTTGCCATCAGGATCGCGGAATGCGCCTGGGCCACGGCGCTCGATTTGCCTTTGTCCGCGAGCGCGGACAGAACGGCATGGTCGTCGAAACGGAAACGGCACAGCACCTGATTGGACGCCGCGAGCTTGACGGTCTGCGCCAACGACAGATTGGCGAGCACATCGGCTAGCTGGTCCGAAATCCCCATGCGAAACATGCCCATGGGCTTGTCTTCGCGCAACAGTCGCTGCGCAAGCAGGAGATAAGACAGGTTGACTTCTCTGATCTCATTGAGCATATCGCTTGTCGCGCTCATGATTCCCCCGGGGTATATCTGGCTGGTCAGGCCGTTTACGGAAACGTTTGCTCTAACGCGCGCGCTTAAACCGCACGAATTGGCTCGTTTCTGGTCTTGCGACCATTGTGTCGAAAGGGGGGACGAACGAAAATCGGAGAGACACCCTGCCTGTTTGACGGATTAATCCGTCATTGTTGTAGGAATTTTTCCTACATGGGCGAGTGCGCGGGGAGATGGAATGGAATGAGGCGGCGCCCAGCTTGGGATGCGTGATGCGCCTTGAATTTTTTGCTGAAAGCGACGTGAACTAACCGGTGAGTTCGCGTCGGTTCATGTCCCGCACCTTTGCCACGGTGGAAACCAATTATATGACGTTTTCACGGCTATGCAATGTGACTCGTTTAGAGGCGTCGCCCAAGCGTTCCGGCGCATCAGGCGCGCGAATTGCTAAGGTGCTTTCACCGCTATTCTGCGTTTGCTTATGCGGACCGGATCATACGTCCTGATTATGGGGACGGCCTGCCAGATGAGCTGTAACGCGCGATGTTTCGCGCTGTAACAACATTAAGCGTTTGAAAAATGACTCGAATTAGCGCAGCCGATCCCGATAATGGACGCTAAGGGATTACCCGATGCAGATTCGGAGCACCCCCGGGCGGCGGCATACCGCGCCCACCGTCCGTCTGGCATTCGCTCCTCGCTCTACTCGAGCGCCGCTGTGCGAAGCCGTTGTGAATAGGAGAAACCGCATGCGAATCGCACAAATTGCGCCGCTGTATGAAGCTGTCCCGCCGAAACTCTATGGCGGCACCGAACGTGTCGTGTCGTATCTGACCGAAGCCCTGGTCGACCTCGGCCACGATGTCACGCTGTTTGCGAGCGGCGACTCGGTCACGTCCGCGAATCTCGACGCGTGCTGGCCGCGTGCGCTGCGCCTCGATCCGACGATCCGCGACGCGCTGGCGCCGCACGTCCTGATGATGGAAAAGGTGCGCAAGGTCGCGCATGAATTCGACGTGCTGCACTTTCACCTCGACTACATGCCGTTCCCGCTTTTCACGACGATGGACACGCCATTCGTGACCACGCTGCACGGCCGCCTCGATCTGCCGGAGTTGCAGCCGGTGTTCGATGCGTTTTCGAATGTGCCGGTCGTGTCGATTTCCGATTCGCAGCGTTTGCCGCTGCCGCAGGCCAACTGGCTCAACACGATCTATCACGGCTTGCCGGAACAACTGCTGACGCCGCAAGCGCACAAGAAGCCGGAATACCTCGCGTTCCTCGGCCGTATCTGCCCGGAAAAGCGCGTCGATACAGCTATCAAGATCGCTGCGCAAAGCGGTTTGCCGCTGAAGATCGCCGCCAAGGTGGACAAGGTCGACCAGGAATATTTCAAGCGTGAAATCGAGCCGTTGCTGTCGATGGCGCACGTGGAATTCGTCGGTGAGATCAACGAAGCGCAGAAGCCGGAGTTTCTGTCCGGCGCCAAGGCGCTGTTGTTCCCGATCGACTGGTCGGAGCCGTTCGGCCTCGTGATGATCGAATCGATGGCATGCGGCACGCCGGTGATCGCGTTCAACCGGGGTTCGGTGCCGGAAGTGATCGACCATGGTGTGACGGGCTACATCGTCGAGGACGTGCAAGGGGCAGTGGCCGCGCTGCAGCGTCTCGATGAATTGTCGCGTACCGAAATCCGCGCGCAGTTCGAACGCCGCTTCAGTTCGAAAACGATGGCGCAGAATTATGTCGATGGCTATTCGGCGCTGATCGATGCAACGCGCCGCCCGGTATTGCGTCAGGTTGCCGTAGGCTAACACCCGTGTTTGAAACGGCTGATGCACTTTTGCGTTCAGCCGCTTTGACACCTGATCTGGTCACTTACCTGTCGCGTACATCGCTTTTCCGCACTTTCCGATTTGCCGGTCTTTGCAGGTCAATAGCAAGCAAGTCCGGCACGTGAATCGTTTGCGCAGGCGGAGAAATCTGCGTTATCCCGCTTCCTCCACAGAAAAGCCGCCCCTCAAGGGCGGCTTTTTTAATGCCCGGGATGGGTGCGCTTCCATCCCAAATTAGCGTTCGACAAATAAAACGGGACGCCGATCGACCTTCAATTGGCTTTCGGTCTCGCGACAGCGCGACTCAAACCGCGCCAATCAAAAAGCGCTCGCGATTCTTGCCGACAATCCACTTGGGCGGCTTGCCTCGCCCACTCCACGTATTGCCCGATTTCGGGTCCTGGTATTTCGCCGGCAGCGGCGCCTTCTTGGGCGGGCGTCCGCGCTTGGCGGCAACGGCAAAGCCGAGGTCTTGAGCGGTTAGACCGTATTCAGCGATCTTTTGGCGGATGTCAGCGACCACATTGTCAATTTCAGTGCGCCGCGCTTCTTCTGCTTGTGCCTGCAATTTGGCGATCTGCGCCTTGAGGTCTGCATATTGAGACATTCGGTTCTCCCCTTTTTTAGAACTCATTCGACGGCAGACTAACTGTAATTATAAAAATTCGCAATGGCCAATAATACCGATTTAGGAAGTTTTCCTCTGATAATTATTAACCATTGGTGAATGATAAAACAGCATCTTTATCGACCAATAATCGGTAAAGCAAACGCTCGTCATTGACAATTCTTGACACCCGGTTTGGCGGTCTTTGCCTAGAATTGCGCGGTCAAGGCATGCACCACAGTCAGCCGTGCGTGCTCCGGAAGCATCAATCTTTTTAGGATTACCAATCATGCAGTTGTCAAAGCGCGTTGTTGCGGAGTTGTTCGGCACTTTCTGGCTCGTGCTCGGGGGCTGTGGCAGCGCGGTCCTCGCCGCGAACTTCGCCGGCCCGGTCCACGGTTTGGGCATTGGATTCGTGGGCGTGTCGCTCGCATTCGGCCTGACGGTGCTGACCATGGCTTTTGCGATCGGTCATATTTCCGGCTGCCACCTGAATCCGGCCGTGAGCGTCGGGCTGACCGTCGCCGGCCGTTTTCCGGCTCGCGACCTGGTGCCGTACATCGCCGCGCAAGTGATCGGTGCGATTCTGGGCGCGCTGGTACTGTCGCTGATCGCCTCGGGCAAACCGGGCTTCGACCTCGTTGCCAGCGGTTTCGCCAGTAACGGCTATGGCGAGCGCTCGCCCGGCCACTATTCGCTTGCTGCGGCGTTCATCTGCGAAGTGGTGATGACCGCCTTCTTCCTGTTCGTGATTCTCGGCGCAACCGACAAGCGCGCGCCGGCCGGCTTCGCGCCGATCGCCATCGGCCTGTGCCTGACGCTGATCCACCTGATTTCGATTCCGGTCACCAACACGTCGGTCAATCCGGCGCGCTCCACCGGCCCAGCGCTGTTCGTCGGCGGCGCAGCGGTGGACCAGTTGTGGATGTTCTGGGTCGCGCCGATCCTTGGCGCTGTGATCGCGGGCGTGATCTATCCGTTGATCGCCGAGAGCCGAAGCGGCAATGCGCAGCAAATGGCGCTCGACTGAACGACCAGCTCGTTTATCGACCGAGTCAAAGCGGGCGCTACGGCGCCCGCTTTGTATTGGTGCAAGCGTGACGCGCTGGTTGTCGTCCGGCAGTGGGGGGCCATGACCGCGCTGCTAGAATCGGCCAATTCCCGGCTCGTACAGGTGCTACCGATGATTCGTTCCCGCAGATTCCTGCATCGCGCCGCACTCGTCATCGGCGGTTTGTGCGCTGGCGTGCTCGCGCTACCCTCCGCGCAGGCGGCCGACGGCAACAGCAATATCGAAACGCTGGTGTTCGTGCGACACGGCGAGAAACCCGCCCAAGGCTTCGGTCAGCTCAACTGCCAGGGCCTCAACCGTGCACTGGCCTTGCCGGCGGTGATCGCCGCCAAGTTCGGCAAACCGGATGCGATCTATGCGCCCGACCCCGGCCAGCAAAAAGATGACAACGGCCATCCTTATTACTATATTCGTCCGCTGGCGACGATCGAGCCGACCGCCATTCAATTCCAGATGCCGGTACAAACGCCGTACGGCTTTGCGCAGATCGACCAGCTCGGCACTGCGCTCGTCAATCCGGCCAACCGGAACAAGCTGATCGTCGTGGCGTGGGAGCACAAACTCATCGTGAAGCTATTGCGCCAGATGGTGAGCGCACACGGCGGCAATGCCGCGGACGTTCCAAACTGGGAAAGCGGCGATTTCGACAGTATTTATGTCGTTCGCCTCGACTGGCAAAACGGCACAGCGCGCGCCAGTTTCAAGCGTGACCGCCAGGGGCTGGACGGACGCGCGACCGATTGTCCTTGCGCGGCATTGCCGGGGACGCCCTCGGCAGCGGCATCCGCTGCGGTTTCCACGAATGCGGCAGATTAAATGGGTAATACAGATGTAAGCCGCGATTACGCCTGGCTCGGCCCGAATTGAATCGAGCGCAGTACAGTTCGTAATCCGGCATGGTTCGATAAGCCGAAAACGCTTATTCGGCGGGCTGTCGGGCGAACTGCACCGCATGCGTCATCTAATCCAATGCCGCGTTTCACTCCCCTCAAACACTGCGACGATGCTTTCAGTCCGTAACATCTCGTCGCAGTCCCGTCCGGGCGGAATGCGTACATTGGTCCTGTGCGACAAACATACGTCGCTTCACAGGAGAACAACATGAAACGCATCGTCACTCATTTGCTGGTTGCTGCCGGACTCGCGGCGGGCGTATGCGGTGTCGCGCAAGCGCATACGAATCTGAATATCGGCCTGTCGCTCGGCGCACCGGTTTATGCACAGCCCGCCCGCGTCTATGCGGCGCCGCAGCCGGTGTACTACGGCGGCTGGAATCATCGGTATGACCGCGGCGACTATTACCGCGGCGACCATCGGTATGACCGCGGCTGGGGCCACGACAATCGCCACTGGGGCCACGATAACAGGGACGATCGCCGAGGCGGCTGGCGCGATTGATCTGCGCGCGAGGAACGGCTGAGCATCACTAGCCTTGATTTGGCCTGCCGCGCCGCTGGTAGACAGGCCTCACGCGCGACCCCGGCCCGCATTCACGAAGGTGAATGCGGGCCGAGGTCCATTGGAATCAGGACATCAGCTCGTCGTTGAGTGAGAAGAGCTTGCGCAAGTGGTGCGCGACGCCTGCTTCGAAGTTGTTGCCGATGCGCGGCACGTTCGGCAGACGCGCCATGAGATCGGGATTGGCGTTGTTCATCATGAACGGATGGCCGGCCGTTTCCAGCAAGTCGATGTCGTTCATGTTGTCGCCGAATGCCACGCACTGCGACGCGTCCACGCTAAGCCGCTCGAGCACGATCTGCAACGCGCGTCCCTTCGATACGTTCGATGTCATCACTTCCAGACAGTCCGGCAGCGAGTAAGTCACGTACAGGTCGTCGCCGAATTCGCGTGCGAGATTCTCCGCGACGTGCGCGAGATCGGCAGGCTCGCCGATATAGAGCGCCTTCGCGATATCGACGCCGTCGTGTTTCGGCAGATCGGTAACTTCGTAGGTGAAGCCCGAGTCCTGATGGAATTTCAGCAGATCCGGCGCGTCGCGGTCGATCAGCCACGCCTGGTCGGCGAACAGGTTGACGATCACGCGGCCATGCGCACCGGCGATTTCCGGCTGCACCAAACGTTGGACGATGGCCGGCGGCAGGTCGTCGGCGTGGATCACGGTGTTGTCCGGCGCATGAATGCGCGCGCCGTTCGACGTGATCAGATACGGACTGATGCCCAGCAAGTCGCGGATACCCGCGACGTCACAATAATGGCGCCCCGTTGCGATCACGAACCGCAGCCCATCGCTTTCCAGTTTGCGCACGGTGGCGACGGTGAACGGGTCCACCTGATGGTCGGCGTTGAGCAGCGTGCCGTCGAGATCAGTGGCGATGACTTTGTACATGGTATGAGCGGTCGAGGCAGCGTCGAAGTGCGTATTTTACCGTTACCTGTCGCGCACGCAGGATCGCGGCTGCCATCTCCCGCGACGCTCAGCCGGCAAGACGTACCGCTTCGCGTTGCGCCAGCTGCAATCCACCGTGCGCCGAGTCAGCCAGCGGCTCGCGCAAACGCGCCTGGTAGACCTGCGGCACATACTCGCGCAACGGCGCGCCGAGCCCGCCGCACAGTGCCACCGGCAGGGTTCCCGAGGCGTCCAGCGCGGCAATCATCTTGCCCACTTCGACGCCGGCCTCGCCGAGCCATCGCGCCGCGAACGGATGCGTGCGATGCTCGAACGCAACCGGCGCAAGCTTCGCATAAGCAGTCTGATTGGCTGCGCAGAGCCAGACGACGAGACCGTCGCGGTCCTGCGCTCCGGTGCAGGCAAGCAGCGCCCGCGCGAGGTCGTCGTTGGGCACGCGGCCGTCGAGCACTTGCTGCGCATGTACGATGAGCCGCAGTCCAAGCCACGCGCCGCTCGCTTCGTCGCCCGATGGGTAGCCGTAACCGCTGGCGACGAGAAATTTGCCGTCGGCGGCCAGCGAAGCCGCCACGCTGCCGGTGCCAAGCGCTACGATCACGCCGGGCGAGCCTCCGTGCGCGCCGAGCAGCGTCGTATAAGAATCCTGCTCCACCGCGAGTCCGGCGACCTCCGGCGCTTGCGCACGAAACTCGGCCAGCCAGTCACGATTGTTGACGCCCGCCAACCCGCAGCCGAGCACGCAGCGCGACCAGTCCAAAGTCTTGCCCGCGCGCTTGAATGCTTCGCCGCAGGCGGCCTCGATAGCCTGCCATGCCCGCTCGATGCCGAGCCCCAAACCCGACGGCCCACTTACCGCCTGCGCGAGTTCGCGCCCCTGCGCGTCGCCGAGCACCACGCGCGTACCGGTGCCGCCGCCGTCAATGCCGATCAGAAAGAAGTCCTGGTTCATCGAGTCGATTGAGTTCCGTGAGTGATTAGCGCATAGCGTGGCAGGTCATTTTCAATCCCGCAATCGGCCGAATGGCCAGCTTGCGATGCGCGCCGCTTCAGCTATGCTGGCGGGCGACATCACAACGGGAGCGCGACAGTGACACAGCGATGCAACTGGGTATCGAGCGAAGCGCTCGCACACTACCACGACACCGAATGGGGCGTGCCTTCGCGTGACGATCGGCATCTGTTCGAGATGCTCGTGCTGGAAGGCGCTCAGGCGGGCTTGTCATGGTCGACCATTCTCAACAAGCGGGCCGGTTATCGCCGCGCGTTCGCCGACTTCGATATCGACGAAGTGGCGCGCTTTACGCCGAAACACGTAGATAAGCTGGTGACGGACGAAAGCATCGTGCGTCACCGCGGCAAGATAGAAGCGGCCATCAGCAACGCACGCGCCGTGCAGCAGATTCAGGTCGAGCACGGCTCGCTCGCCAACTTCGTCTGGTCGTTCGTCGACCAGACGCCGATCCAGAACGATTGGACATCGTACAAGCATGCACCCGCGTCGACAGAAGTGTCGGACGCGCTGAGTAAGGGGCTCAAGCGCTACGGCTGCAAGTTCGTCGGCTCGACGATCTGTTACGCGTTCATGCAGGCGGTCGGCATGGTCAACGACCACGAGACGAATTGCATGTGCCGGGCGCGATGCGTCGCGCTCGGCAAGAAGGGGCGTAATCGTAAGGCGGTTTGAGCCGGCCACGGTGGACCGGTACCATCCCCGTTGAGGTCGCGAGGGTCGCTGGTGCCGCGGCTCTAACAAAGGAAAGCCGTTTAGGGAACCCCCGAGCACAGCCGCGTCTCGCGCGGCGTTTGCCCCGCCGGCGCGAGGCCGCAGGGACGGCGACTGCGTGCGGCACCCCGTCAGGACACCCTTCGACAACCTATCCGGCAAAGCCCGACTGCGCTTCCGACGCATCTCGACCGTTATACGGTTTATGAGCGGTGATGAGCGCTGCGGAGGTGACAGCCGCTATCCCGCGCAAGACGCGTCGTGTCGAAAGCGGGAATTGAGGGCATTTCGCCGTGCTCGTCCGGACTTCGCCAACTGGCGCGCGCCGGATACTACTGCTCATGCGCCAAACAACGAATAACCGCTGCGGCACGCGCTGGAGACCAACCATGAAAACGCTTAACTTCCTGACGCACCAGGACATTTTCGATCAGGCCGTGGCCCACCTGTTCGACCAGAAACGTGCCGCGTTGCTGCCGCGCGGCGGCGGGGCCTATCGCGGTTATTGCGGCGGCTGCCCGGTCGGCAGTTTTATCAGGCCGCGCGACTACATGACCGCGATGGAAGGCGTTCCAGTGCGCTTTATCGGCAAAACGCCCAGCGAGATGCCTGCTTACATGGACGTCGGCGTCTGCGCGCTGAAAAAGGCGCTCCAG
The DNA here is from genome assembly GCF_056279605.1 of Paraburkholderia sp. TE9906. NCBI lineage: Bacteria > Pseudomonadati > Pseudomonadota > Betaproteobacteria > Burkholderiales > Burkholderiaceae > Paraburkholderia > Paraburkholderia sp. TE9906. The sequence goes on from NZ_JBWCCT010000008.1 coordinate 145,869, forward strand.
CGTGCGCGCATCAACGTGTACGACCAGGCCACCGTCGATCTGCTCAGCTGCCTGCAGAACGTGCACGATGTATTCGGCACATGGGAATGGCGCGAACGACTGAGCTCGATTGCCCGTCAGTTCAGTCTGTCCGCCGAGCGGCTGAAGAACGCCGCATAACGGGTGCGAAGGCGTTGGCAAGGCGCAGGCGCGTTTGCCGCCGGACTCACGCGCCCTATCGAACGCCCAAACGGCCGCCCAAAAGCAAAACGGCGATGTGGCTTCTTTCGAAGCTCACACCGCCGTTCGGCGTACGGAAAAGCGTGCTTAGTGCAGCTTTTTCGGCAGCATCTGGCTGCGCAGGCGCTTGTGCAGGCGCTTCACAGCAGCAGCCTTCTTACGCTTACGTGCCGTGGTCGGCTTTTCGTACGATTGGCGCTCACGCAGTTCAGCGATCAGGCCATTCTTTTCGATTGCGCGACGAAAGCGGCGAATTGCCACTTCGAACGGCTCGTTTTCCTTCAGAAGAATCGTCGTCATGTAATTCCTAACTCAATCACTTGATACGGGTTAATTTGCGTGGCGGGAGACCGCTCACGCGCCGGCCCTCCGGTCGTTTCGATTCATGGCCAGTAACAGGCAAACGCGGGGAAACCCCGGCCAAACCACGAATAGAACGAGAGGCAAAGCGGCCACGGAGGCCGGAAAAGAGAGGTGTGTGGAGCTCACCGCGGAACGCGGACAGACGTATAACAGAAGCCACGCCCGTTGCCGTTTCGCCAACCTTTCATCAATGAAAAACACTGACGAAACAGGCAAAGATCTCAATTCACTCCCGATGATATCAGGAAACTCTCCATCCTACCAGGGGTTTAGCGACTGCGCCAGGTCTCCTGGACGATCAGGCGCTCGCCTCGTCCAGTTCGCGGATGTCGTCGCCGGCCAGCATCAGGTGGACGGCCGCCGCGAGGCTTTTGAGCTGGTCCACCGAGGTCGCGCTAGCAATTGGGGCCGTAACACTTGGCCGCGCAATCAGCCAGGCCAGCGCGATGGCGGCCGGCGTGCTGCCGTGCCGTTCGGCGACGCGGTCGAGTGCCCCTAGAATCCGCAAGCCGCGCTCGTTCAGATACTTTTCGACCCGGCTGCCACGCGCCTTGCCGGCCAGATCGGCCTGTGAGCGGTACTTGCCGGACAGAAAACCGCTCGCGAGGCTGTAGTACACGACCACGCCGAGCTGATTGGCAAGTGCCACCGGTTCGATATCACGTTCATATTCGGCGCGGTCGTACAGGTTGTACTCCGGCTGTAGTAGCTGATATTCGGGCAATCCGTGCTGGCGAGCCAAGGCGAGCGCCTCTTCGACGCGCGCGCCGCTGTAGTTCGACGCGCCGATCACCCTCACCTTGCCCGCTTCGATCAGCCTCTGATATGCGCCGAGCGTTTCCGCGAGCGGCGTGTCGGTGTCGTCGTCGTGGGAAAAATAGACGTCGATGTAATCGGTTTGCAGGCGACGCAGCGAATCTTCGACCGCCGCCTGAATATTCGCCGCCGACAAACCCTTGCGCTGCGGATGCTTGGACACCTTGGTGGCGAGCACGATCTTCTCGCGCTTGCCGCTCCGCCGGAACCACTTGCCGAGGATCGTCTCGGACTCGCCGCCCTGATTGCCGGGCACCCAGGCCGAATAGACATCGGCGGTATCGATGAAATCGAGTCCGGCATCGACGAACGCATCGAGAATCGAAAACGAAGCGGCTTCATCGGCGGTCCAGCCAAATACATTGCCGCCGAACATAAGCGGCGCGACCTGCAATTCGGAACGGCCAATCCTGCGCTTTTGCATGCTTTCTCCACGATCGATAACGGGCGAGCGAATGAGAATACGCCCACTTTGGATCAGCTGCAGCGCATCGAACGGATCAGCCAGCAACCGGCCCAGTATTTTTAAGCCCCCCGCTTCACCGCTGGCTTCAGAATTGCGCGACGCGTTGATACTGGTTCGCCTGACGCGTTGCCTGCATGGCCATCCGATATTCAGTCTGCAATTCGCCCTGAGCCAACTGCGCCTCTGCGGCGATCCGGGTATCGATCTCGTGAACCTGCCTGAGCACATCGAGCGCGGCGCCCGCTTGCGATGCGGAGAGCGACATGAGGAGCGGCGAGCGCTCGCTCGCGAACTCCGCCGCCTTTTCCCACTCGGCGACAGCCGCTGCCTGTTCGATGGACTTGGTGAGTTCCCAGATGCGATCGATGCGTGTCGCGAATTCCATGTGAAGTCTCTCTGCTGCGCTCAGTTCTTGTTGTCTGACAGCGCACCGGCGCTGTTCGTGCCGCCGAAGAGTTGCGTCAGATATTGCGAGTTACTGTTCATCGTCGCCATCAGCGTGTTGAGCGCGGTGAACTGCGCGTTGTACGTGCTGGTGAGCTGCGTCTGATAGTTCGTCAGTGACGTCTGTTGCGTCGTGAGGTTGGTCAGGTCCGCGTTGAGCGCATCGGTGCGCGTCTTGATGACGCCGCTATCCGACAGATAGCTCGTGATGTTGGTGTTCAACTGCTCCGCGACGCCGTTGGTGGAGTTGAACAGCGAGGCCACCGTCGACTGGTTGTTCTTCAGTGCGCTGTTCAGTGTGTCGTCGTCGACCGCGAGGGAGCCGTCCGCATTCAGCGTGATACCGATCGAAGCAAGGCTCGTCGTCGAGTTGCCGTTTTTGACACCGGTCGAGACGATGGAGGCCAGCTGGTTCTGCACCATGTTCAGAGTCGAGTCGCCGAGCAGCGCGCCCTGCGATGTCGCAGTCGAGCTGTACGCGGTCAGCGCGCCCATCGTCGTGACGAGCGTGTTGTACAGCGTCACGAACTGGTTGATCGTGTTCGCCTGCGAGGTGGTATCCTGGGCGACCGTCAGTGTCTGGGGCGCGGAACCAGTCGTGTCGACCGAAGCGGCCGAGAGGTTCAGCGTGATGCCGGACAGTGCGGAAGTCACGGTGTTTGTCGAACTGGTGACGCCTGTGCCGTCGATCGTGAAATAGGCGTCCTGCGCGGCCGTCGTCTGGGTCCAGTAGGACGTGCTTTTGACGCCCGTTCCCGAGCCGTCGTCGAGCGTCGACTGATTGGCCGCGAGCTGCGCGCTGGTGGCGCTCGACGTACCGGTCAACGACGTGCCGTTGTTGCTCGACACGGCGAGATTGTTCAGTGCGTCGCTCGCATTCGAGTCGCTGATCTGCACGCTGATCGCGCCCGCGGAACCGGTCGAGGTCGAGTGCAACACGAGGTGGGCGCCGTCCGCGCCGTTGACGACGGTCGCGGAAACACCCGGGTTGTTGCTCGCGCCGTTGATCGCCGCCGCGATGCCAGAGACCGTGCTATTGGAGTTGTCGAGCGAAATCGTCGTGCTCTTGCCACCCACGGAGAGCGTCATCGTGCTCGATCCGGAGGCGAGCGCGGTCTTCGCGTCATAGCCGCTCGACGTCAGCACCTGCGCCGTCGCCACCTGGGCGACGTCAATCGAATATGTACCCGCTACCGCGCCACTGGCCGCCGTGGCCGTGATGCCGGTGCCTGTGCCTGTGCCGCTCATCGTCGCCGTGAAGTCGTTCACGGCAGTGCCGTCCGAGAGAGAGGTCAGTCCGGCTTGCAGCGCGGACAGTGCCGCCGAGAGCGTGCCGTAGGCGGAAATCTGGGTGTTGTCGGTCGTCTGCTCTGCGGCGAGCGTTGCGGCCTGGCCGGCGATCTTGGAGTTGACGAGTGCCGTCACGAGCGAATTCACGTCCATCGACGAATTGGTCGAACCGCTGATGATCGATTGCGCTGCTGCTTGCAGCGCGGCGTTGCTCGCGGCGGTAGTGGCGGCGACGGTGCTGGCGATCGAACTTGCGGTCGAGGATACGGTGGACATGGACGGGCTCCGTGTTTCGGCGATTCCGTGTGAATCGATTCAGATCTGAAAGCGGTAATCGGGAGGCAGGCCTCCCGATGGTTTTGCGTCCCACGCGCCGGGTGGGGCGGGCGGCACGCGTTGCGCTGCTACATGAAGCCGATTACTGCAGGAGCTTCAGGATCTGCTGCGGTTGCGAGTTCGCTTGCGACAGCACCGAGATACCGGCTTGTTGCAGCACTTGCGCCTTGCTCAGGTTAGCCGTTTCTTGCGCGAAGTCGGCGTCCTGGATCGACGATTGTGCCGACGACAGGTCGGTCGACTGGGCCTGCTGCGTCGTGCTGATTGCGGTGAAGCGGTTCTGCGCCGCGCCGAGCGTCGCTTGCAGGTTGTTGACAGCGCTCAGCGCGTTGTCGATGGTCAGCATTGCTGCCGAAGCACCGTCCTTGGTCGAGATGTCGATCTGCGAAACCGAGCTCGACGTGGTCAGCTTGTCGATGGTCGTGCCCACTGCGGCTGTAACCTTGTCCGCAGCCACGACATTCGCGTCAGTCGTGACGCCAGCGTCCGTGACCGCTTCGATGTCGGCCACCATCTGCGCGCCGGTTTCGCCACTCATCGTGGTATTGCCGTTGGCGTCCGTAGCAGGAGCAGTAGTTGCGCTCGCGAAGATGTTGGTAGCAGCAGTGACATTCAAGGCCTGGCCATTCTGGTCCGTGAGGGTGAAGCCGCCATTACCGTCGGCAAGCACGTTGATCTGCGTGATAGTAGCGTTGGCGTTGGCAGCAACCGTGAGCGTATCCGAAGGATCGCCCGCTGCAGCCGGGATCGTGCCCCCCGTAGTTGCCGTGTAGTAGGAAATCGTGGACGCGTCGGTGATAGCGTTGCCGTTCTGGTCCGTGTACGAGACCGCGTTCTTGGAGGAATCCCACGAAGCCGTGATCGACGTGATGCCCGGAGCCGCCGCAGCAGCGCCCGTGTTATCCAGCGAGACCGAGAACGAGCCGAGCGTGTTGCCGGCTGCCGGAACCCCGCCGCCAATCGAAGCAGCGGACATCGACTGCGAGAGATTCAGCGAGATCGACTGACCGACGTTTGCGCCGACCTGGAACGACGTACTGCCCAACGAGCCGTCGAGGACGTTCATGCCGTTGTACGTCGTTTGCGACGCGATACGGTTCACTTCCGAGATTTGCTGCGCCACTTCCTGTTGCAGCGCCGCGCGATCGGTATCGGTCATGCTGCCGTTCGACGCTTGCGTCGCGAGCTGGCGGATACGTTGCAGGCTGCTCGTCAGCGACGAGAGGCCGCTCGATGCGGTTTGCACCATCGACACGCCGTCGTTCGAGTTCGACACACCTTGCGTCAGACCGTTGATCTGGGTCTGCATGATGTTCGAGATGGCTAGGCCTGCTGCGTCGTCCGCTGCGCTGTTGATGCGCTTGCCCGACGACAGACGCGTGATTGCTTGCGACAGTGCGCTGCCCGAGCCGGTCAGGTTCTGCTGTGCAACCAGCGAGTTGATGTTGCTGTTAATTCCGAGCATGAAAATTCTCCTGTTGGGGCCGTCAGCCCGTTACATGCCATATTGATCAAGGCATCAGCGAACGAGGCAGCTATGTTCGTTTGCCGCCCGCCTTGTTTGTGGTAACGGCCCGTCCAGGAAAAACTTTATGGGGACAACACGCATATTCGTCGATTCGGCAGACGAAAACATCGGCACGCCGGATTGCGCAAGCAGGTTGCAAATGCGGGCCTCAAGCCCGCCAGATTGCCGCCGTTAACGACCGGTCAAGGCCGCTAACAGTCGACCCACTCCCGATGGCATCGAGCCTTGGTCTGGCCGCAGCGACACTCATCGGATGGAGCACTGAAACCGGCCGACTCGCGTGCCCGCTCCGGTCAACGCGTCAGCGTCACCGCCAGATACGCGGCGTAGAGCACGCCACACACCAGCAACGCCCACACCTGCACACCGCGCTCACGCACATTGATACGCAGCCACGCGGCCGCGGCCAACGTAATGACGATGCCAGTCACCACTTCGATACGCGGCGTCCACGGCGTCAGCAGAATGCCGATCGCCGGCAGCAGCGTCCCCTGAAAGACCATCGCACCGGTGATGTTGCCAAACGCGAGCGTGTCCTTGCCGCGCCGGATCCACAGGATGCTGTTGACCTTCTCCGGCAACTCCGTGGCGATCGGAATGATCAGCAGCGACAACAGCAGCGGCGACACGCCCACCGCTTGCGACACCCCCCGCACGCCGTGGATGAACCCCTCCGCCCCCCACACCAACAACGCGACGGCCACGATCAGTTGCAGCACGATGGTCGCGAAATTGGTCGGCAAGCCGAGACGCGACAGCAGCATCTTGCCGGGCGCTTCGGTGCCGTGCCCGGCGTCGACGAGCTGATTCGACGCGCGAAACGTCATCACCACGTAAGTCACGTAGACACCCACCAGCGCGACGCTGAAGAGCGCGCGCACGATCATCTGCTCGTGCGGCACGTACATCGCGGCGGCCGCCAGCACGAACGCGCACAGGAAATAGTTGAGGTCCCGCGTGAAGCCGGTGCGCTCCGGCGCGACCCAGCCCTTGACCCCGCGCGCGCCAAGAATGGCGAGCGTCATCAGAAACGTGGACAGCGTGGAGAGCATCAGCGGCGCACCGAGAATCGCGCCGACGCCGATTTCATGGTTGACGGTCTTATCGCTCGAGCTGCCCGCGATAGCAAGCAGCGGCACGAGCGTTTCCGGCAGCGCGGTGCCGACAGCCGCGAACAGCGAGCCAGTCACACCTTCGGAGATTTTCAGACGTTCGCCGAGATGTTCGAGCGCATTGGTGAAGAGTTCGGCTGCCACCAGAATGACGAGCAGCATGATGGCGAGTTCGACAAGCAAACCGGTCATGCAAGGCTCCCGGCGCATGCGTCGAAAGCACGGCTGCTCGCTGGATGATGAGCCGATGCGAAAGCATGCGGGGAATATGTCGGGGCGCTTGACGCAAACCTACGGTGATTCACAGGGCAACTCCACGGTCGGACGTATGTGACGAACCAATGACGCACCGCCACCCGTCCGACCAGAACGAGGCAGTACGACAATGGTCTCGCCAAACCGAACCGGTCGAACGCGCCATGACCCGCAGGCCAAGTATGTTGACGCGCTCTCCTTCAAAGGATGAAGGAAGGCTACTCCCCAGTGACCGGGGGATTCTAATCGCAGGCGCCGCTTTCAACAAGCTTGTGCTGACATGACAGCGGCAACGACGCGCGTTGAATTTTCGCGTCGTGGATAGGACGGCGGGGACTGCGAATGTGGAAATGCGAGTCGATGGAACTGAGGTCACGCCAGATCGACGACTGCGATATGCGACGAACTCGAGGATGCAGTAGAGACGGGGGAGATGAAACGAGGAGAACCAGTGCCGAAATTTCGGCCAGATTTGGTGCGCCCGGCTGGGATCGAACCAGCAACCCCTGCCTTCGGAGGGCAGTACTCTATCCATTGAGCTACGGGCGCTTCAACACGAAAGCGCGGCAACCAGAACGGATGCGACGCCAAAGCGAGACCGCAAGGATACCCGGTTTCGGCCACACCGTCCACCGGACGGCCGATATGGCAGGCTCCGGGCCCTTCCGGCCGCTCCTTGCGCTCCGGGTAAACGCCTGCTGAACAGCCCGCCGCCGCCCTCGCCGCCGTCGAAATCTTGCGTCTATAATCGTCCGTGGCTGATATAGAACAAGAAGTTGCCGTCACGCTGTACCGCTCACATACCCACGGAGACGAGACAAGCATGAGCGAAGCACCACACGGAGCCCCGATCAAAACCCCAGCGCAACTTGTCGCCGCGATCATCGCCGGGTTTGCTGTGCCGATCGTCATCATCGTTCTGCTGGCGGTTTATGTCGATAATTCGACACGTACCGGCGCCGGCACCGACTCTCTCTCCGAAGCCGAAGTCACCGCCCGCATCAAGCCGCTAGCCCAGGTCGAAATTCGCGACGCCAGTGCGCCGCGCGTCTACAGGAGCGGCGAAGAAGTCTATAAAGCCGTTTGCTCCGCATGTCACGCGGCGGGCACGGCGGGCGCGCCGAAATTCACCAATACCGCCGACTGGGCGCCGCGCATCGCGCAGGGCTTCGACACGCTCTGGCACACGGCGCTCGCGGGCAAGGGCGCGATGCCCCCGCGCGGCGGCACCAGCCCGGATGACTACAGCGACTTCGAAATCGCCCGCGCGGTGGCCTACATGGCGAACAATTCCGGCGCGAGCTTCCCCGAACCGGCGCCGCCGGCCGCAGGCGCGGCGGCGGCCTCTGGTGCGGCCGCGGCAGCCGCGCCGGCGGGCGCTTCGGACGCGGGTGCGGCCCAGGCTCAAGCCGCCGCGGCCATGGCCGCGATGGCGAGCGTCCCGCAAGCCGCGGCACCGGCAGCCGGCGCCGCCCAAAGCGCGGATGCGTCGCAAGCCGGCAAGGCGTTGTATCAGCAGGTCTGCCAGGCGTGTCACGCGGCGGGCGTACTCAACGCGCCGAAATTCGGCGACAAGGAAGCCTGGGCGCCGCGCCTGAAGGAGCCGATGGACACGGTCTACAACTACGCGCTGCACGGCAAGGGCGCGATGCCGCCGAAAGGCGGTTCGAGCGCGTCGGATGCCGATGTGAAGGCCGCCGTCGACTACATGGTCAGCGCGGTGAAGTAAGGCTTTCGAGACGCCGCTCGCGGCGTTGGCCGCTAAACAAAAAATCCCTGCACGCGCGGTGATGCGATGCAGGGATTTTTTTATGCGCGATGCGCTTATGCCTGTGTCAGGCACCGATGGTGCGGGTCCGGCGCCCACGCGGGACGGCTGAACGCGTCGGCAAAGGCCAATGCCGGCGTGCTGCGAGCGAGGGCCGTGAAACCCGCGTGCAACGCAGCGGGCGCGAGCCAAGGATAGTCCAGGCTCGCCTGCAATGCGTCGAGCAATGCGCCGTCGGCATCGGGCACCACGTCCATGCGGGCGATATGGATGTCGAAAGAGGTGACGACCGGCGTCTCGTCGAAGGTCCATCGATACACGCCGTGGCCGACGCGCAATGCCCCGCTCGCCGTCTCACGCATCACCACCAGCCAGGGCAGCGCGTCGATCACGCCGGCTTGCACGTCAAGCGAATCGCACACGTAGTAAGTCCGGCATCGCGAGTATTGCGCGCCGAAATCGGTGACGAGCGTTTTCGCGATCGCGTCGCTGCCGACGGTGCGAGCCGGAAACGCGATCGCCGATGTCGCCAGTGAAATGGTAAGCACCGCGTCCGCCGCGAACGCTTCGGCGATGCGTTGGGCGCGGGTGTTGTCTTTCGCGTCGATATAAATGTCGAGTGCGCGGCGATACGGTGCGAGCGGCGGCAAGGTCATGCGGGCGATCTCCCATTCACGCCCGCCGACATTCGGCCGACGAGCCGCGCCACTCTAGCTCAAGCGCTCGGAAAACTGCCGAAGCACTTGCCATGCACAGGGTCTTACGAACCGACGAACGCGACGAATGCGATAAAGCAGCGCGAAGCAGCACAGCACGCACCGCGCCAGGCTACGCGTGCTTCCTCAAGGCTTCTGCAACAGCGCCTTCAAACTCGCGAGCCGGTCTTTCGGCGACATCGGCGCTTCTTCGGGCGTCGGCGGCGGCGCATCGTCGAGCAGCATTTCTGGGATAAAGCGAGACGGCTCGCACACCACCGTCTCTCGCGCGCGCTTGCGCTTCTTGCACCAGTTCAGATGCAAACTGCGCTGCGCCCGCGTGATCGCGACGTACATCAGCCGGCGCTCTTCTTCGATGCGCGCGTCGTCGATCGGTTCGTCGTCGGGGCCGCCGCGATGCGGCATGATGCCTTCCTCGACGCCCACCAGAAACACGTGCGGATACTCCAGCCCCTTCGACGCATGCACAGTCGAAAGCCGCACCGCATCCGGATCTTCCTCGCGGCCTTCGAGCATCGACATCAACGCGACGGTCTGGATCAGGCCGAGAAGATTCTTGCCGGTGTCGCCGAAACCGTCGGCGGTGTCGTAGCCGGTCGCGTCACTGTTGGCGGCGCCCTCCGGCTCGGCCTTGGTGCCCTTGCGCTTGAGCCACTCCATGAACTCCAGCACGTTCTGCCATTTGGCCTGCGCCTGACGTTCGTCGAACGCGTCGTACAGATACGCTTCGTAGTGGATCGCGTCCATCAGTTCGTCGAGCAGCGTGCCGGCCGCGTCCTTCTCGGCGCGATCGGTGAGGCGCTGCATGAAGTCGCAGAACACGCGCATCGGTTCGATCTGACGCGGCGACAAGCGCGCCTCGATGCCGCCCATGTACACCGCCTCGAACAGCGACACCTTCGCCTGGCCGGCAAACGAGCCGAGCGCTTCGAGCGTCGTATTGCCGACGCCGCGGCGCGGCGTGGTGATCGCGCGGATGAACGCGGGGTCGTCATTGGCGTTGGCGATCAGACGCAGATACGCGCAGATGTCCTTGATCTCGGCCTTGTCGAAGAACGACTGGCCGCCGGACAGCACATACGGAATCCGCTCGCGACGCAGCACCTGTTCGAAAATGCGCGCCTGGAAATTACCGCGATACAGGATGGCGTAATCGCGGAAATTCGCGCGCCGCTCGAACTTGTGCGCGGACAGGCGGAACACCACGGACTCCGCCTCGTGCTCTTCGTCGTTGCAGCCCGTGACGGTGATCGTGTCGCCCATGCCGTGTTCGGACCACAGCTTCTTTTCGAACAGCTTCGGATTGTTCGCGATCACGTTGTTCGCGGCGGTCAGAATACGCACCGTCGAGCGGTAATTCTGTTCCAGCTTGATCAGATGCAGCTTCGGAAAATCCTTGCTGAGCTGGCCGAGATTTTCGAGCGTCGCGCCGCGCCAGCCGTAGATCGCCTGGTCGTCGTCGCCGACTGCCGTGAACGCCGCGCGCTTGCCCGCGAGGAGCTTCACCAGTTCGTACTGGCACGCGTTGGTGTCCTGGTACTCGTCGATCAGCAGGTAACGCAGCTTGTTCTGCCAGCGCTCGCGCACCTGCTCGTTCTTCGCGAACAGTTCGGCGGGCAGGCGGATCAGGTCGTCGAAATCGACCGCCTGATACGCGTGCAGCGTCGCCACGTAGTTGCGGTAGACGATCGCGGCCTGATGCTCGTCCTCGTTCGCGGCGATCGCAATCGCCTCCTCGGGCATGATCAGGCCGTTCTTCCACAGCGAGATGATCGACTGGATCTTGCGGATGAAGCCCTTGTCCGTCGAACCGACCTGCTCCTGGATCATGCCGAAGCAGTCGTCCGAATCCATGATCGAGAACTGCGGCTTCAGGCCGACGTGTTCCGCTTCCTGCCGCAGGATCTGCACGCCGAGCGAGTGGAACGTGCACACCGTCAACTGATTGACGGGCACCTTGCGGCCTTCCTTGCCGGGCGTCGTGAGCGTCTTGCCTTCGAGCAGCTTGCCGACGCGCTCGCGCATTTCGGCCGCGGCCTTGTTCGTGAACGTGACGGCGGCGATGTGGCGCGGCTCGAAGCCTTTCGCTTCGATCAGGTGCGCGATTTTCTGCGTGATCACGCGCGTCTTGCCGCTGCCTGCGCCGGCGAGCACGAGACACGGACCGTCAAGATAGCGGACCGCTTCATTTTGAGCGGGGTTCAGGCCTGCGGACATCGTCTGTGGATGGGTGATGCGGTTAGAAGCGGTGGTCGAGGGCACGCCGGCGTGAAATCGCCGGCGGGAGGCCCGGGGGCATGCTGCGCGGCAGCGTCGGCTGGAACGGGCGCCCGCAGGGGTGCGAGGGTATTCCGGTCCGGCGCGGTTTCGCGCGAGAGGAGCGATGTTAACACGGATGTCTGCCATGGACGCCGCGACGGATGCCCCGGCGGTTAGCCGCGACCGGCACCCGGGCCGGCCCAAAGCGCCCCCCGACAATTCACCGCGACGACGCTGACGGTGCGCCTTCAGGACATGCCACAATTACGGTGTTGCGCGCCGTCGCCGCGGTGGCAAAGCGGCGCGCCGTTTTTGCAGGAAGACACGCATGCCCGGATCGCTAAATATTGGATTGATGGGTTACGGTTTTGCTGGCGCGACCTTTCATGCGCCGGTGATCGCACATTGCGGACGCGCAAGCGTCGCCGCCATCGCGACGAGCCAGCCCGAACGCGCGCAGGCCGACTATCCGCACGCGAAAGTCGTGGCCGACCTCGACGCGCTGCTGGCGCTCGACGACATCGATTGCGTCGTGATCGCCACGCCCAACGACACGCACTTCGACCTCGCACGCCGCACCCTGGAAGCCGGCAAGCACGTGGTGGTCGACAAGCCGGTCACGCTGAGCGCCGCCGACGCCCACACGCTTGCCAACATCGCGCTCGCGCGGGGCAAGCTGTTCATGCCGTTCCACAACCGCCGCTGGGACGGCGATTTTCTGACCGTGCGCGATCTGCTCGCCCGCGTGGAACTGGGGCGCGTCACGCAGTACGAATCGCATTTCGACCGCTTCCGGCCGGAAGTGCGGCAGCGCTGGCGCGAAGAGGCGTCGCGCGGCGGCGGCCTGCTGTTCGACCTCGGGCCGCATCTGATCGACCAGGCGTTGGCGCTCTTCGGCGCCCCGCAGACGGTCTCGGCGACGGTGCGCACGCATCGCGACCAGGCGAGCGCGCCGGACTACGTGCACATCCAGCTCGGCTACGGCGAGTTCGAGGTGGTGCTGCACGCGAGCGCGCTGACCGCGCTGGTCGCGCCGCGCTTTGCGATCCACGGCACGCGCGGCAGCTATGTGAAACACGGGCTCGACACGCAGGAAGACCAGCTGAAAGCAGGCCTGCGGCCCGGCGACGAAGGCTTCGGCGCCGGCAATACCGCAGGCTTGCTGCGCGTGCAGGAAGGCGGCCAGGAAGTCGAGCGCGAAGTGCCGACGCGCAATGGCGACTACGCCGGGTTCTATATCGCGGTGGCGGACGCCATCCAGCACGGCGTCGCATTCCCTGTCACGGCTCAGGATGCGGTCGACGTGATGACCATCATCGAGCTCGCGGCGCGCAGCTCGGAAGAAGGCTTGCGCTTGCCGTTCGAGCGCATTCGCTGAGCCATTCGAGCGCGCGGCGCGACGGCTTGTGTACCTAAAACCGCACGAGCCGCCGGGCTCGCGCGGGCAGAAACCCGACGTCTCCGAAAGGAACATAACGTTACAACTCTGCCCGCTCCCCGGTCAGCGCACGGCCGCGCTCATTCGTTGCTACCTGAGTAGCATCTTCACGACAACGACTTCCGGAGAGTCTATGCCTCGTATCACCCGCGCCATTGCAGCAGGCGCCCTGCTCAGTTCTCTCGCCGCCTGCGTGGTGACTCCGCCGCCCGCGCCGACGCCACACCCCACCCAGCAGCAGATCGCGGATCAGCGTCTGCGTCAGGTCGAAGGCCGGATCGACAATCTCGGCCGCCGCATCGACAAACGGGTGAATCAGGGCGACTACCCGCCGCCGCAAGGCGCATCCCTGCATCATCGGCTGGACGTGATCCGCCAGGAAGCGCACGACATGGCCGCGCAACACGGCGGCGGCCTCACCGCCGACGAACAGCGCGTGCTGAATCAGGAGCTGGACAACGCGGCTCACGCGATCGGCGAGTAAGCCGGTTCCGTCATCGAAGCAGCACCGGTGCGCAGCCCAGCGCGGGCAACCTGGCCCGCGTTTTTTTCGCCGACGCGTACCGCAGCCGCCCCCCCTACAGGCCGCCAGCCTCTATTTGACAAGCCCCCGGCCGTCGCGTACATTCGCCGCACGCGTCGGGAGAGCGCGCTGGCCGCCGAATATCGCAGGCCGCGCCGCCGAAGGGGCACACCCGCAAACTCTCAGGCAAAAGGACCGACCGCGTCGAAAAACCCTCGCCAGAAGCAACCTCAAGGCAGCGGTTTTTCGCACTCTGGAGAGCGGCAGTAGCCATCTGCGTTTTGGCAACATCACGCAGATTCGGGCAGGCTGCCCACCGAAGGGGCGCGCGTGTCATCGTGGCGGAGCAACGTTCACGGTCGCGCAATCTCTCAGGTATCGAGGACAGAGGGGTCATGCAGAACCACGCTCGCAGGCACCTTGCCGCGAGGCGTAGCGCCGCATGGCCTTTTTTGTTTCGCGAGACGCCCGAGGCCCCATGACCGAACTCAAACACACCCCGCTCAACGCCACCCATCGTGCGCTCAATGCCCGCATGGTCGATTTCGGCGGCTGGGACATGCCCGTCAACTACGGCTCGCAGATCGACGAACACCGCGCCGTGCGCACCGACGCCGGCATGTTCGATGTCTCGCACATGTGCGTGGTCGACTTCACCGGCGAGCGCGTGCGCGCTTTCTTCGAATACGCGCTGGCCAATAACGTCGGCAAGCTGCAAACGCCCGGCCGCGCGCTCTATTCCTGTCTGCTGAACCCGAACGGCGGCGTGATCGACGATCTGATCGTCTATTACTTCAGCGAAGACCACTTCCGCGTGGTCGTCAACGCCGGCACCGCCGAGAAAGACATCGCCTGGTTCGGCCAGCTCAACGCCGACGGCGGCTTCGGCCTGACCATCACGCCGCGCCGCGACTTCGCGATCGTCGCCGTGCAAGGCCCGAACGCGCGCGAGAAAGTCTGGCAAACGGTGCCCGCCGCACGCGCCGCCACCGAAGCTCTGAAGCCGTTCAACGCGGCGCGCGTCGAAGGCACGCCGTTCGGCGAACTGACCGTCGCGCGCACCGGCTACACCGGCGAAGACGGTTTCGAGATCATCGTGCCGGCGGACCACGTAGAGGCGCTATGGAACGCGCTGCACGCGCAAGGCGTGCGCCCGGCCGGCCTCGGCGCGCGCGACACGCTGCGCCTCGAAGCCGGCATGAACCTGTACGGCCAGGATATGGACGACAACGTCTCGCCGCTCGACGCCGGCCTCGCCTGGACCGTCGATCTGACCTCGCCGCGCGACTTCGTCGGCAAGGGCAAGCTCGAAGCCGACGGTTCGAAGGCAGCATTCGTCGGTCTGATCCTGCTGAAGGAAAACGGCAAGGCGGCAGGTGTGCTGCGCGCGCATCAGAAAGTCCTCACGCCGCAGGGCGAAGGCGAAATCACCAGCGGCACTTTTTCCCCGACGATGCAGGAATCGATCGCCTTCGCGCGCGTGCCCAAGGGCGTGCAGCCGGGCGACACCGTTCACGTCCAGATTCGAGACAAGGCCGTTCCCGCAAGCGTGGTAAAACTGCCATTCGTGCGCAACGGCAAGGTGCTGGCCGTTTAAGCAGCCGCGCGCACGCCCCCTCTTTTTAAGCCAATACCGAATCACACCGCACAGGAGCATCCGATGAGCATCCCGGCCGACCTCAAATACACCGAATCGCACGAATGGGTCCGCACCGAAGCGGACGGCACGCTGACGGTCGGCATCACCGACCACGCGCAGGAAGCGCTCGGCGACATCGTCTTCTTCGAAGTCCAGCAACTGGGTAAGACCGTGACGGCGGGCGACACCGTTGCCGTGATCGAATCGGTGAAGGCCGCTTCCGACATCTACGCGCCGGTCTCGGGCGAGATCATCGAAGCGAACTCGGCCGTGGCCGACTCGCCCGACTCGGTCAACAGCATGCCGTACGAAAGCTGGCTCTTCAAGATCAAGCCGGCCGCCGACGCGACGCAAGATCGCCTGATCGACGCCGACGCGTACACGAAGTCGATCGGCGCCTGATCTGATTCACCTTTACGTTTAACCCGCCAGGTGCGGCGCGTCCCTCTCGAAGCCCAGGGATAGCCGCACCGCCAGGAACACCCATGAAGCTCGAACACCCGGATCGTCTGATGAACCGCACTCCTCTCTCGCTCGCCGCGCTCGAAGTGCATGACGCCTTCGCCGAACGGCATATCGGCCCGGATTCCGCCGACCAGGAAGCGCTGCTCGAAGCCCTCGGCTTCGCCTCGCGCGCCGCGCTGATCGACGCCGTGATTCCGAAGACGATCCGCCGCACCGAAACGCTGCCGCTCGGTCCCTTCGCGCAACCGAAGAGCGAGGCCGAAGCCCTCGCCGCGCTGCGCGAACTCGCGGACAAGAACCAGGTGTTCCGCTCGTATATCGGGCAGGGCTATTACAACGCGCACACCCCGACGGTGATCCTGCGCAACGTGCTGGAAAATCCGGCGTGGTACACCGCGTACACGCCGTATCAGCCGGAAATTTCGCAAGGCCGTCTGGAAGCGCTGTTGAACTTCCAGCAGATGATCGTCGACCTGACGGGTCTCGCGATCTCGAACGCGTCGCTGCTCGACGAAGCCACCGCCGCCGCCGAAGCGATGACGCTGCTGCAACGTGTGGGCAAGCCGAAGTCGAACGTGTTCTTCGTCGCCGACGACGTGCTGCCGCAAACCATCGAAGTGGTGAAGACGCGCGCCACGCCGGTCGGCATCGAAGTGAAAGTCGGACCCGCCGCTGAAGCCGCGAACTCGAACGCATTCGGCGTGCTGCTGCAATACCCGGGCGTGAACGGCGACGTGCGCGACTACCGCGCGCTGACCGAAGCGATCCACGCAGCGGGCGGCCACGTGGTGGTCGCCGCCGACCTGCTCGCACTGACCGTGCTTACGCCGCCGGGCGAATGGGGCGCGGACGTGGCCGTCGGCAATACGCAGCGCTTCGGCGTACCGGTCGGTTTTGGCGGCCCGCATGCCGCCTATCTCGCGGTGCGCGACGAATTCAAGCGTCAGATGCCGGGGCGTCTCGTCGGCGTGACCGTCGATGCGCAAGGCAACCCCGCGCTGCGTCTCGCGCTGCAAACGCGCGAACAACATATCCGCCGCGAGAAGGCCACCTCGAACGTGTGTACCGCGCAAGCGCTGCTCGCGATCATGGCCAGCATGTACGCGGTCTATCACGGCCCGCACGGTCTGAAGACCATCGCGCTGCGCGTGAACCGCATCGCCGCGCTGCTCGCCGAAGGCGCGAAGCAGCTCGGCTACACGCTCGTCAACGAAACCTTCTTCGACACGCTCACGTTCGACACCGGCGCGCGCACGCAAGCGCTGCTCGACGCCGCCACCGCGAGGCGCATCAACCTGCGCCGCGTGAGCGCGACGCAAGTGGGCCTGTCGATCGACGAAACCACGACGCGCCACGATCTGGCCGATCTGCTCGCGGTCTTCGCGCAAGCCGCCTTCGCGAGCGAGGTGCCGCAAGTCGACGCGCTCGACGCCGCGATGGCTGCTTCGAACACCGCCTCGGTACCGGCTGCGCTCGAGCGCACCAGCGCGTACCTCACGCACCACGTGTTCAACCGTCATCATTCGGAGACGGAAATGCTGCGCTATCTGCGCAGTCTGTCGGACAAGGACCTCGCGCTCGACCGCTCGATGATCCCGCTCGGCTCGTGCACGATGAAGCTGAACGCGACCTCGGAAATGCTGCCGGTCACGTGGCCCGAATTCGGCCAGATCCATCCGTTCGCGCCGGCCGAGCAAACCGTCGGCTACCGCGAAATGATCGATCAGCTCGAAGAGATGCTGGTCGCCGCAACCGGTTATGCCGCCGTTTCGCTGCAACCGAATGCCGGCTCGCAAGGCGAGTACGCGGGTCTCCTGATCATCCACGCGTATCACGCGTCGCGCGGCGAAGCGCATCGCAACGTCTGCCTGATTCCCGCTTCGGCGCACGGCACGAACCCGGCATCGGCGCAGATGGCCGGTATGCAGGTCGTGGTGGTCGCCTGCGACGCGCAAGGCAATGTCGATATCGAAGACCTGAAGAAGAAGGCCGCTCAGCACGCCGACAAGCTCGCGGCGATCATGATCACGTATCCGTCCACGCACGGCGTGTTCGAAGCGAACGTGCGCGAAATCTGCGAGATCGTGCATGCGCACGGCGGCCAGGTGTACGTGGACGGCGCGAACATGAACGCGATGGTCGGTCTGTGCGCGCCGGGCCAGTTCGGCGGCGACGTCTCGCACCTGAACCTGCACAAGACCTTCTGCATTCCGCACGGCGGCGGCGGACCAGGCGTCGGTCCGGTCGCGGTCGGGGCGCACCTCGCGCAGTTCCTGCCGAACCAGATCTCGTCGGGCTATGAGCGCGCGCCGAACGGTATCGGCGCGGTGTCGGGCACACCGTACGGCTCCGCATCGATCCTGCCGATCTCGTGGATGTACATCGCGATGATGGGCGCGAAGAACCTGACCGCCGCCACCGAAACCGCGATCCTCAACGCGAACTACCTCGCGAACAAACTCGCGCCGCACTATCCGGTGCTGTATTCGGGCCCGGGCGGACTGGTCGCGCACGAGTGCATTCTCGATCTGCGTCCGTTGAAGGAAACCAGCGGCATCACCGTGGACGACGTCGCCAAGCGCCTCGCCGACTACGGTTTCCACGCGCCGACGATGAGCTTCCCGGTGCCGGGTACGTTGATGGTCGAGCCGACCGAATCGGAATCGAAGGAAGAACTCGACCGCTTCATCGAAGCGATGATCGCGATCCGCGACGAAATTCGCGCGGTCGAAGAAGGCCGCTCGGATCGTGAGGACAATCCGCTGAAGCACGCGCCGCACACCGCTGCCGTGGTGATCGCCGACGACTGGAAGCATGCGTATGCACGCGAAACCGCCGCGTATCCGCTGCCCACGTTGATCGCGAAGAAGTACTGGCCGCCGGTCGGCCGTGCGGACAACGTGTACGGCGACCGCAATCTGTTCTGCTCCTGCGTGCCGATCGCCGACTACGAGTAAGCGCACGGCGCATCGCCCTCTGTCCGAACGGGCGGCAGGGCGGTGCGCGGTTCCACCCGGGCTTCTGTCGCTCGTGGCCGCAAACGGCTAACATCACACACCGAATCAGCCTAACGAGGAGTTTCGCATGGCGCGAAAGGTGCGATCGATGCAAAGCGGGGCCGCAGCGACGCGAGCCCGCCCGTGGCGGCAAACGTGCGTCTTGATGCTGGCGGGCGCGGCGGCGCTGCTGCCGCTGCGGCAAGCGCAGGCCGCGATGAATTTCTGTGCGGCGCCCGCGTTGCAGACCAGCGAGCGCACCAACGCCGATCCCGGCGTGAAGGCGCTCGTGAGCAACGTGCAAACGCATCTGAACGCGCAGCCGCATGCGCTCGCGAAGCTGCATACCGAGGGCACGCTGCCGCACGAGGGCATCTACGATCAGAGCGTCGAAGCGGAGAAGGATCTCGATCTGCTGCGCGACGCCGCGCTCGCCTGGCGTGCGACCAGCGACGACCGGTTTCTGAAGCTCGTCGACCGCCTGCTGTACGCGTGGGTCACGACTTATCAGCCGAGTTTCAATCCGATCGACGAAACCCATTTCGAAGGGCTGATCCTCGCGTACGACATGACCGCGAGCGCGTTGCCCGTGAAGACGCGCAACGCGGCAATGGCGTTCCTGACGAAGCTCGCGAACGGTTACATCGCGCAGATCGACGCCCAGCCGCGGCCGCTGAAAGGCACGTTCCGCAACAATTGGCAAAGCCACCGGATCAAGCTGATCGCGATGGCGGCGTTCACGCTCGACAACCGCAAGATGATCACCGCGGCGCAGCGTCTGTTCGTCGAGCATATCGGCGACAACATCGCGCCGGACGGCGCGACCGTCGACTTCAGCGAACGCGACGCGCTGCACTACGTCACCTACGATTTGCAGCCGCTCGTGATGGCCGCGCTTGCCGCGCGCCGCCACAACCGCAACTGGCTGCAGGAGAAAGGCGCCAACGGCGCCACGCTGCTGGCCGCGCTCAACTGGCTGGCGCCGTTCGCGTCCGGCAGTCAGAAGCATGAAGAATTCGTGCATTCGAGCGTCCCGTTCGATGCAAAACGTCGCGAGGCCGGCTTGCCTGGCTACTCGGGTCCATGGGACCCGAAGAACGCAACGGAACTGTTTCACCTGGCCGCGCGTCTCGACGGACGCTTTACGCCAATCGCGCTACAGCTCGCACCGACGCCACCCGCGTGGCTCGCCGTGTGCTTGCCGCTGCCGGCGCGCTAACATCTACTTATCAGCAGGGAGCAGTCAATGGCAGTCAGCGTGTTCGATCTCTTCAAAATCGGCATTGGTCCGTCCAGTTCGCATACGGTCGGGCCGATGCGCGCGGCGCTGATGTTCGTTCAAGGGCTCGAACGCGACGGACTGCTGGACGCAACCGCGTCGGTGAAGGTAGATCTGTACGGATCGCTCGGCGCGACCGGCAAGGGCCACGGCACGGATCGCGGCGTGATGCTCGGCCTGATGGGTGACGCGCCCGACACCGTCGACCCGGACACTATCGCGCAACGTCTCGACGCGGTGCGGGTGTCGCGCAAGCTGCCGCTGCTCGGCACACACGAAGTGCCGTTCGTGCAGAAGGATCACATTTCGTTTTATCGCCAGGCGTTGGCCGAGCATCCGAACGGGCTGAAGTTGCACGCGTTCGATGCACAAGGCGAGACGCTACGCGCGTCGACCTATCTGTCGGTGGGCGGCGGCTTCGTGGTGACGGCCGGCGCGCCGAACACGAAAGTGCTGAGCGCCGTCGATCAATTGCCGCACTCGTTTCGCACCGGCAATGAATTGCTCGCGCTGTGCGCGTCGACCGGCAAGAGCATCGCTCAGTTGATGTGGGACAACGAGCGCGTGTGGCATACCGAAGAAGAAACGCGCGCCGGCTTGCTGAAAATCTGGGACGTGATGCAATCGTGCGTCGCGCGCGGCTGCGGCATCAACAACCCCGACGCCGATGGCAACTTGCCCGGGCCTTTTCAGGTGAAGCGTCGCGCGCCGCAGCTGTATCGCGCGCTGTCCGGCAATCCTGAACTCGCGCTGCGTGATCCGTTGTCGATGATCGACTGGATCAATCTCTACGCAATCGCGGTCAACGAAGAAAACGCCGCGGGCGGCCGCGTCGTCACCGCGCCGACCAACGGCGCCGCCGGCATCATTCCGGCCGTGCTGCATTACTACACGCGCTTCATGCCGGGCTCGAACCAGCAGGGCGTGATCGACTTCCTGATGACGGCAGCGGCCATCGGCATTCTGTACAAGCTGAACGCCTCGATTTCCGGCGCGGAAGTGGGCTGCCAGGGCGAGGTGGGCGTGGCCTGCTCGATGGCGGCAGGCGCGCTTGCCGCCGTGATGGGCGGCACGCCGAAGCAGGTCGAGAACGCCGCGGAAATCGGCATGGAACATAACCTTGGACTGACCTGCGATCCGGTCGGCGGGATGGTGCAGATTCCGTGCATCGAACGCAACGCGATGGCGTCGGTGAAAGCGGTCAACGCGGCGCGCATGGCATTGCGCGGCGACGGCAGCCACTATGTGTCACTCGATTCGGTCATCAAGACCATGCGCGAAACCGGCGCGGATATGAAGACCAAGTACAAGGAAACCTCGCGGGGCGGGCTGGCGGTGAATATCGTCGAGTGTTGATCACACGCATTCATTGCACATGACGACGCGGGCCACGGCCCGCGTTTTTCATTTTGCGTGCTCACGCTCTTTGCGCTTCAGGTTCGCGCCTCGTCGGACAGGACAGTTGCGCTGCGCCATGACAGCGCACGCGCGCTCGGCGTAAGCTGTCGAAGCGCCCACCGGCCCGCACCTCACGCGGCGTCGATGCGGCACTATCCGATCGCACTCACGTACTGCCTGGAGGCTTCTTCGCAATGTCGCAGCCGAATGCTCCCGTTTCAGATTCCAACCTTGCTCGCACGACCGGTGCGCGTCTCGTCGTCGATGCTTTGCTCACGCATGGCGTCGAACGCGTTTTCTGCGTTCCCGGGGAAAGTTTTCTCGCTGTGCTCGATTCGCTGTACGACGAGACCGGGCGCATCCAGACCATTGTGTGCCGCCACGAAGCCGCCGCGGCGAACATGGCGGAGGCGGTCGGCAAACTGACCGGCCGCCCGGGCGTCGCGCTCGTCACGCGCGGGCCGGGCGCGACGCACGCGTCGATCGGCGTGCATACCGCGTTTCAGGATTCCACACCGATGATCCTGCTGATCGGTCAATGCGCACGTGAGCATCTCGACCGCGAGGCTTTCCAGGAAATCGACTATCGGCGCATGTTCGGCCAGATGGCGAAGTGGGTCGCGCAAATCGACGACCCGAAACGCATTCCCGAATATCTGAGCCACGCGTTTCACACGGCGACCTCAGGTCGGCCGGGGCCCGTCGTGCTGTCGTTGCCGGAAGACGTGTTGAGCGATGCATGCGATGCCGTGGCCGGCGTGCCGGCTTATCAACGCGTGGCGGCGTCGCCGTCGGCCGCGCAGATCGACAAGCTGCGTGAGTTGCTCGAAGGCTCGCAGCGGCCCATGGTGATCGCGGGCGGCAGCGGCTGGACGCCGGCCGCATGTGCGGACTTGCGGCGCTTCGTCGAGAACTGGCAACTGCCGATCGGCCTCGCGTTCCGCTTTCAGGACACGCTCGACAACGAACATCCGAACTACGCGGGCGACGTCGGCCTCGGCATCAATCCGGCGCTGGCGCAGCGTATCCGCGATGCCGATCTGTTGCTCGTGCTTGGCCCGCGCATGGGCGAAGCGACGACGAACGGCTACACGCTGCTCGACATTCCGAAGACGAAGCAGACGCTCGTGCACGTGCATCAGGGCGCGGAAGAGTTGGGGCGTGTGTACGTCGCGGATCTGCCGATCGTCTCCGGCATGCCGGAACTGGCTGCGGCGCTGGCGGCGTTGCAGCCATCGTCCGGCCAGCCGGCGTGGGCCGGTGCGGCCGAGGATGCGCATCGCGCGTATCTCGAGTGGCGCAAGCCGCGCCCGATTCCCGGCGACGTGCAAATGGGCGAAGTGATTCAGCAGTTGCGCGCGCATCTGCCGGAGGACGCGATCCTCACGAACGGCGCGGGCAATTACGCGACGTGGCTGCATCGGCACTTTTCATATCGGCACTATCGCTCGCAACTCGCGCCGACGAGTGGTGCGATGGGCTACGGCGTGCCGGCGGCAATCGCGGCGAAGTCGCTGTATCCGCAGCGGGCGGTCGTCGCGCTCGCCGGCGACGGCTGCTTCATGATGGCCGCGCAGGAACTCGCGACGGCGATGCAGTATGACCTTCATGTGCTTTTCATTGTCGTGAACAACAGCCACTTCGGCACGATCCGGATGCACCAGGAGCGGCACTATCCGAACCGCGTGCACGGCACCGGGCTCACGAATCCGGACTTTGCAGCGTTCGCGCGGTCGTTCGGCGCACATGGCGAAACGGTGGAGCGGACGGAGGATTTTCTGCCGGCCTTGCAACGCGCGATGAACGCGCAGCGCGCGGCGGTGATCGAGATTCGCATGCCGCAGGAAGCGAGCACGCCGGGCGCGACGTTGGAACAGATTCGCGAGCAGGGGAGGAAAATGCGGGGGGAGTAGGGGGCTTGTGTGAAGAGCAGGTTCGGAACAACTGCCCCATAAAAAAACCCCGCCGAAGCGGGGTTTCTTCCGACGTCCGACGTCAAAGCAAGCAGCAACCTCCGCTTACTTCCCGCCCACGCTTTGCAGCGTGGTCCACTTGCCGTCGACCACCTTGTACAGCGTGATGCCGCCGTTCTTCAGATCGCCGCGGCTGTCATACGCGAGGTTCGACGACGTCACCGCCGGCATCGAGGTCTTCGCGAGCACCGGCAGGTACTTGGCCGGATCGGTCGAGTTTGCAGTCTTCATCGCGGCAAACATCGCCATTGCGCCGTCGTAAGCGTACGGCGAGTACGTTTGCACGTCTTCGTTGAAACGCTTCTTGTACTTCGCGACGTAGTCCTTGCCGCCCGGCATTTCTTCCAGCGGCAGGCCGGCAAGCGACGCCACCGTGCCGTTCGCCGCGTCGCCCGCGAGCTTGATGAAGGTCGGCGTGTGAACCATCTCCCCACCCATCAGCGGCGCCTTCACGCCAAGCTGCTTCATCTGCTTGGCCATCGGTGCCGCTTGCGAATCCGCGCCGCCGTAGTAGATCAGATCCGGGTTCGTGGACTTGAGCTTGGTCAGGATCGACTTGAAATCGACAGCCTTGTCGTTCGTGTATTCACGATCGACGATCGTCGCGCCCGCCGCCTTCGCCGCCTTTTCGAACTGATCTGCCAGACCCTGGCCGTAAGCCGTGCGGTCGTCGACGATCGCGATCTTCTTCATGCCCAGATTCTTGACCGCGAACGCGCCGGCGACCGAGCCTTGCTGCGTGTCGGACGTCATCATGCGGAACGTGGTCTTGAAGCCTTGCTGCGTGTATTCCGGCGCCGTCGCCATCGCGATCTGCGGGATGCCTGCGTTCGCGTAGATGCGCGAAGCCGGGATCGTGGTGCCCGAATTGAAGTGACCGAGCATGCCCTTGATGCCGTCGTCCACCAGCTTTTGCGCGACGGTCGTGCCGGTGCGCGGGTCAGCCTGGTCGTCGGCCGAATCCAACACGAAGCGAACCTGCTTGCCGCCGATCACCGGCTTGGTCGCGTTCATCTCTTCCACTGCCAGCGTGATGCCGTTCTGGAAGTCCTTGCCGTAGTGAGCCTGTGCGCCCGTCATCGGACCGGCGAAACCCACCTTCACGTCTTCCGTCGATTGCGCGTTGGCCGTCCCCGCCAGCGACATTGCCGCAACCAGCGCTGCGCCTGCCAGCTGTTTCATCTTGTGTTGCATAGCTTCTCCTTGGTACCAGGTGTAGATGGAGCGATATCGGGGTCGCCGTACCGCTTCCGTTTTTGCTGAGCGCCCCCAAACCTGACGCTTCGCGCCAGGCCCCCCGAGGGGGCAATCCCCAAGGGGACTTCCTTCGGGGCGGAAAACTTGGGAGCGGCCCGGCGTTTTCTTGTGAAGGGATCGATGAGGTTCGCTCAACCGATCGTCATCAAATTCGCATTGCCGCCTGCTGCTGCCGTATTCACGCTGACCGAGCGTTCCGTCAACAGACGCTCGAGCGCGTAATCCTCTTCACCGCTTTCGAGCGCCCGCGCCGCGACGCCCTGCACCGAGACGATCGGCCCCGGACGTTTCGCGACTTCCTTCACCAGCGCCAGCAGTTCGTCGCTGTCGCCTTCGAACAGCACGGCATCGAACGGCGTGTCGGCGCTCTTCTTGACGCTCGCGTACGACTTCAGCGACGCGGGCAGTTGCGACACCAATTGTTCACCCGCCGCGCCTTCGAACAGCGCACGATTTCCCGTAGCCAGCGCGGCGGCAAACTGCACGCGCGCACCGCTCGCCGTCGACGCGACACACAGCACCGTGCCGCGCGCGCCCAACGTGTAGGTATTGCGCTCGCCGGTGGGCCCCGACAACACTGCGGTCGCGCCCGCCGGCACATGCGACAGATAACCATCGCAGCGCGCGGCCAGTTGCGGCTGGCGTTCTGCGATCAGCCAGTCACGCAGCGCGGTCAATGCAGCGGACGGATTGTCGCCGTTTGCGGCGGCTTGCGGTACCTCCGCGACCAACGCCTTCGCGAGCGACTTCGGCAAACCCGCCGGACGCGTGGCGAGCAATCGCTGCAGATACAGCGCGCCCCCCGCTTTCGGACCCGTGCCCGACAGACCTTCACCGCCGAACGGCTGCACACCCACCACCGCACCGATCACGTTGCGGTTCACGTAGATGTTGCCGACGTGCGCGCGGCTGATCACATGAGCGATCGTTTCATCGATCCGCGTATGGATGCCGAGCGTCAGGCCATAGCCGGTCGTGCGGATCTGTTCGAGTAGCTTGTCGAGCTGGCTTCGGCGATAACGCACCACGTGCAGCACCGGGCCGAACACTTCGCGCTTCAGTTCGTCGATGCTATCGAGTTCGATCAGCGTCGGCGGCACGAAGGTGCCTTGTGCGCAACCTTCCGGCATCGGCAGTTGTTCGACCTTGCGGCCTTTCTCACGCATCGCCGCGACGTGCGCATCGATGCCGCGTTTCGCGTCGAGGTCGATCACAGGGCCAACGTCGATCGACAGGCGATCCGGATTGCCCACCGCCAGTTCACGCATCGCACCCGTCAGCATTTCGAGCGTGCGATCCGCGACGTCGTCTTGCAGACAAAGAACGCGCAGCGCGGAACACCGTTGACCGGCGGAGTCGAATGACGATTGCAGCACGTCCGCGACCACCTGTTCGGCGAGCGCCGACGAGTCGACGATCATCGCATTCTGGCCGCCGGTTTCGGCGATCAGCGGAATCGGTTTGCCGTCCGGATCGAGCCGGTTCGACAGCGTCTTGTTGATCAGGCGCGCGACTTCGGTCGAGCCGGTGAACATCACCGCACGAGTGCGCGGGTCGGCCACCAACGCCGCGCCGACCGTTTCGCCATCGCCCGGCAGCAGTTGCACCGCGCCCGCCGGCACGCCGGCTTCGCGCAGAATCCGCACGGCTTGCGCGGCGATCAGCGGCGTTTGTTCAGCAGGTTTCGCGAGCACGGTGTTGCCGGCTGCGAGCGCCGCCGCCACCTGGCCCATGAAAATCGCCAGCGGGAAATTCCACGGGCTGATACAGACCACAGGCCCCAGCGGACGGTGCGTGTCGTTCGAGAACTCGTCGCGGATCTGCGTGGAGTAGTAGCGCAGGAAGTCGATCGCCTCGCGGATTTCCGCGACCGCGTTCGCCAACGACTTGCCGGCTTCACGCACCACCAGGCCCATCAGCGTGTGCATCTGCGCTTCGAGCAGATCGGCGGCACGCGCAAGGCAATCGGCCCGTGCGTCGACGGGCGTGGCTTGCCAGATCGGCGCCGCGGCCACTGCATGCGCGAGCGCGGCGCTCACGTGCTCCCGCGTCGCTTCGACGACCGTGCCGACCAGGTCGCGCTGGTCCGCCGGGTTGCGCACGTCGCGTGCCACACCACCGGTAGCCACGGCGATCTCGTTGTCTTCGAGCATCGGCGCGGCGCGCCACGGATGATGCGCGCTCGCCAGCAACGCCGACGACAACGATGCGAGGCGATGCTCGTTCGACAGATCGAGGCCCATCGAATTGAGGCGCTCGGCGCCGTACAGATTGCGCGGCAGCGGAATCTTCGCGTGCGGCGCGCCGAGCGGCACGATCTTCGACGCTTCGTCGACCGGGTCGGCGATCAGATCCTTGATCGCGACGTTTTCATCGGCGATGCGGTTCACGAACGACGTGTTCGCGCCGTTTTCCAGCAGACGGCGCACGAGGTACGCGAGCAGCGTCTCATGCGTGCCGACCGGCGCGTAGACGCGGCACGGACGGTTCAACTTGCCAGCGGACAGCGGGCCGGTCACTTCCTCGTACAGCGGCTCGCCCATGCCGTGCAGGCACTGGAACTCGTACTGGCCGGGGTAATAGTTGTTGCCCGCGAGGTGATAGATCGCCGACAGCGTGTGCGCGTTGTGCGTGGCGAACTGCGGATAAACCGCGTCGGGTGCGCCGAGCAGCTTCTTCGCGCACGCGAGATACGACACGTCCGTGTAGATCTTGCGCGTGTAGACCGGATAGCCTTCGAGACCGTCCACTTGCGCGCGCTTGATTTCGGTGTCCCAGTACGCGCCCTTCACGAGGCGCACCATGATGCGGTGACGGCTGCGGCGCGCCAGATCGATGATGTATTCGATCACGAACGGGCAGCGCTTCTGATAAGCCTGCACCACGAAGCCGATACCGTTCCAGCCGGCCAGCTCCGGATCGAAGCACAGCGCTTCGAGTAGGTCGAGCGAGATTTCGAGGCGGTCGGCTTCTTCGGCGTCGATGTTCAGGCCGATGTCGTAGCGGCGCGCGAGGATCGCGAGCGAGCGCACGCGCGGCAGCAGTTCGCTCATCGTGCGTTCCTGCTGCGAGCGCGAGTAGCGTGCATGCAGCGCCGAGAGCTTGATCGAGATGCCCGGGCCTTCGTAGATGCCACGGCCGCCGGCGGCCTTGCCGATCGCGTGGATCGCCTGTTCGTACGACGCGTAGTAACGCTGCGCGTCGGCTTCGGTGGTGGCCGCTTCGCCAAGCATGTCGTACGAGTAGCGGAAGCCGCGCGCTTCGTATTTGCGGCTGTTGGCAAGCGCCTCGGAGATGTTCTCGCCGGTGACGAACTGCTCGCCCATCAGGCGCATCGCCATGTCGACGCCCTTGCGGATCAGCGGCTCGCCGCCCTTGCCGATCAAACGCGTCAGCGCCGACGACAGACTCGTTTCGCTATTGGTCGTCACCAGCTTGCCGGTGATCATCAAGCCCCAGGTGGCGGCATTGACGAACAGCGACGGCGCCTGGCCGACGTGCGATTTCCAGTCGCCCTTGCTGATCTTGTCGCGGATCAGCGCGTCGCGGGTTGCGCGATCGGGAATACGCAGCAGCGCTTCGGCGAGGCACATCAGTGCCACGCCTTCCTGGCTCGACAGCGAGAATTCGTGGATCAGTCCTTCGACGCCGCCGCCCTTGCTCTTGGTGCGCAGCGTTTCGACCAGTTTGCCGGCCATCGCCTGCACGTCGCCCGCGAGATTGGCCGGCAAGCGCGCCTGACCCAGCAGGAACGGCACGCACTCCGGCTCCGGACGACGGTATGCGGCCGTGATCGCCGCGCGCAGCACCGATTGCGGTTGCACGTTTTGCGCGAATTCGAGGAACGGATGCGACGCACCGTCTTCCTCCTGTTCGACCGCCGCGCCGTCGGCCAGATCGGCCGAACCGCTAGCGCCCGACAATTCAGGCGGCAGCTGGCCGTGCTCGATTTTCTCGAGATACGCGAAGATCGCCTGCTTGATCAGCCAGTGCGGAGTGCGTTCGAGGCGGGTGGCGGCATCTTTCAGCCGGGAACGCAGGAGGTCGTCGACCTTGACGCCAAGGGTGGTGCTAGCCATGTTTCCTTCTTCGGATACCAGATGAATGCCTGGTGAAAGACTAAAAGTTGGGCGAATCGTACGCCTCCAAATAAAAAGGTGCAACCAATTCCACAGAAAGGTTGCACCCTAATGAAAGCCTTATGTGACAGGGGTTTCCGGCCGACGGTGCCACTCGCGCCGACCCCGGTTGCGCTCAGTACTTTCCCTGGCGTGATTCTTTTTGCATTTGCCCTTATCAAATGATCCGGCGCGCCGTTATAGAGACATAGCGCGCGGCCTGAGGGCACGCAAAAAACGATACGGGGTTTTTGAGGACTGGCGAAATGGAAAAGTGGCTGGTGGTATTGGGCATCTGGGCGATGTGCGCGGCCTGCGCGGTGCTGTTCATTCGTGGCGCGACGGCGGGGTCGAGCAAGCGCGTCGCCTCGAAGGCAGGCGCGCGCGCGGCATCGCACGTACCTTCGGGAGATACGCGAGCCGCTTTGAACGACTGAGTCGCACGCGCGGCGTGCCGGGCTACTGAGTGGAAAAGCGGTGCTTGCCGCCGCTGAACGTGGATTGGCGAGCTTGCGTCGCAGAGGGTCGCGCTGAAGACAAGGTCGACTCGTGCGTCAGGCGTTTGAGGAAGTGCCGCGGTTCGCCGCGGAGCGTGGGTCGGCGAGCATGCGTCGCCGGGTTCAATCTCGACAACGAGGTCGACGCACGCGTCAACGCGACGGGCGCGGCTCGAACTGCGCGCAGACATCGCCCGGCGAAACCAGCTGGTCATGGCGGCGGCACAGGCGGCTATCCGCGACGCTCGCGCCGAACCCCGAACTGAACACCGCGAGTCCCGGAATGCTTTGCTCGAGCGAATGCCGATCCTCGGCGCGGTGCCGACAGTCGGCGCAGCGCGGCGCGCACGCCGGCTGGTGCGCGTCCGCGGTCCTGTCGATGCGCTCGCCCCGGTGTGTCACGAGCCTCACCCGAGACTGTTCCAGTACGCCGCGAACACATGCGCGGACAGCACGTAGCCGATGACGATATTGACCACCACTCCCGCAGTGAACGCGAGGAACGGCTTCAGGCCGGTCGCCGAGAGCGAACGCAGGCGCGTCGTCAGGCCGATGCTGAGGAAACAGAACGTGAACGCCCAGGTGCGCAATATGGTGATCGGCGCGACGAACTCGGGTGTGACGATCTTGCGGTAATCGGCCAGCGAATAGTGACTGGCGATCCACGTCACCAACGCGGACGCGATGACAAAGCCAATCACGAATTTCGGAAAACGCGCCCAGATCTCGCCCGCATTCGGCATCGCTTTGACACCGCTATCCTGCGACTCCCAGCGCGTCGTCGCGACGATCGCCAGCACGAACGCCCAGATGCCGATCCAGATATCGCGGCCCACCACCTTCATCAGCGTGAACGCCTGCAGCGACGCCTCCGGCGCGCCGGCAATCGCGCCGCCCGCGTGCTTCGCGAAGTCGCCGTAGGCCTGTGCGGCGGCGATGCCGGCGGCGTCGGCGAATTCGGAGGTGCCGATCCACGCACCCGCGACCGCGGTGGATAGCCCGAGCGAGCGCGACGCGAACGGCAACACGAAGATCATCACGATCGCCCACAGCACCACCAGCGTAATCGCCACCGACGCCTGTTCGCGCTTGGCCCGCACCGCGCCGGCAATCGCGATCGCCGCCGACACGCCGCACACCGCGCCGCCCACGCCGAGCACCGCGGCGAAGCGCCGGTCGAGTCCGAACGCTCTGGCGGCAAAGAAGATTACGAAGAACGTCACGAGCGACACGATGGTCGCCTGCGCGACCGCCACCGGTCCGGCCCACACCAGAAGCGTGAACGGCAGCGTCGCGCCGAGCAGCACGATGCCGACCTTGATGTAAAACTCGACCCGCAAGCCCGCCGAAAACCAGTCGGGCAAGGTGAACAGATTCGAGATCAGCAAGCCGAGCGCGAGCGCCACCAACGGCGGCTCCAGGTTGTACTTCGACGCGTTGACCCACGCGCCCAGCGTAAAGATCAGCGCCGAGGCGATGAAGAGAATCAGGAACGCCGCAAGGAATGCGCCGACACGCTGCTTCAGCAGCGCGAGACTTGCGCCGAACAGCAGCGCGAACACGATGAACAACGCGACGTAGTTCGGCAGATGCGTGCCGAGGTCCTGCGCAGCCTGGCCGATGCTCGACCATTTGGCCGGCGCGACCGCCAGCCACTTGATGCTGCTGCCCGACGCGAACAGCGCCCAGGCAATCACGATCACGAGCAGGCCGACCCACACGGCCAGCCAGTCTTCTGTCAGCAGGAGTCCGCCGCCGTGCGTGCCCTGGCGCCTGGCTGGCGTCGCGCCGCTCGGCACGGTCTGGTTGGTGTCGCTCATCACAATGCCCCGAGGAAGTTGAGGTGCATCGGCGCGGGAATATTGGAGTTTTGCCTGAATGTGCGCCGATTCGGCGAATATAGGCGAGCGGCGTCCCAAAACGAAACGACCATTCGCTCTATGAATATGACCTGAAGAAGTAATGCGGGCCGCCGGCTGGCGGCCGGCGTCAGATGTCGAGGGGATCGACTTCGAGATTCCAGCGCAGCACGCCTTTCAGGCCGCGCAGCAGCGGTTGCCACGCGCGCAGCGTGGCCTGCAGTGCGGCGCGCGACGCGCTTTCGATCAACAGTTGCGCGCGATGCACGTGCATCACCTTGACGATGGTCAGCGGCACGGCGTCGTACACGGTCACGCGCTCGGCGGCCGGGATGCCGGTCAGCTCCGCGGCGGCCTGCTGCAGAAAGGCGAGCGCGGCCTCCAGCGTACGACCCTCGGCGCGCAGCAACGCCTGATAGACGAACGGCGGCAGGTGCGCGTCGCGCCGCTCGGCCAGCGTCGAGTTGGCGAAACCGACGTAGTCGTGGCGGCCCAGCGCGTGGTACAGCGCGTGGCGCGGATAGCGCGTCTGCACGAGCACTTCGCCGGGCAGACCGGCTCGGCCCGCCCGGCCGCTCACCTGTATCAATTGCGCGAACAGGCGCTCACTCGCGCGGAAATCGTGGGAGAACAGCGCGGTGTCGGCATTGAGCACGCCGACCAGCGACACGCGCTGGAAGTCGTGCCCCTTCGCGATCATCTGCGTGCCGACGAGAATGTCGACCTCGCCCGCGTGGACATCGGAGAACAGCGCCTGCGCGCTGCCTTTGCGGCGCGTGCTGTCCGCATCGATGCGCAGCACGCGGGCGCCGGGCACCGCGCTCGCCAGCGTTTCCTCGACGCGCTGCGTGCCGCGCCCCATCGGCGCGATGTCGACGTTGCCGCACTCCGGACAGGAGCGCGGAATGCGCGACTCCCAACCGCAGTGGTGACAGCGCAGCGCGCGCTCCGGCTTGTGCAGGACGACGTAGGCGCTGCAGCGCGGACAGCCCGCCACCCAGCCGCACGCATCGCAGGCGAGTTGGGGCGCGTAGCCACGGCGGTTCAGGAACACGAGGCTCTGCTCGCCACGCTCGAGCCGCGCCCTGAGCGCGGCAATCAGCGGGCCCGACAAGCCTTCCACCGACGCTCGCCCGCGCCGGCGCTCCTCTTCGAGATCGATCAGCCTGACGGTGGGCAACACGGCGTCGGCTACGGCCCGGCGCGACAAGGTGAGCCGTTTGTAGCGCCCCTGATCGGCCTGCCACCAGCTTTCGAGCGACGGCGTCGCCGAACCGAGCACGACCGGCAGGCCCAGTTGCTTCGCCCGATAAATCGCCAGATCGCGCGCCGAATAGCGCAAACCTTCCTGCTGCTTGTAGGCCGGATCGTGCTCCTCATCGACGACGATGATCGCGAGCTTCGGCAGCGACGCCAGCACCGCGAGGCGCGTACCGAGCACGATGCGCGCGCGCCCGGTATGCGCGGCGAACCAGTGGCGGGCGCGTTCACCTTCCGCGAGGCCGCTGTGCAGCGTCACGATCGACGTGCCGTTTAGCGCGGCGAAGCGCGCGCGGAAAGCCGCCTCGAATTGCGGCGTCAGATTGATTTCCGGCACGAGGACAAGCGCCTGGGCGTCAGGCTTCGCGGCAAGAATCTCGGCGAGCGCGCGTAGATACACCTCGGTCTTGCCACTGCCCGTCACGCCGTGGAGGAGGAACGGAGCAAAGCCGTCCGCGTCACGAATCGCTTCGACGGCGGCCGTCTGCTCGTTCGTGAGCGTGGGGAGCACGGGCGCAGGCGCGGCGGGCGACGCAGGCGCGGCCTGCACTTCGGCGGCCTCGATGATGTCGAGCGCCACCCAACCCTGCGCTTGCCACGCTTCGAGGTTCGCAAGCGCTTTGGGGTGGAGCGCGCGAGCGTCGGCGCTCAGCAGGAAGTCGGCGTGGGCGAGCGACTGCGCGAGTTTTCGCAAGGCGCTCGCGCGAGCAGGCAGAGCGTCGGGCAGTGCGGCCCGGCCTTCAGGCGTGAGGCTGTAGCGCGCCTCCGGTGCGAACAGGCGCGACCAGCGCGACGCATCGCGTAACGCTTGCGGCAACGCGGGCAACGCTACCTCCCCGAGACCGCGCTGGTAGTAGTCCGCGGCGAAGGCGCTCAGCTTCAACCATTCCGCCGACACCGGCGGGCACGCGGTGCATATGCTGCTGACCGAGCGCAGGCGGTTCGCCGGCACGTCGCTGTGAGTGGTCACTTCGCAGACGAGCCCGACCACATGCCGCTTGCCGAATGGCACGCTGACGAGCATGCCCGGCGCGACGGCTTCAGATGCGTCGTAACGGTAGTCGAACAGGGTCGGCAGCGGATGGTCCAGCGCGACGCGGACGAAGACCTCGCTCACGCGGCAGCACGGCGTGGGAGTGCTGCCGCGACGTGATGCCACCTCGCCGCGCACATTGGACAAGCAGAGAGCCGATCGAAGTTAAAGTAAAACTTCAATAACAGTGCTAAGTTTTGGATTCCGCTGAACAATTGCAATCGATCCGCTGGCCTGTGGATAACTTTGTTGAGAACTTCGCCCGGATGGGCCGCGAGCCGCGCTGCTAGGGCCTTCTGTGGGGTACCGCACATTTCGTCGAAAACCCGTCAAAGCCTTGCCTGACAAGGGTTAGATCAAATGCGCAGGCACTGTGCAAGGGTCAGGACACGACGAAAGCTTCTACTGCGCCGCAGCGTGGCAAATGTGCATAAGTCAAGTCTTGACAATCACGAGACCGCCATGCGACGGCCCATGGACAGCAATTTCCCCCTTAGGCCCAGAGCCCACTTCGCTGCATCGCAACAAAAATGGTAACGATTACGGCCTCACGTTAGTGCATGTGCGCCGCCGCGAATCGCGCGGCTGTGACGATGCACTTCGTCGACCAGTTCGGCGACGTTTTCCGGCGGCGTGAACTGCGAGATACCGTGCCCCAGATTGAAGACGTGGCCCGGATGATTGCCAAAACTGTCGAGCACCGCACGCGCTTCCATGCGAATCGCAGCCGGCGGCGCAAACAGCACCGAAGGGTCGATATTGCCTTGGAGCGCGACCTTGCCGCCCACGCGCTCGCGGGCTTTGCTCAGGTTCACGGTCCAGTCGAGACCGACTGCATCCACACCGGTCTCGGCGATCTCATCGAGCCACAGACCGCCGCCCTTCGTGAAGGTGATGACCGGCACTTTCTCGCCGTCGTGGTCGCGCTTCAAGCGGCTCACCACCTGCTGGATGTATTGCAGCGAAAAGCGTTGATACACGCCGTCCGCCAGCGCCCCGCCCCACGTGTCGAAAATCATCACGGCTTGCGCGCCGGCTTCGATCTGCGCGTTCAGGTAGGCGGCGACCGAGCGTGCGTTGACGTCGAGAATCCGATGCATCAGATCCGGACGTGCGTAAAGCATCGACTTGACGGTGCGGAAGTCCGCCGACCCGCCGCCTTCGACCATGTAGCAGGCCAGAGTCCACGGGCTGCCCGAAAAACCGATCAGCGGCACGCGCTGGCGGCCTTGCGCGTCCGTGAGCGCGGTCCGAATTTCGCGAACGGCGTCGGTCACATAGCGCAGCGTGGCGTCGATGTCCGGTACCGCGAGGCGAGCGACGTCGTCTTCCGTGCGCACCGGGTGGGCGAATTTCGGCCCCTCGCCGGTGACGAACTCCAGTCCGAGACCCATGGCGTCGGGCACGGTCAGGATGTCGGAGAACAGGATCGCGGCGTCGAGCGGATAACGATCGAGCGGCTGAAGGGTGACTTCCGTCGCGAACGCCGGACTTTTTGCAAGCCCAAGGAAACTGCCCGCGCGACCCCGCGTGGCGTTGTATTCCGGCAGGTAGCGACCAGCCTGCCGCATCAGCCAGATCGGCGTGTAGTCGGTCGGCTGGCGCAGCAGCGCGCGCAGGAAGGTGTCGTTCAGGAGTTTATGGGCCACGTTTCGTACGACTGAGGGCAAAGGGGCATTTTACCGGAGCGCGCTCGCGCCATCGCGCCCGATGCGACCAATAACTGTCCGGCTGGACAGTGGCGACAGTTTTCCGTAGCCGCCTGCCGCATGTCACCCTGGCTGAATGGCCGATGTTCAAGCCAGCTTCGCCGGGCTACTATCGGACCGTCTTATCAGACAATTACATACATAAAACCAGGAGACTCGATGAACAAGCTAGTACTTGCCGTCCTCGGCGGCGTCGCCGGTATTTTGATGCACGCAGGTGTGGCCGGCGCGCAAACCAGTAGCGCTGCGCCGTCCCGGCTCGACGAGATTGTCAGCCGCGGCACGCTGCGCGCCTGCACGACCGGTGACTACAAACCCTATTCGTTCTACAAAGGGGACGGCCAGTTCGAAGGCATCGACATCGACATGACGGAGTCGCTCGCCAAATCGCTCGGCGTGAAGGCGGAGTTCGTCAAAACGACATGGTCGAACCTGATGAACGACTTTGTCGCGAAATGCGATATCGGTGTGGGTGGGGTGTCGCCGACGCTCGAGCGGCAAAAGCGCGCGTTCTTCACGCAGGCTTACATGATCGACGGCAAGACGCCCATCGTGCGCTGCGACGACGTCAGCAAGTATCAGACTGTCGCGCAAATCGACCAGCCGTCGACCCGCGTGATCGTCAATCCGGGCGGCACCAACGAGCGTTTCGCGAAGCAGTACTTTGCGCAGGCGAACCTGACCGTCTATCCGGACAACGTGACGATTTTCAAGCAGATCCTCGCGGGGAAGGCCGACGTGATGGTGACGGACGCGTCGGAAACCTTGTTGCAGCAGAAGCTGAATCCCGGTCTTTGCTCCGTGCATCCGGACAAACCGTTCCAGTATGGTGAGAAAGCCTGGCTGCTGCCGCGCGGCGATGTAGCTGTCCAGCAGTACGTCGACCAGTGGCTGCACCTTGCGCGGGCGACTGGCGAATATCAGGCCATTTCGGATAAATGGTTGAAATGAAGCAGCACTCGGCCCCGCTTTGATGCGTGAATCAGCAATATAGGCGACCAGCCAGTACCAATTGGTTCTGGTGGCGGCCACGATCGTGTAACGAAGTTGGCCCGATTTAAGCAAATTCTTAACAACGACGCGAAATTCTTAATTTCGTGTATTGGCCCCTTAGGACCGATTCAAAAAGACTGAAGTGTTGCAAAGCAACACTTCAGTCCCGGTTTTATGTACTAAATTTCCTGCGTCCTGAGACCACCTGTAACACGGGAGATTTTTCCCGTAAAAGGTGCGTATGCAACCATTTCATGCGGAATCGACTGAACATTTGCGCCGCAATATGCGACACGAATAGCATCAATCATGCGTATGAAATTGCGAGCCAGTCATAAGTAAAAATTACGTTTCGAACGCTCCGAACTGGCAATTAATCCCGTAGCGCCTTATCTGGCGGGCGTTACAACCTGAAACACTTTGTTACCGCGCCGCTAGAGTAATTCGCCCACAATGCCTCAACGGTTTCAACACGGATGTGGCTGGGTGCATGGTGTGAGCGGATACGATGCACTTGCCGGTCGGCCTATGCCGAAGCCCTGAGAAGGGGCATCCCTGCTGGGGTCGTAGCCGGCGCAGGGTCGCCGTCTCAGTTGCTCCAACTTTGGTCTCCTCGCGCTAACCCCGTAGCGTGTGGTTTTTAGCGGGCTCCAGGCCCGCTTTTTTTTCGTCTGGCCAAACGTTTGCGCGTAATCCATTGCTCCGGCTTTGCTTCTATTGGAGAGGGGTTCGCGAATCTCATCAAACGGTTCTGGCTTTTCTTCGCGCCGCACGGGGTTTGCTGTCAACAGTTGCCAGCGCGGCTCTGCCCAGGCGTTATGCTGTCTTGTCTTCCCGCAACTTCAATTCGCTGATCATCCGTTCGCGCATGATGAATTTCTGCACTTTGCCAGTCACCGTCATGGGCAGTTCGTCGACGAAACGGATGTACTTCGGCACTTTGTAGTGCGCAATTTGCCCCTGGCAAAATTGCTGAATCTCTTCCGCGCTCGCCTGTTCGCCCGAGCGCAGCACGACCCACGCGCAGACTTCCTCGCCGTACTTCGCGTCGGGTACGCCGAACACCTGCACGCTCTGAATTTTCGGGTGGCGGAACAGAAATTCTTCGATCTCACGCGGATAGATGTTTTCCCCTCCACGAATCAGCATGTCCTTCAATCGGCCCACGATGTTGCAGTAGCCCTCGGCATCGAGCGTTGCCAGATCGCCGGTATGCATCCAGCCGTCGATCACGCTTTCGCGCGTCTTCGCCTCGTCGCCCCAGTAGCCCTGCATCACCGAGTAGCCCCGCGTGCACAGCTCGCCGGTCTCGCCCACCGGCACGATCTCACCGAGCGGATCGACGATCTTCACTTCCAGATGCGGCTGAATGCGGCCCACCGTGGTGGTACGTTTGTCGAGCGGGTCGGTCGTCGAACTCTGGAACGACACCGGGCTGGTTTCCGTCATGCCGTACGCAATCGTGATCTCGCTCAGATGCATCTTCGAGACGACCTTCTTCATCGTTTCGATCGGGCACGGCGAGCCCGCCATAATGCCGGTGCGCAGTTGCGAGAAGTCGTAGCTGGCGAAGTCAGGGTGATCGAGTTCTGCGATGAACATGGTCGGCACGCCATGCAAGGCGGTGCACTTTTCTTCGGCCACGGCGACGAGGGTCGCGGCGGGGTCGAAGCCCTCGCCTGGAAACACCATATTCGCGCCAACCGACACGCACGCCAGCACCGACAGCACCATCCCAAAACAGTGGTACAGCGGGACGGGTATGCATAAGGCGTCCTGCTCCGTCAGCCGCATCGCCATCGCGATGTAGCGCGCGTTGTTGACCACGTTGCTATGGGTTAGCGTTGCGCCTTTCGGATTCCCCGTCGTGCCGCTCGTGAACTGAATATTGATCGGCTCATGGCATGTCAGCGTTGCGCCAAGGGCTTCGAGCTGCGCCGTGTCGAGCGTCGCGCGTCCCCGTTCAATCAGTTCGGAAAAGCACATCATGCCAGGCGTTTCGGTGTCGCACATGCGAATCACGTAGCGCAACTCCGGCAACCGTGCGGCATGAAGTTCGCCCGGCACCTGCGTCGCCAGCTCGGGGGCAAGCTCCTGCAACATCTCGAGGTACATCGACGTCTTGAAGCGCTCGGCGGCAATGACCGCCTTGCAACCGACCTTGTTCAACGCGTATTCGAGTTCCGCGAGTCGATAGGCCGGATTGATGTTGACCAGCACCGCGCCGATCCGCGCGGTCGCGAATTGGGTGAGCAGCCACTCCACGCGGTTCGGCGACCAGATGCCGACGCGGTCGCCCTTCGCGATGCCGAGTGTGAGAAGGCCGGCCGCCAGCACGTCCACTTCGTCTGCAAATTCCTTCCACGTCCAGCGAATACGCTGCTCGCGAAACACCACGGCCGGGCGGTCGGCGAAGCGCTGGGCCGTGTCGCGAAGAAACTGGCCGACGGTCGCTTCGCTCAACGGAATTTCGGTCGACCCGCGCACATACGAAAGTCCGTCTTTGGGTTCGATGAATGCCCCTTCGCCTGACACGTGCGTTGCCATGGTGTTGTCTCCGTGAGCGGAAGCTCGCCCGATTGAAATGAATTTGAAATCGATTGTGCCACCGGCATGCGCTCTTACGGCATCAAGTCTTACCCGCAGCGCATCGCGCAGACTTTTGCGCGACAAGGCCTGCAGTCGATTCGATCACGTGATTTTGTTGACCTTTCCGTAAACGTCAACCAGTACTCAAAAAAAAGCAGCCACGAAGGCTGCTTTCTCTCTGATACGTGTACTGCCTTAGTTCTGACCACGCAGCTTGCGCAGACGCTGAATCGCAGCGAGCTGAGCCGTCGCGTACGCCAGTTCCGCTTGCGCGGTGGCGTATTCGAGGTTCGAACCCGTGTTTTGCAGCGCTTCTTCCGCACGCTTGCGAGCATCTTCAGCCTTGGCTTCGTCGAGATCCTTGCCACGGATCGCGGTGTCGGCGAGAACCGTCACTGCGCCCGGCTGGACTTCGAGGATGCCGCCGGCGACGAACACAAACTCTTCTTCGCCGTTCTCAGCTTCGATGCGCACTGCACCCGGACGAATCCGCGTGATGAGCGGCGTGTGGCCCGGCAAAATGCCGAGTTCACCCGCTTCGCCCGGCAGCGCGACGAACTTCGCCTGGCCCGAGAAGATCTGCTCTTCCGCGCTGACGACGTCTACTTTAATGGTTGCCATAACTGTCGACTCCTGTCGACGAGGGTTAGCGCTTTAGCGCCGACTCTCGTCCCATGCAAGGCTGAGGTGAGCGTAGTGAGAGGCGCCCGCTTTGCGTTCCGATACAGCAACCATATCGACACGCACGAGGCCGGCGCCCGCTTCGTTACACCCGACCCTTACTGGATCTTCT
This sequence comes from Paraburkholderia sp. TE9906, assembly GCF_056279605.1. Classification (NCBI taxonomy): domain Bacteria; kingdom Pseudomonadati; phylum Pseudomonadota; class Betaproteobacteria; order Burkholderiales; family Burkholderiaceae; genus Paraburkholderia; species Paraburkholderia sp. TE9906. Next base: position 185,260 of record NZ_JBWCCT010000008.1, read on the forward strand.
TGGCCTTTTCGAAGGCTTCGTCGATCGTGCCGACCATGTAGAACGCTTGTTCCGGCAGGTGGTCGCATTCGCCTTCAACGATCATCTTGAAGCCACGGATCGTTTCCTTCAGCGGCACGTACTTACCCGGCGAACCCGTGAACACTTCAGCGACGTGGAACGGCTGCGACAGGAAACGCTGGATCTTACGAGCGCGCGCAACCGCGAGCTTGTCTTCCGGCGCAAGTTCGTCCATGCCCAGAATCGCGATAATGTCGCGCAATTCCTTGTAGCGCTGCAGCGTTTGCTGCACGCCACGCGTGATCGAGTAGTGCTCTTCGCCGATCACGTTCGGGTCGATCTGACGCGAGGTCGAATCAAGCGGGTCGACTGCCGGGTAGATACCCAGCGAAGCGATGTCACGCGACAACACGACGGTCGCGTCCAGGTGGCCGAAGGTCGTAGCCGGCGACGGGTCGGTCAAGTCATCCGCAGGGACGTACACGGCCTGCACCGACGTAATCGAGCCGGTCTTGGTCGACGTAATACGCTCTTGCAGCTTGCCCATTTCTTCAGCCAGCGTCGGCTGATAGCCCACTGCCGACGGCATACGGCCGAGCAGTGCCGACACTTCCGTGCCTGCCAGCGTGAAACGGTAGATGTTGTCGACGAAGAACAGCACGTCGAGGCCTTCGTCACGGAAGTGCTCAGCCATCGTCAGACCGGTCAGCGCGACGCGCAGACGGTTGCCCGGCGGCTCGTTCATCTGGCCGTACACCAGCGCGACCTTGTCGAGAACGTTCGAGTCCTTCATTTCGTGATAGAAGTCGTTCCCTTCACGGGTACGCTCGCCAACACCGGCGAACACGGAGTAACCACCGTGTTCCTTGGCGATGTTGTTGATCAGTTCCATCATGTTCACGGTCTTGCCCACGCCGGCGCCACCGAACAGACCCACCTTACCGCCCTTAGCGAACGGGCAGATCAGGTCGATAACCTTGATGCCGGTTTCGAGCAGCTCGGTCGACGGCGACAGTTCGTCGAACGCCGGAGCCTTCTGGTGAATACCGCGAACCACGTCCGAGTTGATCGGGCCGGCTTCGTCGATCGGGCGACCCAGCACGTCCATGATCCGGCCGAGAGTCGGCTTGCCGACCGGCACGCTGATCGGCTTGCCCGTGTTCTTCACGACCGTGCCGCGGCGCAGACCGTCCGATGCTCCCAGACAGATGGTACGGACGACGCCGTCGCCCAGCTGTTGCTGGACTTCGAGGGTCAGTTCCGAACCTTCGAGAATGAGCGCGTCGTAAATCTTCGGCATGTCCGAACGCGGGAATTCCACGTCGATCACCGCGCCGATGCACTGTACGATCTTGCCTTCTACCAAAGCAGTAGTACTCATCGCTTTTCCTTTAGATACTCAATTCTTCACTCGCGCAAAGGCGCAATTTCGATGGGGCCGCCAAGGTGGGGTGCGCCTCACGGGCGCACACGAAGCGGCGTGACTGACCGTCAAGGTCAGACTGCCGCCGCGCCACCGACGATTTCCGACAGTTCTTTCGTGATCGCGGCCTGACGGCTCTTGTTGTACACGAGCTGCAGTTCGTTGATGACCGTCTTCGCGTTGTCCGAAGCGGCCTTCATCGCGACCATCCGGGCCGACTGCTCCGACGCCATGTTTTCCGCGACGGCCTGATAGACCAGCGCTTCGACATAACGCACCAGCAGTTCGTCCACCACTGCCTGCGCATCCGGCTCGTAGATGTAGTCCCACTGCGTGCTCGGCGTCGTGCCGTCTTCTTCCTTGCGCTCGAACTGGTCTGCCGACAGCGGCAGCAGTTGCTCGATCACCGGCTCCTGCTTCATCGTGTTGACGAAGCGCGTGTACGCCAGGTACACGGCCGAAACCTTGCCTTCCGAGTACAGGTCGAGCTGCACCTTCACCGCGCCGATCAGCTTTTCCAGATGCGGCGTGTCGCCCAGATGCACGACGTTCGACACCACCTTGGCACGCAAACGGTTCAGGAAACCCAGACCCTTGGTGCCGATTGCAGTTGCTTCGAACGTCTTGCCCTGGCCTTCCAGTTCCTTGAACTTCTGCATCGACGCGCGCAGCACGTTGGTGTTCATCCCGCCGCACAGACCCTTGTCGGTCGTGACGAGGATGATGCCGGCCGCTTTCGCGCCTTCGTTCGACACCATGAACGGGTGACGATACTCGGGGTTCGCACGGCTCATGTGCGCAGCGATGTCGCGGACCTTGTCGGCATACGGGCGAGCAGCGCGCATGCGCTCCTGAGCGCGGCGCATCTTCGATGCGGCCACCATCTCCATCGCTTTCGTGATCTTGCGCGTGTTTTGCACGCTCTTGATCTTGCCGCGAATTTCCTTCATTCCAGCCATTGCTTGCTCCTTGTCGGCCCGAGTTAGCGCTTTAGCACTTACTCGGGTCCCATGCAAAGCGATCGAAGCGGCGCGGGGGCATTCACATACGGCCCGCTCCGCTTCAAGGTCCGTTTATGCCTTGCGGATCACTCGCGGATCAATAAGCGCCGGACTTCTTGAAGTCTTTGAGGACCGTGTGCAGCAGGCCTTCGTCGTCCTTCGAGAGTTCCTTGGTATCTTCGATGCGCTTGACCAGGTCAGCGTGGCTCGACTTCAGGTGTTCGCGCAGGCCCTTTTCGAACGGCAGGACTTGCGGGACTTCGAGGTCGTCGAGGTAGCCGTTGTTCGCTGCGAACAGCGAAACAGCCAGTTCCCACACTTGCAGCGGCTGATACTGCGGCTGCTTCAGCAGTTCCGTCACGCGGCGGCCGCGCTCCAGCTGCTTACGGGTCGCTTCGTCGAGGTCCGAGGCGAACTGCGCGAATGCTGCGAGTTCACGGTACTGCGCGAGGTCGGTACGGATACCGCCCGACAGCTTCTTCACGACCTTCGTCTGAGCCGCACCACCCACGCGCGACACCGACACGCCGGCGTTAATTGCCGGGCGGATACCTGCGTTGAAGAGGTCGGTTTCCAGGAAGATCTGGCCGTCGGTAATCGAGATCACGTTCGTCGGAACGAATGCGGTCACGTCGCCTGCTTGCGTTTCGATGACCGGCAGTGCCGTCAGCGAACCGCTCTTGCCCTTCACTTCGCCGTTCGTGAACTTCTCGACGTATTCTTCCGAGACGCGAGCAGCACGCTCCAGCAGACGCGAGTGCAGATAGAACACGTCACCCGGGTACGCTTCGCGGCCCGGCGGGCGGCGCAGCAGCAGCGAGATCTGACGGTATGCCCAAGCCTGCTTGGTCAAATCGTCATAAACGATCAGCGCGTCTTGACCGCGGTCGCGGAAGTATTCGCCCATCGAGCAGCCCGCGTACGGCGCGAGGTACTGCATCGCAGCCGATTCCGAAGCCGAAGCGGCCACGACGATCGTGTATTCCAGCGCGCCGGTTTCTTCCAGCTTACGCACCACGTTCATGATCGACGAAGCCTTCTGGCCGATCGCGACGTAGATACAGAAGAGGTTCTTGCCCTTCTGGTTGATGATCGCGTCGACTGCGACTGCGGTCTTGCCGCACTGGCGGTCGCCAATGATCAGCTCACGCTGGCCACGGCCAACCGGCACCATCGCGTCGATCGACTTCAGACCGGTCTGGACCGGTTCCGACACCGACTTACGCCAGATCACGCCCGGCGCAATCTTTTCGATTGCGTCGGTCTTCTTCGCGTTGATCGGGCCCTTGCCGTCGATCGGGTTGCCGAGTGCGTCGACCACGCGGCCGAGCAGTTCCGGACCCACCGGCACTTCGAGAATGCGGCCCGTCGTCTTGACGATATCGCCTTCCGAAATGTGTTCGTACTCACCCAGAATCACGGCGCCGACCGAGTCGCGCTCGAGGTTCAGTGCGAGACCGAAGGTGTTGCCCGGGAATTCGAGCATTTCGCCCTGCATCACTTCCGACAGGCCGTGAATACGCACGATACCGTCGGTCACGGAGATCACGGTGCCCTGGTTGCGAACGTCTGCGCTCGCTTCAAGGCCCTGGATCCGGCTCTTGATCAGCTCGCTGATCTCAGAGGGATTGAGTTGCATTATTCGCTCCTGATAGTCAATTCTGTTGCGTGCCAGCCGCTTCAGCGCCTTGAGCGCTTCAGGCCGTCAGAGCCGTCTGCATGCTGGCAAGCCGCGCGCGGACCGAGGTATCGAGCACTTCGTCGCCGACCGTCACGCGCACGCCGCCGATCAACGACGAGTCGACTTCGACCGTCGGCTTCAGCTTGCGTTTGAACTTGCGTTCGAGACTTGCGACGAGTTCGTTCAACTGCGCGCCTTCGAGCGGGAATGCGCTGACGATCAGCACATCGGCCGCCCCTTCGCGGGCGTTCTTCAACTCTTCGAACTGCACGGCGATTTCCGGCAGCAATTGCAGGCGATGGTTGTCCACCAGCATTTGCACCAGATTCTTCGCTTGCGCGTTGTCCCTGAGCGGCGACTTGACCGCGGCCAGCAGCAGTTCGCTGACCTGAGCGCGGCTTACTTTCGGGCTCGAGGAGATCGACAGCACTTCGGGCAGACGCGCAACCTGTGCCAGCTCCTGCACGAGGGTGGACCAGGCGGCGATGTCACCAGCTTCGGCCACGCCAAACAGCGCTTCTGCGTACGGACGGGCGATGGTTGCAAGTTCGGCCATGATCAGAGCTCGGCTTTCAGTTGATTCAGCAGGTCAGCGTGAGCTGCCTGGTCGACTTCGCGCTTCAGGATCTGCTCGGCACCCTTCACAGCGAGTGCAGCAACTTCGCCGCGCAGCGTTTCGCGCGCCTTGACGACTTGCTGGTCCGCGTCGGCCTTCGCTTGCGCGATGATGCGAGCGGCTTCAGCTTGTGCCTGAGCCTTGATTTCGTCAGCGACTGCCACCGCGCGCTTTTCCGCGTCGGCGATACGTTGCTGACCGTCGTTGCGTGCCTGGGCGAGTTCCTGGTCGACGCGCTTGTGGGCAGCTTCAAGTTCTTGCTTGCCCTTTTCAGCAGCCGACAAACCGTCAGCAATCTTCTTCGAGCGCTCGTCGAGGGCGTTGATCAACGGCGGCCACACGAACTTCATCGTGAACCACGCGAGGATCAGGAACACGACCATTTGCGCAAACAGGGTTGCGTTGAGATTCACGGTGTTTCCTTAAACGTTGCTAGTTCGGAAAGTGAAACGGCAAGGCGCTCATCGATTCTGTATTCGATCAGCGCCCCAGTGCCCGTTCCGCCCTGCGCCTTTACCAGTTATAGCTCAGGCGCAAACTTCCGAGGAACCTCAGCCTGCCAGCTTCGACAGCAGCGGGTTCGCGAACGCAAACAGCATTGCCACACCAACGCCAATCAGGAACGCCGCATCGATCAGACCAGCCAGCAGGAACATCTTGGTTTGCAGCGGGTTCATCAATTCCGGCTGACGAGCACATGCTTCGATGTACTTGCCGCCCATCAGGCCGATACCGATACAGGCGCCGATTGCACCCAGGCCGATGATGATGCCGATACCGATGGCGGTCAGACCCTGGATGTTGGCGATGAAAGCTTGCATGATCACTCCTTTGTGAAAAGTCTTTTAGAACTGGTTGGAACTGGGATTTAAAACCTAAAGCGATTCTTTTTGACGGCGCAGGTTAGTGCGTGTCGTGTGCCTGGCCGATGTACACCAGCGTCAGCATCATGAAAATGAACGCCTGCAGCAGAACGATCAGGATGTGGAAGATTGACCACACTGTGCCGGCGATCACGTGGCCGATGAAGCCAAGCACCGTCGTGTCCGCGCCGAAGCTCCAGATGCTGCCGAGCAGGGCAATCAGCAGGAACAACAGTTCGCCCGCGTACATGTTGCCGAACAGCCGCATGCCGAGCGAGACCGTCTTCGCGACGAACTCGATGATGTTCAGTGCAAGGTTCGGGATCCACAGCAGCGGATGCGCGCCGAACGGAGCGGACAGCAGTTCATGCACGAAGCCGCCTGCGCCCTTGATCTTGAAGTTGTAGTAAATCATCAGCGCGAACACACCGAGGGCGATGCCGAGCGTGCCGTTCAGGTCGGCGGTCGGCACGAGGCGGTGGTGCGGGATGGCTTCGGACAGACCCAGCCAGCCAATCACATGGCCCGGCAGGTCGACAGGGATAAAGTCGAGCGAGTTCATCAGCGCGACCCAGACGAACACGGTCAGGGCCAGCGGCGCGATGAAGGTGCGCGTGCCGTGGATCATCGACTTCGATTGATCCTCGACCATTTCGACCAGCATTTCGATCGCGCACTGGAAGCGGCCGGGCACACCGGACGTCGCCTTGCGGGCAGCGAGATGCAGAATGAAGATAGTGGCCAGACCGCAAACGATCGACCAGAAAAGGGTGTCCAGATTCCACACATGAATGTCGAAAATCGACGTCTGGTGCGCGGTGGAAAAGTTCTGCAAGTGGTGCGCGATGTACTCGGACGGATCCATTGCGCGCGTGCCTTCGCTAGCTGCCATATCGTTAAAGCCACCCAAATTGTCGAAAATCGTCTTAGCCGTACCCGCAGCAATGCTGTATTGCGGGAACACGCCGGGTGCGGACCGTGTCATATCCGCACACCTGGTGCCGGCGCTGCGCGCCAGCCTGAATTTTTTGCTGCTAACTGTTTCTGCTACCTTAGCGCCACGCCAAGGCGATCCAGTAAGTCTTGAGCGCGATGAGGTAGGTCACGAGCAGCGGCACCCAGCGTACGTCGTGATACCAGAAAGCGATGGCTACAAACATCGCAATCGTTGTCCCCATCTTGAGCGCTTCGCCGATCATCCAGCTCATCACTGTCTCGGCGCCGCTCAGCGTTCTAAGGCGTGCCGCGAACAGCGCGCCAGGGATCCAGCAAATCGCCCCCCCGAGGAACGCGGACAGCGCAGCAGCGCCCGGCGGCTTGTAGAACAGCCACCACACCAGCGTAGCACCCAGGGACAAAACCATTTGCGCCACCACAACCTTGAAAGGCGTGACGCGCGATGGACGACTCACGTTAGGACCAAACAGCTTTTCAGCCTCGGCCCGCGTGAGCGGAACGATATTGTTATCTTCTTGCTCGACGCCCCATGGCTCGTCATGCGTAACTTGCTGGCCGGTGGACGAATCGGAAACGGAGCGTTCAGCGCGGTGTCCGTCGGGCCCATTCTTCGGCGCTTGATTCGACGTTTTGACCGCCATCGCAGTGTTCCGAAAGTCTTGTTCAGCTCGCGAGCTTTCGCTGCGCTTACGGGGTTGCCGTGCAATTAAATCCGGGCGATTGTAAGCGATAGTTGCAGGCAATTCAAGACTTTAGGCCGTTCAATAACCGGCATCAAAAGCGCCCTCGTCGCCCGCGAACGGCATTCTGCCACGGGAAAACACGCCAAATGTAAGGCGGCTGGGGGATGGCAAAACGGCGAGTTGGAATCGCGCAGGTTTGCGCCAGATCATAGGTCGCGCAGACGTTATGGCGGACGTGTCGAAAACACAACAAACGTCAATCTTTGCGTGCGGGATTGCACACCGACGGGTAGAGACAAGCAGCGTGGCGGTGCGAGAGGTTCGCGATGCAAGTTAATGGTTAACTGCGGACAATTGGCCGCACGGTACCAGGCGAATTCGATGTCGTACCGGTGCAGTGCCCTGCCCTGCCCTCCACGCGACGCCGAGCCGTGTGAGGACATACTCCACCCGCTTGCGGTGGCGCAGGCCTAATGCGATGCCGGAATCCTACGCACCGCGTAGGATGTCGCCGAAAGCCGGCCCACGCCCCCACCCGCGTCGCAGCCTCACGGCCTCGCCGACGCGCACAGGATTCGTGCGACACATTGATATATCCGGATTCCTTATTATCTGACGGTCACTTTTGTTTAGGAATCCGACTAAATTTGACGTGGAGTGCGAATCAACCAAACAGGCCGATCAGGCGTACGCACCGCGTCGACACCGCGCTCGCCACGGCACGCAGCTGAAGTGCGCCAAATAGCTTACGTACGACCGTCGAATCCGCCGCAAGCCTATTCAGCACCCTTCGTACGCAATCCACCCTTCACGCAGTGGCATTACCACGCAATCGAACGAGAATACCTTCCAGCGCATCCAGATCGCCGAAGTCCACCAGCACCTGTCCCCGGCCGCGTCGACCGAGCTTGATCTTGACCGTGGCCGACAGCAGATCCGACAGCTCTTCCTCAAGCCGCCGCGTATCGCGTCCGCCATCCGGATTCGCGCGCGCCTTGACGGCTGGGGCGGCCTTGGTCGTCGTCGTCACCAGTTTTTCGGTTTCACGCACGGACATGCGCTTGTTGACCACCTGATTGGCCAATGTGATCTGCGTGGCGCCATCGACTGCCAGCAGCGCGCGGGCGTGCCCCATGTCCAGATCGCCGGCCAGCAGCATCGTCTGCACCGGCGACGCGAGGTTGAGCAAGCGCAATAAGTTCGATACGGCGCTGCGCGAACGGCCCACCGACTCTGCCGCCTGCTCGTGCGTGAAATTGAATTCGTCGAGCAAGCGCTGGATACCCTGCGCTTCTTCCAGCGGATTCAGATCCTCGCGCTGAATATTTTCGATCAGCGCCATTGCGGCGGCGGCCTGGTCTGGCACATCCCTCACCAATACCGGCACCTCTTCGAGACCCGCGAGACGCGCGGCACGAAAACGCCGCTCCCCCGCAATGATCTCGTATCTGTCCGCCGACACAGGACGCACGAGGATCGGTTGCATCAGCCCCTGCGCGCGGATGCTGGCCGCCAGTTCCTGCAACGCGCCTTCGTCCATTCGCGTGCGTGGCTGGTACTTGCCCGCCTGCATCTTGCTGAGCGGCAGCACATTGGGCGCACCGTCGATCGTCACCGCTTCCGTGATGTCGGCGGTGCCGCCGAGCAATGCCTCAAGACCGCGGCCCAATCCCTTCTTTCTTGCTACTGCGTTCATCGTGCTTCCTCGGTCCACTTAGGATGCCTGGGGGGCGTCATTCAACGCGCGCACCCGCTCAATCATTTCCGCGCCGAACTGCACGTACGCCTGCGCGCCGCGCGATGCCCGGTCGAATACCACGCCGGGCAAGCCATAGCTCGGCGCCTCGGCCAGACGTACGTTGCGTGGGATGACCGCGTCGAACACCTTGTCGCCGAAATGCTCTTTCAGTTGATCTGAAACTTGCTGTTGCAACGTGATGCGCGGATCGAACATCACGCGCAGCAGGCCGATCACCTTCAAGTCCCGGTTCAGGTTGGCATGCACCTGTTTGATCGTGTTGACCAGATCGGACAGGCCTTCGAGCGCGAAATACTCGCACTGCATGGGAATCACGACGCCATGTGCGGCGCACAGGCCGTTGAGTGTCAGCAACGACAAAGCCGGCGGGCAGTCGATCAGCACAAAATCGTATTCGCTCTCGACCGCCGCAAGTGCGGCCTTCAACTGACGTTCACGGTTTTGCACGCTGACGAGTTCCACCTCCGCGCCCGCGAGTTCGCGGTTCGCGGGCAGTACGTCGTAGCTGACTGCTTCCGGACGGATTCGCGCATCGGCCACCGATACGTTATCGACGAGCACTTCGTAGACGGTATTCGCGCATGCGGCCTTGTCGATGCCACTGCCCATCGTGGCGTTGCCTTGCGGGTCCAGGTCGATGAGAAGGACTCGCTGTCCCTGCGCTGCCAAGCTCGCCGCCAGATTGACTGCGGTGGTCGTCTTGCCGACGCCACCCTTCTGGTTCGCAACGCAGAAGATTTTTGCCATCGTTGGTGTGTCCCTTTTGCTGCTGGATGAAGAAAAAATCACTGGTGATACTGGAGCCGACCCGAGGCTGGCAGCCTCAATTGTCGGCATCCACCAGAACCTTGATCAGGTGCCGCTCGGCGTCGAGTGACGGTACTTTCAGCCGGATGATCTGTTCCGCGTGGGCACCCGCCGGCAAACGTTCGATTTCGCCCTCCGGCCTCACGCCTTTCATCGCCCAGATCGCCCCCTGGTCTGCAACGAGGTGACGGGCCAGTGTAACGAAATCCGCGAGCTCTGCGAATGCGCGCGAGACGATTACGTCGAACTTTGCCGGTACTTCGGCGCCCGGCCGCAAAGACTCGACGCGGCCAGTCACAACCGACAGGTTCGCAAGGCCGAGTTCGGCCTTCGCCTGCGCCTGGAAGGCCGTCTTCTTATGAACGATATCGTTCACAGTGACGGTCCAATCAGACAGAACGATCGCCAGCACGATACCGGGCAGGCCGCCGCCCGAACCCACGTCGAGCACCGACGACGGGCCGCGCGGCGCGAGATGCGGCACGATCGACAGCGAATCGAGGATGTGCTGGATCAGCATTTGCCCCGGATCGCGGATCGCCGTCAGGTTATAGACGGTATTCCATTTCGACAGCAGCGCGATGTAGTCAAGCAGCTTGCCGAGTTGCGCGTCGCTCAAATCGAGGCCGAGTTCGCGCACACCGTCCACCAGCAGTGGCGCCAACGCTTGCTGAGTACTGCCCTTCTGGCTCACCGTCATTGCGTCACCGGCGCGTTATCGGTGCCGGGTTCGGCGGGTTTCGTCGAACGACGGCCCAAGCCGCGCTTCAGATGAACCATCAGCAAGGAGATGGCGGCCGGCGTGATGCCGGATATGCGCGATGCTTGGCCGATAGTTTCAGGACGGAATTGCGTCAGCTTCTGACGCGCTTCGAACGAAAGGCCTCGGACTTCCGCGTAGTCCAGCCCTTCGGGCAGGCGCGTGCTTTCGTGGGCTTCGTTCCGCTCGATCTCACCAGCTTGACGGTCGATATAGCCCTGATATTTGATACCAATTTCGATCTGTTCCTTGATCTGCGCGAGTAGCACATCGTCTTCCGCGAGAATCTCGGGCGCGCCGCATGCGCCGGCGCGCAACCCGCAAACGCCATCGTAGGTCACACCCGGGCGACGCAGCAGATCCGCAAGGCTGTATTCATGGTCGATCGGCTTGCCGAGCAAGGTTGTCGCTTCGTCAGCAGGCAACGTCTTGGGATTGACCCACGTCGTGCGAAGTCGCTCTGTTTCACGTGAAACAGCGTCACGTTTGCGGCTAAAGGCGTCCCAACGAACGTCGTCGACTACCCCAAGCTCCCGCCCGATCTCGGTCAGACGCATATCGGCATTGTCTTCGCGCAGGCTCAGGCGATATTCGGCGCGGCTAGTGAACATCCGGTACGGCTCGGACACGCCGCGCGTCACCAGATCGTCGACCAGTACGCCGAGGTAAGCCTGGTCTCGACGCGGACACCACGCTTCCTTGCCCTGCACGTATAAACCGGCGTTGATGCCCGCCAGCAGGCCCTGCGCAGCCGCCTCTTCATAGCCGGTCGTGCCGTTGATCTGGCCGGCGAAGAAGAGTCCGTTAATCACCTTGGTTTCCAGCGAAGCCTTCAACCCGCGTGGATCGAAATAATCGTACTCAATCGCATAGCCCGGCCGCAGGATATGGGCGTGCTCCAGACCGCGCATCGAACGCACCAATTCCAGCTGCACGTCGAACGGCAGGCTCGTAGAAATCCCGTTCGGATAGAACTCGTTGGTGGTCAGCCCCTCCGGTTCCAGGAAAATCTGGTGCGATTCCTTTGATGCAAAGCGGTGGATCTTATCCTCGATAGACGGACAGTAGCGCGGCCCCACGCCCTCGATGACGCCCGTATACATCGGCGACCGGTCGAGCCCGCCACGGATGATGTCGTGCGTCCGCTCGTTCGTATGCGTCACCCAGCACGGCACTTGCCGCGGGTGCTGCTCGACGCGCCCGAGAAACGAGAACACCGGCACCGGGTCCAGACCGCCCGGCTGCTCTTCGAGTTGTGAAAAGTCGATCGTGCGACCGTCGATCCGCGGGGGCGTACCGGTCTTGAGCCGGCCTTGCGGCAGTTTCAGCTCCTTCAGCCGTGCGGAAAGCGAAACCGCAGCCGGATCGCCTGCGCGACCGCCGGTGTAGTTGTTCAAACCCACGTGAATCTTGCCGTCGAGGAACGTCCCCGCCGTCAACACCACCGCCCGCGCGCGGAAACGAATCCCCACCTGCGTCACGGCGCCGACGACACGATCACCCTCCACCATCAGATCGTCGACAGCCTGCTGGAACAGCCACAGGTTCGGCTGGTTCTCCAGCCGGTGCCGGATTGCCTGTTTGTACAGCAGACGGTCGGCCTGAGCGCGCGTCGCCCGAACTGCGGGGCCCTTCGACGAATTCAGGATGCGGAACTGAATCCCGCCCTCGTCCGTCGCGGCTGCCATGGCGCCGCCGAGCGCATCGACTTCCTTGACCAGGTGGCCCTTACCAATGCCGCCGATGGACGGATTGCAGCTCATCTGGCCGAGGGTTTCGATGTTATGGGTCAGCAGGAGCGTCGTATTGCCCATGCGCGCCGAGGCCAACGCGGCTTCTGTGCCGGCATGACCGCCGCCAACGACGATGACGTCAAATTCTGTGGGAAAGAGCATTGCGGATCTCACGCCAGATCATCGCGTGAGCCTTAAAGGAAAAGTATGGGCGAATTATAACGGGTTCGGTTTCGGCCCGAATTTCGTCCGAATGGCCATGCATAAAAAAAGCGGTGTGTTTCACGTGAAACACACCGCTTGGATCTGTTGCAACTAGCTAAAAAATACGCGCCTACGCTACTTTCTTAGCCAACCCCAGATAGGTTTCGATTACGCGTGGATTTTGCGCCAAATCCGCCGCAGGCCCTTCCAGCGCCAACTCTCCAGTCTCCAGAACATAGCCGTAGTCGGAAATCTGCAAAGCGGCTCGCGCATTCTGCTCGATCAGCAGCGTCGCCACGCCGGTCTGCCGTAACGCGCTAATGATGTGGAAAATTTCTTTTACGATTAGCGGCGCAAGACCCAGACTCGGTTCATCGAGCATCAACAGATCGGGCTTTCCCATCAGCGCACGCCCCACCGCCAGCATCTGCCGCTCACCGCCGGACAATGTACCGGCAGCCTGCTTGCGGCGCTCCTTCAGTCGGGGAAACAGCTTGAAAACCGGCTCGAGCTGGTCAAGAAAATTGCGCTCCCCCGCGCGCTTGCGCCGATAAGCCCCAAGGACAAGGTTGTCCTCCACCGTCATCGATGCAAAAAGCTCGCGCTTTTCGGGCACCAGACACATGCCGCGAGCGACCCGCTTCTCGACCGGCACCGCGCTCACGTCTTCGCCCTGATAGACGACAGCGCCCTTCGCATGGCCTGTCATCGGCAACGCGCCCATGATCGCATTCAGCAACGTGGATTTGCCCGCGCCGTTTGGGCCGATCACCGAGACAATCTGCCCGGCCCGCACCTTGATCGCCGCGCCGTGCAGCGCTTCGATCTTACCGTATCGGACCGACAGACCGTCCACGTCGAGAATCGGTGCAGCAGCATTCATCGTGTTCTCCATCACTCCACCCCGCCCAGGTACGCTTCGAGCACCGCCGGGTCTTGTTGCACATCCAACGGCAAACCTTCCGCGATCCGCGTCCCGAACTCCATGACGACTAGCCGATCAGTGAGATTCATCACGAAGTCCATGTCGTGTTCCACCAGCAGCACGCTCATGCCTTCCGCTTTGAGGCGACGCAACAAATCAGCGAGCTGCAGCTTCTCCTGATACCGCAAACCGGCTGCGGGCTCATCCAACAGCAACAACGTCGGGTCGCAGCACAAAGCGCGAGCAATTTCGAGAATCCGCTGCTGGCCCAACGCGAGACTGCCAGCCTCATCGTACATATGCTGTTCGAGCCCAACGCGACGAATCTGGCGAGCCGCCTCCGCCATCAAGCGCGCTTCTTCCGCACCGTTCAGGCGTGCGACACTGCGCCAGACACCGGCCTGACCGCGCAAATGCGCGCCGATCGCGACATTCTCGAGCACCGTCATCCCCGGCAGGAGCTTGACGTGCTGGAAGGTTCGGCCGATCCCACGTTTAACGATTTCACGTGAACTCAGCGAATCGATACGCTCACCGCGGAATGTGATCTCGCCACTGGTCGCCTGTAGTACACCCGTGACCAGATTAAAGGTCGTCGACTTACCGGCGCCGTTCGGCCCGATCAGCCCGATGATTTGCCCCGCTTTCACCTCGAAGCTGACATCGTTGACCGCGACAAGACCGCCGAACTGTTTGCGCGCCTTGTTCACGGTCAGCAGATCTTCGCCGGCTTGCGGCTTGCTGCGCTGCGGCAACGGTTCCGCATGATCCGCCAGATGCGCGCGCGGACCGCGCGGGAAAAAGCGCGCGACGAATGGCCAGACCCCTTGGCGGGCGTACTGCAGCAGCAACACCATCAGGATGCCGAACACGATCACTTCGAAGTTGCCGTTTTCTCCCAGCAACTTCGGCAGCAGCGTTTGCAGATAGTCCTGGAGCAACGTCAGGATCGCCGCGCCAAGGACCGCGCCCCACACGTGCGACACGCCCCCCACTACCGCCATGAATAGAAACTCGATGCCGTGGTTCAGGCCGAACGGCGTCGGATTCACCGCGCGTTGCAGATGGGCGTACAGGAAGCCCGAAACAGACGCCAGCACGGCCGCGTAGACGAAGATCACGACGCGCATCCATGCAGTATTCACGCCCATCGCCTCGGCCATCATGCCACCGCCACGCAATGCGCGAATCGCCCGCCCCGGCCGGCTATTAAGCAGATTCTGAACAGAGATCACCGCACCGAGCACGACGAGCCAGATCAGGTAATAGATATGCCGACCGGACTCCAGGTTGATGCCGAAAACATTCAGCACCGGAATCCCGTTGATCCCGTCGTACTTGCCGAGCATTTCCAGATTGCCGAACAGATAGAACAGCGCGAGCCCCCACGCGATCGTGCCGAGCGGCAGGAAGTGGCCCGACAGACGCATCGTTACGAGGCCCAGCATCAGCGCGATCAATGCAGTCACGACGACGCCCGCGATCAACGCGAGCCACGGCGACACACCGTACGTGGTCGTCAGATACGCGGTCGCGTAGGCACCGATGCCGACGAACGCCGCCTGCCCAAAGCTCGTCATCCCGCCGATGCCGGTCAGGAGCACGAGGCCGATCGCGACGATCGAATACAGGCCAATGTAGTTGAGCAGCGTCACCCAGTATTCGGGCACGTGAATCGGCTGCGGCAACACCGGCAGCGCGAACAGCACCACGAGGAACAACCAGAAGAACTTGTTTTTCATGATCCGTTTCATCGTGTCACTCCTCTTCCTCTTCGGCGTGCGGGCTGGCCAGACTTCGCCAGAGCAGCACGGGGATGATCAGCGTGAACACGATCACTTCTTTATAAGCGCTTGCCCAGAACGACGAATACGACTCCAGCAGGCCCACCAGGATAGAGCCCGCTGCCGCCAGCGGATAGCTGACCAGACCGCCGATAATCGCCCCCACAAAGCCCTTCAGACCGATCAGGAAGCCCGAGTCGTAGTAGATGGTGGTGAGGGGTGCCACGAGGATCCCGCACAGCGCGCCGAGCCCGGCTGCCAGCGTGAACGCGAGACGCCCCGCCTGCGTGGTGCCGATGCCGACGAGCCGCGCGCCGAGCCGGTTCACCGACGTTGCGCGCAACGCCTTGCCCGAGATCGAGCGATCGAAGTACAGATACAGCGCACCGATCAGTACGACCGCGGTGCCGACCACCCACAGACTTTGCCCGGAGATCGACAGGCTGCCGACGTTGAACGTCGCATCCGAGAACGCGGTCGTGCGCGAGCCTTCCGCGCCGAACATCACGAGCCCTAGCCCAACCATCGCGAAGTGCACCGCGACTGCCACGATCAGCAGCAACAGCGTGGTCGCTTCCGCGATCGGCTCATAGGCAAGCCGGTAGACGAACGGGCCCATCGGAATCACGATCAGAAGCGTCAGTGCGATCTGCACGATCATCGGCAAGGGCTGTAGGAAAACACCCCGCGTGAGCGCGTAGACTGCGATCGGAAACAGCAGGTATTTCCCCGCCAGCATGACCAGCGTGCGCGCCGCATGGCGGCGTCGCTCGGCATGCCGCACCAGCCCCGCCACCTCGACGACGAAGCAGGCCGCGCCCATCGCCATCAGTAGCCAGCACGTGGCCGGAAACTTTTGTGTCTGCAGTGCGGCGAGCGTCAATGCGCCGTACGAAACAAACTCCCCCTGCGGGATGAAGATCACCCGCGTCACGGAGAACACCAGCACCAGCGCGAGCGCGAGCAGCGCGTAGATCGCGCCGGTGGTGATGCCGTCCTGCGCGAGGATCGCCGCAATTGATAGATCCATACTTCCTCGTCCTGAAGCGTCGAAATCGAAATCGGGAAACGGTCACGGCGTGGCGGCAGAGCCCGTGGCCGGCCATCGACCTGCAATGCCTGAAAAGGCAACCGCCGCACCGTGTTCCGGCGCGGCGGTCGATGCCATTGTCATCGAACACAATGGCAATGCGGCGTCGGATGCCGCAGATTGCGCGAGAGGCGCGTACCGCTTTTTATTGTTAGTCGTTCTGCAGCTTCCACTTGCCGTCGACGATCTGCACGATCACGCGTGCACGCTTGTCGAGGCCGTTGTGGTCGGTCGTCGTGGTGTTCATGATGCCGTGCGACACCGGCAATTCCTTGATGTTTTCGAGCGCGCCGCGCAGCGCCACGCGGAATGCCTCCGTGCCCGGCTGAGCTGTCTTCAGCGCGACCGGAATCGCTGCCTGCAGCATCTGGCCGGCATCCCATGCGTGACCGCCGAAGGTCGCCACCGAGCCCACGCCATACGCTTTCTCGTACGCCGTCTTATACGCTTGCGACGACTTCTTCACCGGGTTCGAATCCGGCAACTGGTCCGTCACGAGGATCGGGCCAGCCGGCAGGAATTCGCCCTCGCAATCCTTGCCGCACACGCGCAGGAAGTCGTTGTTCGCGACGCCGTGCGTCTGGTAGACCTTGCCCTTGTAGCCGCGCTCCTTGAGCGTTTTGGCCGGCAGTGCCGACGGCGTACCCGCGCCGGCGATCAACACGGCGTCGGGATTCGCGCCCATCGTCTTGAGCACCTGACCGGTCACCGATGCGTCGGTGCGGTTAAAGCGCTCGTTGGAAACGATCTTCAGGTTGTGCGCGGCGGCCGCAGCGGTGAAGACGTTGTTCCACCCGTCGCCATACGCGTCCGCGAAACCGATGAAGCCCACCGTCTTCACGCCGTGATGCTCCATGTAGTCGGCGATCGCGTCGGCCATCAGGCTGTCGTTCTGCGGCGGTTTGAAGGCCCATGCGCGCTTCGCGTCCATCGGCGAGATGATCGCCGCCGATGCCGCCAGCGAGATCACCGGCGTCTTGCCTTCGGCGGCGGCGTCGAGCATCGCGAGTGAATTCGGCGTGACGGTCGAACCGATGATCGCGTCGACGTGGTCCTCGTCGATCAGCTTGCGCGTGTTCTGCACCGCCTTGCCGGTATCCGAGCCGTCGTCGAGCACGATGTACTGCACCGTCTTCCCGCCGATCTCTTTCGGCAACAACGCGATCGTGTTCTTCTCAGGAATCCCGAGCGATGCGGCCGGCCCCGTCGTCGACAACGTCACGCCGATCTTCACCTGGGCAAACGCCGCACCCGCACCGCACATCAACGCCATCGCGATGCCGGTGCGTACCCATTGCCTTGTCTTGTTCATTGCGAGTCTCCAAACGCTTTGAAGTGCGTATCTGTAATCCGGCTTGACGACCGGGTGTCTGAATCTAGTTATAGGGTTCAGGTGTGCCAAGCATGGTTTTCCCTGCTCGGCGCGAATACCTTCACCGTTTTGTTGGGTGCCGCTCCCCTCTCTCACCACTACGGCAAACCGCCGCGATTCCCTGCGACCGTCGCCTCACTTCTCTACTTCGAATTCAATTCAACAAAACACTAACATGTTAGTAGTATTGCGTTCTGCATCATTCACGGTCAATAGACCGCTAGGCAAATGCGGGTTTGTCCTGAAGCGACGGAACCACACTTTTCACGTGACACGGGCAATAAAAAAGACGCGTCAACTGCTCGCGTCTTTTCAGTGAGGTTCCTTATCGCTGCGCCTTCGCTCAGTCGCCGGCCAGCTTCCACTTGCCGCCGACGATCTCCACCATCACGCGCGCCCGCTGGTCGAGGCCAGCGTGGTCGTTCGCGCTCATGTTGAAGATGCCGTGCGACGCGGGCAGGTCTTTGGTGTTCTCCAGTGCTGCACGCAGCGCCTCGCGGAACGCTGGCGTGCCCGGTTGGCCCTTCTTCAGCGCGAGCGGAATCGCGTGTTGCAGCAGCAAGCCCGCATCCCATGCGTGACCGCCGAAGGTCGACACCGAGCCGGCGCCATACGCGGCTTCGTACGCATGCTTGTAGGCAAGCGCGGTCTTCTTCACCGGATTCGAATCGGGCAGTTGATCGGCGACCAGCAGCGGACCAGCCGGCAGCAAGGTGCCTTCGCAGTCCTTGCCGCACACGCGCAGGAAGTCGTTATTCGCGACGCCGTGCGTCTGGTAGACCTTGCCCTTGTAGCCACGCTCCTTGAGCGTTTTCTGCGGCAGCGCGGCCGGCGTGCCTGCCCCTGCGATCAGCACCGCGTCCGGGTTCTGCGACATCATCTTCAGCACTTGGCCTGTGACCGACGCATCATTACGCGCGAAGCGCTCGTTCGCGACGACCTTAATCTTCGCGAGATCAGCGGCCTTGCCGAACTCCTTGAACCAGCTCTCGCCGTACGCGTCCGAAAAGCCGATGAATGCGACCGTCTTCACGCCGTGATTCGCCATATGCTGGGCGATCGCGGTGGCCATCAGAATGTCGTTTTGCGGCGTCTTGAAGACCCATGCGCGCTTCGCGTCCATCGGCTCGACGATGCTCGCCGCAGCGGCCATCGAGATCATCGGCGTGCCGCTTTCGCTGGCGACGTCGATCATTGCGAGCGAGTTCGGCACGACGGTCGAGCCAATCAACGCGTCCACGTGATCTTCGCTGGTGAGCTTGCGTGCGTTTTTGACCGCCTGAGTGGAATCGGTCGCATCGTCGAGTACGATGTAGTCGATTTTCTGACCCGCCACCTCTTTGGGCAGCAACGCAACGGTGTTTTTTTCCGGAATGCCGAGCGATGCGGCCGGCCCCGTTGCCGACACGGTGACGCCGATTTTCACGTCCGCGAATGCATGACCGCTCCATGCTGCGGATACCCCGGTGGCGACCAATGCCGCGCTAATCCAACGCAATGCCGACTTCATCCCGCTCCTCTATCAACACCGTTATTCATTTGAATTTAAATCCACGGATTTAAATACCGACCCAGCGGTCGGTGAATAGCGAGTTTAGCGGACGAAAGCCCCACGCGGCAAGCGTTTTGCAGGGCTAGACAGTGCGACGTCGCGAGCGCTTCGGTGAATAAAAAAAAGCCACCGAATTAGCGAAAGAATGGAATGGCGCTTTAGCAAAAGCACAAATAAAAAGCGCTGTTGGATATCAATCCAACAGCGCTTTCGTCTGGGCACTGAGTGCCTCATTGTCTCCTCGTTCTCCACCTGCAAATTTCGTGGTGCATCAGAACTGCATGAAGATTAAACGACCACCCCCTCTGCTACAACTAGCAATTACCCTAGTGGTGCAGTGCCGCACCGAATTGGGGCGCGTTGGCACGGCCTTGCCGGCGCGCCAACAAGCGCAGTCCGGCTGCGCGCTTCACACGCTTCGTGCATCGAGGACCACCCAATTAGATCGGATACCGAATCAATTTCGCATCTCGCCACGCGGCTCACCGCGCATCAGGCCCGCAACGGACGCACCCGCGCAACGATCTCACCGACGATGCCGCGCCGGAACGCCAGCACACACGCGATGAAAATCACACCGGTCACGATCGTCACCGACTCGCCCAGCGAACGGAACCAGTCGATGCCGGTCGTCGTCGCGAGCGCCCCGCCGATGTCGCCGAGCCGGTCTTCCAGCGCGACAATCAACGCGGCGCCGAGCAAAGGCCCGAACAGCGTGCCCATACCGCCGACGAGCGTCATCAGGATCACCAGGCCGGACATGGTCCAGTAAGCGTCGCCGAGCGTCTCGAAGCCTTGCACCAGCACTTTGAGCGACCCCGCGAGACCGGCGAGCCCCGCCGACAGAATGAACGCGAGCAGCTTGAAGCGATCCGTATCGTAGCCGAGCGACACGGCCCGTGGCTCGTTTTCCTTGATCGCCACCAGCACCTGGCCGAACGGCGAATGCACGATCCGCACGATTAGCAGGAACGCGAGCACCATCACGATCAGAATGACAAAGTACAGCGCGACATCCGAGGACAGATCCAGCAGACCGAACAGCTTCCCGCGCGGCACGCCTTGCAAGCCGTCTTCTCCATGCGTGAACGGCGCTTGCAGGAACACGAAGTAGACCATCTGCGCGAGCGCCAGCGTCACCATCGCGAAGTAGATGCCTTGACGGCGAATCGCGAAGAATCCGACGATCAAGCCGAGCAAGGTCGCCACCGCGGTGCCGGCAATTACGCCCAATTCGGGTGAAAAGCCGAGCGTCTGCATCGCATAACCCGTGACGTAACCGGCCGACGCCAGAAACATCGCGTGTCCGAACGACAGCAAGCCCGTATAGCCGATCAGCAGATTGAACGCCGCCGCAAACAGCGCGAAGCACAGCACCTTCATCACGAAGAGCGGATAGATGCCGAGCACAGGCACCGCAATGAGCCCGATCAGCAGCAGACCGTAGAGCACTTTTCTCTGCATCATTTTTCCTTGCCGAAGAGGCCCGCCGGGCGCACCAGCAACACGAGCGCCATGATCACGAAGACGACGGTGGCCGACGCTTCCGGATAGAACACGCGCGTGAGCCCCTCGATCACGCCGAGCATGAGACCGGTGAGTATCGAGCCCATGATCGAACCCATCCCGCCGATCACGACCACGGCGAACACGGTGATGATCATCGGCTGGCCCATCAGCGGCGACACCTGAATGACCGGCGCGGCCAGCACGCCGGCGAACGCCGCCAGCGCGACGCCGAAGCCGTAGGTCAGCGTGATCATCAGCGGGACGTTGACGCCGAATGCCTCCACCAGTTTCGGATTCTCAGTGCCTGCGCGCAAATAGGCGCCAAGGCGCGTCTTCTCGATCACGAACCAAGTCGCGAAGCAGACCACCAGCGACGCGACGACCACCCACGCGCGATAGTTTGGCAGGAACATGAAGCCGAGATTGGTCGCGCCCGAGAGCGCCGACGGTACGTCGTACGGCTGGCCGGACGAACCATAGATCGAACGGAATACGCCTTCGACGACCAGCGTGAGCCCGAACGTCAGCAGCAAGCCATACAGATGATCGAGCTTGTACAGCCAGCGCAGCATCGAGCGCTCGATCGCCATGCCGAACAGCCCCACGAGCAGCGGCGCCAGCACCAGCATCACCCAGTACGGCAAACCGAAATACGACAGCCCCATCCACGCGAGCATCGCGCCGAGCATGAACAACGCGCCGTGCGCGAAGTTGATCACGTTGAGCAAGCCGAAGATGATCGCCAGCCCGAGACTCAGAATCGCGTAGAACGAGCCGTTCACGAGCCCCAGCAGAAGCTGGCTCAGCATCGCCGGTAGCGGAACGCCAAAGATGTCCATTGAAGCCCTTAACCCCTGAAGCCATCGCCAAGGTGAGATCGCTCACGCACGATCCGGCCTGCGCGCGACAGGCGGCAACAGCGCCCATCGTGCGCGGCATGTGAAACGGTTTGCCTTCTGCCTGCCGCCCGCGCCGCGCACCTGCCAACGCGCGCGGCCAACCTTCGACAGGCAGACGGCCTCAAGACCCTCGATTCACGCTTACTTCCACGCCGCGCAGCGCGTTTCCGCCTTGGTCGTGAACGCCTGCTCGCCGGGGATCGTCGCGACGATCTTGTAGTAGTCCCACGGCTCTTTGGATTCGGCCGGCGTCTTTACCTGCATCAGGTACATGTCGTGGATCATGCTGCCGTCCTGACGCACGTAGCCCTTCGCGTAGAAGTCGTCGATCCTGGTCTTCTTCAGCTGCGCCATCACCTTATCGGAGTCGGTCGAGCCGACTGCCTGCACGGCCTTCAGGTAGTTCATCGTCGCCGAGTAGTCGGCGGCCTGCAGGCTCGACGGCATCTTCTTCATCTTGTCGAAATAGCGCTGTGCCCACTTGCGCGTATTGGCGTCCTTATTCCAGTACCAGCTGTCCGTCAGCACCAGACCTTGCGTAGTCTCCAGCCCGAGGCTGTGGATATCGTTGATGAACACCAGCAGCGCGGCAATCTTCATCGTCTTGTTGATGCCGAATTCCTTGGCCGCCTTGATCGAATTGACCGTGTCGCCACCGGCATTGGCGAGGCCGAGGATCTGCGCCTTCGACGCCTGCGCTTGCAGCAGGAACGACGAGAAGTCCGACGCGGACAGCGGATGACGCACCGCGCCCAGCACCTGGCCGCCGTTCGCTTTCACCACGTCGGACGTGTTCTTTTCGAGCGCCTTGCCGAACGCGTAGTCAGCCGTCAGGAAGTACCACGTCTTGCCGCCCTGCTTCGTCACCGCCGAACCCGTGCCCTTGGCGAGCGCGGTCGTGTCGTACGCATAGTGGATCGTGTATGGCGTGCACTGCTCGTTGGTCAGCGTATCGGCGCCCGCGCCGATGCTGATGTAGACCTTGTGCTTCTCGCCCGCCACCGTGTTCATCGACAGACCCGTTGCCGAGTTCGTGCCGCCGATCAGCATGTCCACGCCATCCCGGTCGAACCACTCGCGGGCCCGCGACGCGGCGATGTCCGCCTTGTTCTGGTGATCCGCGTAGACCAGCGTGATCGGCTTGCCGTTGACCTTGCCGCCGAAGTCGGCGATCGCCATGCGGATCGCTTCGAGGCCGCCCTGTCCGTCGATGTCCGCATACAGCCCCGACAGATCGGTGATGAAGCCGATCTTCACCGCATCGTCAGCCGCTTGCGCGCTGCCCATCGTGAGAGCGGCGCCGGCCGCGACCGCGAAACAAACTGAGGCAAGCCGCGCGAGTGGGTTCTTTTTCATTCGTGTCTCCTGGGTTCTTCGCTTGTGGTTATCAGAGGCAATCGGGCGCGTGGCTATAGGTTCATACGCCCAGTAAATCGTGCAGGACCGGCATCTTGCCTTCGAGTTCGTTCGCCTCGAAGTGCTCGACGATCGAACCGTGCTCCATCACGTAGAAGCGATCGGCAAGCGGCGCGGCAAAGCGGAAATTCTGTTCGACCATCACGACCGTATACCCGCGCGCCTTGAGCGTGACGATCATCCGGGCGAGCGCCTGCACGATCACAGGCGCAAGTCCTTCCGAGATTTCGTCGAGCAGCAGCAGGCTCGCGCCGGTACGCAGAATCCGCGCGACCGCCAGCATCTGCTGTTCGCCGCCCGAGAGGCGCGTGCCCTGGCTCATGCGGCGTTCCTGCAGATTCGGAAACATCGAATAGATTTCTTCGAGCGACATCATGTGCGCCTTGTCGCCGACCGGCGGCGGCAGCAGCAGATTTTCCTCACACGAGAGGCTCGAAAAAATGCCGCGCTCTTCCGGGCAATAACCGATGCCGCAATGCGCGATGCGATGCGTGGGCAAGTTGATCGTTTCGCGTCCGCCGATGCGGATCGAACCGGTGCGCCGCCCGGTCAGTCCCATGATCGCGCGCAGCGTGGTGGTGCGGCCCGCGCCGTTGCGGCCGAGCAGCGTGACCACTTCGCCGCGGTGCACCGTCAGGTCGACGCCATGCAGGATGTGGGACTCCCCGTACCACGCCTGCAATCCCGCGATCTCCAGCGCGGGCGCGGCATCGCCCGTGCCGCTCACTTCGAGGCCTTCGCGCTCGACAATCGTATTCATGCGTGGGCTCCGGCGAGCGCCGCGTCGGCGCTGCCCATATAGGCTTGCATCACGAGCGGATTCTTCGACACTTCGGCGTAGCTGCCTTCAGCGAGCACCTCGCCCCGTTGCAGCACGGTGATCGTGTCGGAGATGCCGGCGATCACGTTCATGTTGTGCTCGACCATCAGGATCGTGCGGCCGCTCGATACTTTTTTGATCAACGCCGTGACGCGGTCCACGTCTTCATGCCCCATGCCTTGAGTCGGTTCGTCGAGCAGCATCAGTTCAGGTTCCATCGAGAGCGTGGTGGCGATTTCCAGCGCGCGCTTGCGGCCATATGACAGTTCAACGGTCGGCACATCGGCGAAATCGGTCAAGCCAACCTGGGTGAGCAGATCCATTGCGCGGTCGTCGAGCTGGCGCAGCGTGCGCTCGCTCTTCCAGAAGTGGAACGACGTGCCGAGCGAGCGCTGCAAACCGATGCGCACGTTCTGCAATGCTGTCAGATGCGGAAATACTGCGGAAATCTGGAACGAACGGATGATGCCGCGCCGCGCGATTTGCGCCGGACGTTCATTCGTGATGTCGACGCCGTTGAACACGATCTGACCCGCAGTCGGTTCGAGAAATTTGGTGAGCAGGTTGAAGCAGGTGGTCTTGCCTGCCCCATTAGGGCCGATCAGCGCATGGATCGAGCCACGGCGCACGCGCAGGTTCACCCCGTTCACGGCGATGAAGCCTTTGAACTCGCGAGTCAGGCCGCGCGTTTCGAGAATCGTATCGCCGAGAATCATGTTCCCTTCCATACGGAGTAAGGCGAAGCATTACGATCTTCCGCGCAAAGCTCTGCGCGACTTGTTATGACGGCGGCACCCCTTGCCGCTCGTTGGCGTGCTGCACCAATCCGGACGGTAATCCATGGCGCGGCACGCAGCATGGCTGCCATTGTCGCGCCAATGATGCAGCGCATTCATTGGGATTTGCACTTAGTGAAGCGTGTCCGTCGTGTGCGTGGCCAGCGGCGCGGCCTCGCGCGTGGGAACGGTCGTGAGTCGCCGGTTCGGCAAACATGACCGATGTCTCACGTCGTAGACGGCGCTGACGCCCCGTCGCCGTTTTGTCACACGGTGAACATCGAAGGCGCCGCGCTAGTTTGCTGCCCAACGCTGCCGTTCACGCGCGCGCGGCGATCTTCACGGATCATGTCGCTCGCACGTTCGGCGATCATCAGTGTGGGCGAGTTGGTGTTGCCCGACGTGATGTTCGGCATCACCGACGCGTCGACCACGCGCAGTCCGTCAACGCCGATCACGCGCAGCCGGTTGTCGACCACCGCGGCCGGATCATCGCTCGTGCCCATGCGGCAGGTCCCGACCGGATGGAAGATGGTCGTGCCGACCGCGCCGGCCGCCTGCTGCAGTTCCTCCTCGGTCTGGTACTGGATGCCCGGCAGGATCTCCTGCGGCCGATAACGCGCGAGCGCCGGCGCCGACGCGATACGGCGCGTGAGACGCAACGCGTTGGCCGCGACGTGGCGATCGTAATCGGTGGACAGATAGTTCGGTGCAATCAACGGCGGCGCCGATGCATCAGCCGATTCGATGTGGATGCTGCCGCGCGAAGTCGGCCGCAACTGACACACCGACGCCGTGAAAGCATTGAAGCGATGCAGCGGTTCGCCAAAGCGATCGAGCGAAAGCGGCTGCACGTGATACTCGAGATCGGGCCGCGTGAGGGAACGGTCGGCGGGATCGGATTTGGCGAACGCACCGAGCTGCGACGGCGACATCGACATCGGCCCGCTTTGCAGCAGCGCATATTGCACGCCGATCATCAGCTTGCCCCACCAATGCGCGGACGCCGTGTTGAGCGTGCGCACGCCGTCGACTTGATAGGCCATGCGCAGTTGCAAATGATCCTGCAGATTTTCGCCGACGCCACGCAGATCCTTGACCACCTCGATGCCCAGATTCTGCAAACGCGCCCCGTTGCCGATGCCGGAGAGTTCGAGCAGTTGCGGCGAGTTCACCGCGCCCGAGCTGAGGATGACTTCGCAGCGTGCCTTCGCGAGATAGTCGGTGTTGTCGCCGCGATATTCGACGCCGCAGCAACGGCGTCCTTCGAACACGACGCGCTGGGTATGCGCACCGGTGATAATCGTCAGATTCGGACGCTTGAGTGCGGGGCGAAGAAACGCTTTCGACGCGTTCCAGCGAATGCCGCGTTTCTGATTGACGTCGAAGTAGCCGACGCCAGTGTTGTCGCCGCGATTGAAGTCATCCGTGGCAGGAATGCCGCTCTGCTGCGCGGCCTTCGAGAACTCTTCGAGAATCTTCCATTTCAGGCGTTGTTTTTCGACGCGCCACGGTCCGCCCGCGCCGTGCGATTCGCTGGCGCCGCCATGATGGTCTTCGCTACGTTTGAAGACCGGCAGCACCGCGTTCCACGACCACGATGCATCATTGGTCACGCGGGCCCACTCGTCGTAGTCTTCGCGCTGGCCGCGCATGTAGATCATGCCGTTGATCGACGAACTGCCGCCTAGCACGCGTCCACGTGGATACGACAGCGCGCGTCCGTTCAGACCGGCTTCCGGCTGCGTTTTATAAAGCCAGTCGGTGCGCGGATTGCCGATGCAGTACAAGTAGCCGACCGGCACGTGAATCCAGTGGTAATCGTCTTTGCCGCCGGCTTCCAGCAACAGGACGTTCACGTCCGGATCTTCGGTCAGCCGATTGGCGAGCACGCAACCGGCCGTTCCCGCGCCGACAATGATGTAATCGAATTCGCCTTCCAGCCGCCGGGCGGCCGCATGCGTGCTGTCGGTGTGACTCATCGCTTCAGTCTCCTAAGCTTTTTTCCGCGCGCCGCATTGTACGCATGCGACCGCGGTGTCAGGCTCTTTTTGTGTTTTCTGTGCGTGCGAACGCAATCGGTCCAAGCTATTTGGCGACCGGCATCGTAAACTCGGCGCCCTTCGCGATACTGTCGGGCCAGCGCTGCATGATGCTCTTATAGCGCGTATAAAAACGCACGCCTTCTTCGCCGTACGCATGATGGTCGCCGAACAGCGACTTCTTCCATCCGCCGAACGAATGCCATGCCATCGGCACCGGAATCGGTACGTTGATCCCCACCATGCCGATCTCGATCTGGCGCGAGAATGCCCGCGCCACACCGCCATCGGAAGTAAACAACGACACGCCGTTGGCGAACTGGTTGGCGTTGATGAGTTCGACCGCGGAAGCGAAATCCGGCACGCGTACCACGCACAGCACGGGCCCGAAAATCTCTTCGCGATAAATCTTCATGTCGGTCGACACGTCGTCGAACAATGTGCCGCCGAGGAAGAAGCCCTTCTCGTGGCCCGCAACCTGATGACCGCGCCCGTCGACCACCAGCTTCGCACCCGCCTCGATACCCGCATCGATATAGCCGACCACCTTCTCGCGATGCGTCGCCGTCACCAACGGCCCCATCTCGGCTGCGGACTCCATGCCGTTGAGGATCTTCAGGCTCTTCACACGCGGCGTCAGCCGCTCGATCAGTTCATCGGCGATATGCCCCACCGCGACCGCGACCGAAATCGCCATGCAGCGCTCCCCTGCCGAACCATACGCCGCGCCGATCAGCGCATCGACCGCCTGATCGAGATCGGCGTCCGGCATCACGACGAGGTGATTCTTCGCTCCACCCAAGGCCTGCACACGCTTGCCGTGTTTCGTGCCTTCCGTGTAGATGTATTCGGCGATCGGTGTCGAGCCGACGAACGACAACGCGCTCACTTCCGGATGCACGAGCAGCGCGTCGACCGCGACCTTGTCGCCATGCACGACGTTGAACACACCATCGGGCAAGCCCGCTTCCTTCAGCAATTCGGCGAGCCGGTTCGACGCCGACGGGTCGCGCTCCGACGGCTTCAGCACGAACGTATTGCCGCAGGCGATCGCAACGGGGAACATCCAGCACGGCACCATCATCGGGAAGTTGAACGGCGTGATGCCCGCGACCACGCCGAGCGGCTGGCGCAGATTCCAGTTGTCGATGCCGCCGCCGATCTGATCGGTAAAGTCGGTCTTCAACAGATTCGGAATGCCGCACGCGAACTCGACAATCTCGATGCCACGCATGACTTCGCCCTTCGCATCCGAAAACACCTTGCCGTGCTCGCGCGTGATCAGTTCCGCCAGTTCGTCGTGATGGCGGTCGAGCAACTCCTTGAACTTGAACAGCACGCGCGCCCGTTTGATCGGCGCGGTTTCGCTCCACGCGGGAAAGGCGGCTCGGGCTGCAGCGACCGCGGCGTCCACTTCCGCGACGCTCGCAAGCGGCACGCGCGCGCTCACGCTGCCGAGCGCAGGATTGAAGACGTCGCCGAAACGGCCGCTCGTGCCGTCGATCGGCTTGCCGTTGATGAAATGGGTCAGCGCGCGGGCGCCGCCGGCGGTGCTTGCGCTGTGGGTAGTCTCGCCCTGAAGTGTCTCGCTCATGTCTTTCCTCTACCTGTGAAGTCTTCCGCCTGCCGCGCGAGGCGCGTCAAAGGCGTGCTGAACGCCAAGCGTACGGCGCTTCGAGGCGACAAATCCAATGAGTAATGCTCAACTGCGCTATAAGCCGCGCTAATATCAGCCTATGGATCTCACTCTGCTTCGGGCCTTCATCACCGTGGCGCGGGAGGGCAACCTCACGCGTGCCGCGGTGCAGCTTCACCTGACCCAACCCGCCGTCAGCCTGCAGATCAAGCATTTGCAGGAGACGCTCGGCGTGACGCTGTTCACGCGGACTTCGCACGGCCTCTCGCTCACGCGCGACGGTCAGGCGCTGCTGCCCCACGCCGAACGCGCGCTCGGCGCGGCGGCCGATGTGCAGCGGGCTGCGCAGTCGCTGCGTCACGAGGTCCGGGGCCGCTTGCGGATCGGCACGATACTCGACCCGGCGTTCCTGCGCCTCGGCGGCTTTCTGAAGCAGCTGGTGGAGACCTGGCCGCATATCGAAACGGCCTTGCGGCATGGGATGTCGGGCTGGGTGCTGGAGCAGATTCGCGCCGGCGAACTGGATGTCGGCTACTACATCGGCCTGCCGTCCGACGACGAACCGCGCGACGGCCCCGCGTTCCATGCGCTCACGCTCACCCACTTCCAGTATCGCGTGCTGGCACCGGCGGGCTGGAAAGACCGCGTCAAGGGCGCGCGCGACTGGCGCTCGCTCGCCGCGCTGCCGTGGATCTGGACGCCGCCCGCGTCCGCGCACAATCGCCTGCTGTCGCGCTGCTTCGGCGAGGCCGGCGTGAAGCCGGTCAAGGTGGCGGAGGTGGATCAGGAGCCGTCGATGCTCGATCTCGTGAAGTCAGGCGTCGGGCTCACGCTCGCACGCGACGCCACCGCGATCGCCGAAGCACATGCGCACGCACTGACCATCATCGACGGGATTACGGTGCCGACCCAGCTCAGCTTTGTCACGCTCGCGGAACGCAAGGACGAGCCGGCGATTGCCGCGGCGTTGAAGTTGATCGAGCAGCAATGGGCGACGTGAGTGCTGGCGTGCGCGTACCTCGCGTGCGGCAATGCGATATGAGTTGCGCTAATGCCAGACTGACGCGGGACGCTCCGTGTGTGCGTCCACGAGAGATCGTGGTCATGACCTCTGGCGCCCGGCACTCGCTCAACGACTTCTCCCCTCCCGAAACGACACCGTCACGCAGTTTTTGTTAGATTGGCGGTTCGCGCTCACAAGCCGGCTCCGCATCGTTTTCTGTTCCGCATGACTTTGTCCTTCCCGGCAGCTTCCCCCGGCAACACCGGAAGCCGCCGACCACTCCATCCTTCGACAGGAGCCTGACATGGCACGCAACATTGAAATCAAAGCCCGCGCCCAGCATTTCGAGCAACTGCGCGAGCGCGCGGCGCAGCTCGCGACGGATGCGCCGCTGATCTTCCGCCAGCAGGACTTTTTCTACGACGTGCCGCGCGGCCGTCTGAAACTGCGCCAGTTCGACGACGGCACGCCGGCCGAACTGATTTTCTATCAGCGCGACGATCGCGACGGCCCGAAAGCGTCGTATTACACGCGCAGCCCTGTGACCAATCCCGAAGCGATGCACGCGCTGCTCGCCACCGCGCTGACAACGCGCGGCATCGTCACCAAGGAGCGGCACGTGTATCTGACCGGGCGGACGCGGATTCATCTGGACCGCGTCGACGGTCTGGGCGACTTCGTCGAACTGGAGGTGCTGCTCGCCCAGGACGACGACGAAGAAGCCGGCCATGCCGAAGCCCACGCGATGTTCGAGCGCCTGGGCGTCGCGGATTCGGATCTGGTGGCGGTGGCGTACGTCGATTTGCTGAACCCGGAGGGCGAGTCGAAGCAGGCCGCGTAAATTTCAAGCAGCTGGGGCTGCGTCGAACCCCACCTGGCTCTGCGCGCCGCCCACCTCAGCCGGCGGCCGCGCCCGGCGATAGATGGCCGAGCGGCAGCGGCCCGTTGCGCTTGAACGTGGTCAGCACGATATTCGAGCGCACGCTGTCCACGCCCGGCACACGCATCAATTTCTTCATCACGAAGGTCGAGAGATAATTCAGATCGGGCGCGACGATGCGCAACAGGTAATCGGCGTCCCCCACCACCGCATGACATTCGAGCACTTCGGGCAACACGTCGATCTGTTGCTGGAATTGTTCGATGATCGAGTCGCCGTGGTGTTTCAACTTCAAACTCGTAAAAGCGGTGACGCCGAGCCCGAGTTTCTCCGGCCGCAACACGACGCGATAACCGTCCACCACGCCCACCTGTTCCAGCCGTTGCAAGCGCCGTCCGATCTGCGACGGTGACAGCGGCACCTGCTCGGCCAACTGCTGATGCGTGGCCCGGCCGAAGCGCTGCAACACGTCGAGAAGCGCGAGATCGAAGTGATCGAGTTCCAACATGTCAATTATCCGCATCTAATCGTCATTTAATGCACGATTATTGCATATCTATGGCTTATCACGCCAACATTGCGCCCTTCCCGCGCGCTTGCCGCTCTACACTCGCATCATCGATTTCACCGTCATCGCCGCCGGGCGTAGCATTTCCATGTCAACAGCAACAAGCACCGCCAACACCGCCAGGCTGAAAGAGCAATTCGACGCCGGACTTGAAACCCGCGCCGATTTCACCATCGATCAACCGACCGAACGATACGGCGCGGTAGACCACGCGGTATGGAAACAGCTCTACGCGCGCCAGATCGCGCTACTGGAAGGCCGGGTCTGCGACGCGTTCCTCGCGGGCGTCGAACGCATCGGCATGCCGGCCGACCGCGTGCCTTCCTTCGGCGAAATCAACGCAAAGCTGACACCGGCCACGGGCTGGCAAATCGTCGCCGTGCCCGGCCTCGTGCCGGATCAGGTGTTCTTCGAGCACCTGGCGAATCGCCGTTTTCCCGTGACGTGGTGGATGCGTCGTCCCGACCAGCTCGATTATCTGCAGGAACCGGACTGTTTCCACGATCTGTTCGGCCACGTGCCGCTGCTGATCAACCCCGTATTCGCCGACTATATGCACGCGTACGGCCGCGCCGCACTCGCGGCCAACGACGCGGGCGCGCTGCCCCTGCTTGCGCGACTTTATTGGTACACAGTGGAGTTCGGGCTGATCCGCGACGCGGCAAGTCCGAACGGTGTGAAGATCTACGGCGCGGGCATCGTGTCGAGCAAGGGCGAGACGCTTTACAGCCAGCAGAGCGCGGCGCCGAACCGGTTGCGCTTCGATCTGGAGCGCGTGATGCGCACGCGCTATCGCATCGACACGTTTCAGAAAACCTACTTCGTGATCGATGACTTCGAGCAACTGTTCAGCGTCGCGCAAACCGATTTCGCTGCGCTGCTCACGCGGCTTGCCACCGAACCGGCCTTGCTGGCCGGCGACGTCCTCGAGAACGACCGCATCATCACGCGCGGTTCGCAGGAAGGCTGGCATGCCGACGGCGATGTTTGACGCCGCCAGTGCGGTTGCATCGGCAGCGGACTTACCGCATCCATGAAAAAATAGTGAAGGCGCTCGCCCGCCGGTGCGCGCGTTCCAATCGACGAGGTAATGCATGATTCAGAAACTGACTCCCGAAGCGCGCGCTGCGCAGCTGGCCCGACTGCACGGCTGGCAAACCGTCGCGGAGCGCGACGCGATCCAGCGCAAGTTCGAGTTCGCCGATTTCAACGAAGCGTTCGGCTTCATGACGCGCGTGGCGATCAAGGCGCAGGAAATGGATCACCACCCGGAGTGGTTCAACGTGTACAACAAGGTGGATGTCACGCTGTCCACGCATGAAGCCGATGGCGTCACCGCGCGCGACATCGAATTGGCTTCGTTCATCGACAGTATTACCGCGTAATACAAAAAATCTACGGCGTTTCGCGCGTGTTTATCTGCCGTGCGTTGAACAATCCCGCGAAAATGAAAGGACAATGCAGGCAACCCCGCGTTCAATCCTTCAGTTCTACAGGCTATTATTAAGGCGCACGTAAGTTTCCCAGGCTTGCCTCGCAATCCCGTCCAAACGATCCGGTGATAGCGTCTGTTGACGCTGTACAATCAGCAGCGCATACGGCTTGGAGAGCGCGCTTGCCTCCTTGCACAGAACGAGTTCGTCGCCGCTCGAAGGTGAGCGGGCGCGCCAGAAGTTGATCGCGGCTTCCAGTTCGTGAATGGATATATCGGACATGACTTCGTGATCGCTCAGAGGCGCTTGAGGGCGGCTCGATGGCTGCTTCGTGGCCCGTTTTCCCGCCTATCCGGCATGGCCACGCCGCACGCTGCCTGTGCAGCAGGCGCCCCGGCGAACCGCTTGCCCAGACGCCTAAACCCATTGTACTTGAGCGAATTCCATGCGACTCCTTCTGATCGAAGATGACCGCCCCATCGCACGCGGCATCCAAAGCAGTCTCGAACAAGCCGGCTTCACCGTCGATATGGTGCACGACGGCATTTTCGCCGAACAGGCCCTCACGCAAAACCGCCACGAGCTGGTGATCCTCGATCTGGGTCTGCCCGGCATTGACGGCATGACGCTGCTCGCGCGCTTTCGCCAGAGCAATCGCCACACGCCGGTGATCATTCTCACCGCGCGCGACGAATTGCACGACCGCGTGCAAGGCCTGAATTCCGGCGCCGACGACTACATGCTGAAGCCGTTCGAACCCGCCGAACTCGAAGCGCGCATCCGCGCGGTGATGCGCCGCAGCGGCCCGCACGGCGACATGCCGCGCCCGGAAGTGTCGTTGGGCGGTGTGCGCCTGTCGGGCGTCGATCGCCGCATCTTCAACGACGACAAGCCGCTCGAACTGTCACCGCGTGAATTCGCGGTGCTCGAAATGCTGCTGCTGCGTCATGGCCGCGTGGTCAGCAAGGCGCAACTGCAAGACCATCTGACGCATTTCGGCGGTGATCTCGGCGACACCGCGATCGAAGTCTATGTGCACCGGGTGCGCAAGAAGCTTGAGAACTGCCGTGTCGAAATCGTCACCGTGCGCGGTTTTGGTTACCTGTTGCAGGAAATCCGCCAGGCCGCATAATCGTCATGAAGGCCGCAAGTTCGACTGCGGCCTGACGGCGCCGGGCCGGCGCCGCGCACTCCGTGCGCAGTTCGCCGGCATCCGGCGAATTTCACGGCGCACAGCGCCGTTGCCACTTTCCCACGCGTTCGATCATGCCCCAGCCGGCCGCCAATAGTCTGCGCCGCACGCTGCTGCGGCGCCTCGCTGCACCTCTTTCGCTGCTCGCGCTGATGAGCGGCCTGATCGCTTACTGGCTGGCTTGGCAGTACACGCAGCATGTCGTCGACCGCTCGCTCGCCGACCTCGCCACCGCGATCTCCAAACAGATCCAGATTGCCGGCCCGGATGCACCCATTACGGTGCCGCCGCTCGCTCAGGCGATGTTCTCCGACCCGGTCGAACAACTCGTCTACCGGATCAGTAACGGCGAGACTGAAATCGCCGGCGATCACAACCTGCCCCTGCAAGGCACCAGCGTGCGCCGCATGCATTACGCGTACGTATTCGAAACACAGCACGAAGGCGTGACGGTGCGCGTCGCGCAGGTGCGCGTCGATCAGCCGACCGGCAATCCAATCGTCGTCGAAGTGGGTCAGCCGGTGCATCACCGGTTTCGCATCGCCGCCGAGTTTCTCGTCGCGATCATGATGCCGCTGCTGTTGCTGCTGCTGGCGGGCTGGGTGATCGTGTGGCGCGTGGTCAACCAACAGCTCAATCCGCTGACCGATCTCGCGGACTCGCTGAACCGGCAGACTCACACGTCGCTCGAACCGGTCGACGAAACCTATGTGCCGGTCGAAATCCGGCCGCTGACCGGCGCGCTGAACGCGCTGCTCGGCCGTCTGAAAACCGCGCTCGACAGCCAGCGCAAGTTCATCGCCGATGCCGCGCATCAGTTGCGCACGCCGCTTACCGCCGTGAAACTGCATGCGGAACAGGCGGCGGTCGCGCGTGATCCGCAGCAGACACTCGCCGCCGTGCGCGAGCTGCGCGCCGCGGCCGACCGCGCGGTGCGGCTGTCGAACCAGTTGCTTTCGCTGGCGCGCGCGGAGCCGGGCGAACAGGCGGCCCGCTTCGTCAATGTGGATATGGCCGCGCTCGCGTTCGATACCGGCGCGGAGTGGGTGCCGCGCGCGCTGACGTTCCACGTCGACCTCGGCTTCCAGCGCCTCGATGACCCGGACAATGATCATCCGTTGATCGCGCGCGGCAATCCGGTGCTGCTGCACGAAGTGATCGCCAATCTGCTGGATAACGCACTCAAGTACGTGCCGCCGTCGCGCTTCGATGGCGGCCGCATCACGGTGACGGTGTCGCAAACGATGATCGACGATCTGCGCATGGCGGAGATCGTGGTCGAAGACAATGGGCCGGGCGTGCCGCGTACACAGCAGGCCGATCTGTTCAAACGGTTCTTCCGCGGCGACGGTCAGAGCGACGCCGGTGTCGATAGCGGGGCGGGGCTCGGTCTCGCGATCGTCCACGACATCATGGTGCTGCATCGCGGCAGCGTGCATTACGAGGACGCGCCGGAAGGCGGCGCACGTTTTATCGTGCGGATTCCGCTCGTGCCGATCGTCGTTCAGAGCGACCCCACCGACGCCGCGCCACGGCGCCAGGCAAAAAAATCGGCGCACTCGGCGCCGATCGACGTGTAACGATGTTGATGCTCAACGGGCTGCTCTAGCGGACTGCTTTGAATTCTCAGCGATCCGAGCGAGCAGCCCAGGCAGCCCCTGCGTCACTTCTTCTTCGCTTTTTTCTCCGACGCCCTCACCTCTGCCTTCTTCGCCGATTTCCCGGCTTTGCCCGCGCCCTTCTCTTTTTCCGGGGGCGCCAGCATCGTGCCGCGGCACTTGCGCGCGCCGCAACGGCATTCGTATTCCTTCTTGAGCTTCTTGGTCTGACGCGCGTCGATCACGAGGCCGTAGTCGTAAAAGACCTCCTCGCCTTCCGCGATATCGCGCAACGCGTGCACGTAAACGTGACCGTCGATTTCCTCGGCTTCGCAGTTCGGCGCGCAGGAGTGATTGATCCAGCGCGCGCTGTTGCCGTTCACCTTGCCGTCGATCACCTTGCCGCTGTCGAGCGCGAAATAGAACGTGTGATTCGGTTCGGCCGGATTATGTGGATGACGGCGCAATGCTTCTTTCCAGGAGATCCGCTCGCCCTTGTATTCGATCAACCGCTCGCCGGCCGCAATCGGTTCGACGGCAAACACGCCTTTGCCGTGCACACCCGAACGGCGCACGGCGATCCTGCGTGAACTCATTGAATGAATCCTTGTGAAGAACTGAGGGTGAAGTCCGGCAGCCGCTTGAATTGCCCGCGTCTGACGCGCTGCGTTTTTCTGACGCGGATAGCAAACGCGGCGCCTTGCGAGCGCCGCGTCGACTTGCGACGCGCAATGCGCCACATCCGGCATCCTACACGCTCAAGACGGCTTCGTTCAACCGTCAAAGAAACGCGTTCGTGCAAACTGCGCTGACAGCTTCACCGTTGTCCGAAGGAAATATCGCCGAACAGCGCTTTCTGCTCGCGCGGTTGTGAACGCCAGTATTGCGGCGGCGCTTCGACCGTCGCACCGAGTTGCGCCGCGGCGTGCCACGGCCAGCGCGGGTTGTACAACAATGCGCGAGCCAGCGCGATGAGATCGGCGTCGCCGGCTTCGATCAGTTGCTCGGCGTGCAGCGGATCGGTGATCAAACCGACGCCGATGGTGGTCAGCCCGGTGGCCTGCTTGACCGCCTTCGCGAACGGAATCTGATAGCCCGGTTCGAGCGGAATCTTCTGCAACGGCGACACGCCACCGGAGGACACGTCGATCCAGTCGCAACCACGCTTTTTCAACTCGTGCGCGAAAGCAACCGTGTCCGCGAGCGTCCAGCCGGCTTCGACCCAATCGGTCGCCGAAACACGCACGCCGACCGGTTTGTCCGCGGGAAATGCGGCGCGCACGATATCGAAGATTTCGAGCGGAAAGCGCATGCGGTTTTCGAGCGAACCGCCGTAATCGTCGTCGCGCTGATTGGCGATTGGCGAGAGGAATTGATGCAACAGATAACCGTGCGCCGCGTGCACTTCCAATGCGTCGATGCCAAGACGCGCGGCACGTCGCGCGGAGGCCGCGAACGCTTCGCGAATCCGGTTCAGCCCGGCTGTATCGAGCGCGAGCGGCGGTTCTTCGCTCGCCTTGTGCGGCAACGCGGAAGGCGCGTGCGACAGCCACCCGCCTTGCGCCACCGGAATCAGCTGGCCGCCTTCCCATGGCACATGGCTCGACGCCTTGCGCCCGGCGTGCGACAACTGCATCGTCACCTTGATATGCGAATGCTTGCGGATCGCGGCCAGCACGGGCGCGAGCGCGGCTTCGGTGGCGTCGTCCCACAAGCCGAGATCGCCCGGCGTGATGCGGCCGTCCGGTTCGACGGAGGTGGCCTCGATGAACAGCATGCCGGCGCCCGACAACGCAAGACTGCCGAGATGCAGCATATGCCATGCGCTCGCCTCGCCACGTTCGGCGGAATACTGGCACATCGGGGACACGACGATACGATTGGGAAGCGTCACGCTACGCAGCGTGAGCGGAGAAAAAAGCGCGCTCATGGATTACGCCCAGTGAAAGCCCGAGAGCGATCGAGCATAGCACTGTGAGCGGTTTACTGCATATTTCGTCGGTCAGGCTTTGGCTTCCACCTGATCGAGCCATTCGCTGAACATCCGGCACGTGGCGGCTTCGAGTGCGGGACCGAATTGCGCGGTGTCGGCGCGCAAGCGGCGCGCGTCGATGCCATGACCGGCAAGCTCGCCCGCGTTGCCGATCAGCCAGGGCTCGAAGCGGTCGGCGCGAATCTCCGGATGACACTGCAAAGCCAGCACGTGGTCGCCCCAGGCGAACGCCTGGTTTTCGCAGGCGGGCGTCGATGCGAGACGCGTTGCTTTGTCGGGCAGATCGAAGGTGTCGCCGTGCCAATGCAGCATTGACGTATGCGCGCCATCCAGATGACGCAGCGGCGATGCGCGGCCGGCTTCGGTCAGCGTGAGCGGCGTCCAGCCGAGTTCGGTATGCCCTGCGGGATAGACACGGGCTCCGAGCGCACGCGCGATCAGTTGAGCGCCCAGGCAGATGCCGAGTGTCGGCAATCCGGCCGTGATGCGTTTTTCGATCAGCGACAGCAAAGGGACAAGCGTTGGATAAAGCGCGTCGTCGGTGGCGCTGATCGGGCCGCCGAGCACCACCATCAGTGACGCGGCAACCGGGTTCGGCGCCTCGATACGGGCGAAGCCCACGTCGAGATAACGGACCGGGCGCCCGCGCTCGCCGAGCACTCGCTCAAGACTGCCCAGATCCTCGAAGTGCACATGACGAATGGCCAGTACTTCGCGATTCATCGGCCTGCCCCACCTTCAGGTTGACTAAAGACTTACCGCTACGCGGCGCCAGACGGCTGACCGGCGGTGAATACCGCCCGCCGAAGCCGGCTTGGCAGTGTAGCGGATTGTCCTGGACGAACGCGCTTACTGCGCGAAGATCTTCCAGGTCTTCTTCTGGGTGGCGACGTCGGCGGTCTCATGCACCGAGCAATCGAGACGCAGATCCGTATCGGACATCTTCATGTCGAGCAGCGCGCAGTGATGCGGCGTCTTCTTCGGATTCTTGCTCGGCTCGAAGTGCGTGCAGCTCAGGCACATGCGGTGCGGCGGAATCGTGCCGTGCGCTTCGAGCTGATAGATCGTCTTGAGCAGCGTGCGATAGAAAACGGCCTGCTCCTCGTCACGCAACGTGCCGACCGCCTTGCCCAGAAAGTCCGGCCATTGCGCGGCGCGCTTCGCAGCCGTGCGGCCACGCGCCGTCAGGCGAACTGCTAGTGCGCGGCCGTCGTCGAGCGCGCGGCGCTTTTCGACCAGGCCTTTGGTTTCAAGCGTACTGACCGCGTCGCTGGTGGTGGCGGCGGTCAGGGCCGTTTCACGGGCGATTTCGCCAAGGCGCATCGGGCCTTTGCGTTGCATCAACAAGACCAGAATTTCGCCCTGAGTCGGCGTAAGACCCGCGCCTTCGGCCCATTCCCAAGCCTGGCTTCGCATCGCCGTGCTCAATCGCAATAGGCTATGGGTCACTCGCCCGGTTGCCTGTTCTCCGTATACGCCTTCGCTCATAATCTTCGATTCGTTTATTTACAGCTTTAGTACGCGGCCGGTGAACTGCTTGCCGGCTTCGCCCGTAGCTTGTGTGGGGTAGCT
The DNA here is from genome assembly GCF_056279605.1 of Paraburkholderia sp. TE9906. Lineage (NCBI taxonomy): Bacteria > Pseudomonadati > Pseudomonadota > Betaproteobacteria > Burkholderiales > Burkholderiaceae > Paraburkholderia > Paraburkholderia sp. TE9906. Next base: position 223,807 of record NZ_JBWCCT010000008.1, read on the forward strand.
TCGTCCAAGCCTGGACGAAACCGTTTCTCTACTATCTCAAAAATTTACCGCCTAGCAATCCCGAGGCAGTGAAACAACATTCTATGCGAGAGCAGCGAATCGTACAGCTAACTTATCCAATGCTGTCTGTGGATAACCCTGGGAAAACACGTGGACAGCGTGTGCATCAATTCCTGAAGCGCATTCGGGCGGGCTGGACGGTGCCAAAATCGCCCTAGTTCAACGAAGCCGATGCGCGCCCGGCCGGTCTGGTTATGCTTTTCGCAGCACGTTGACTTTGCAGGGAATTATTCAGTTGTCCACAGGCATCATACGATGCACGCGCACAGCTACTACGTTGGTATACGTAAACTTTGGAAAAACCTGAAGGCCGCGAGCTCAAATAAATTTTGAAAAAACCCGCGCGAAGCGGGTTTTTTCGATGGCAGACCTGCGCAGCGCAGTCCGGAGCTAGGCTCGCCATTGCAAACACTGCTGCCGAACCGCTTCGTGCAGGGACTTTTCCTGCGCAAACACACCGCGCAACCAGGTCGCATCGTTCACCTGCCCGCGCGCGATTGCGCCGATCTCGGCAAGTGCATTGCCCGAACCGAGCGCCTGCGCATGCGGTGCGATAAGGTCGAGCGTTTCGAGGATGTCCTCTGAAATCGTCTTGCGTTCGCCCGTTTGCGGATTGATGCAGGTGCCCGCCAGACCGAAACGGCATGCTTCGAAACGGTTGAATGTGTAGACGAGATAGTCGTCTTCCTTCGGCGCGATCGGCTTGTCGAGCAACAGATGGCGGGCAAGCGTCTGGATGTAGCACGCAATCGCCGCGGCACGGTCGACCGAAAACGGCGTATCCATCACGCGTACTTCGATCGTGCCGAAGCCCGGCTTCGGCCGGATGTCCCAGTAAAAATCCTTCATGCTGTTGACCACGCCGGTGTGGACCATCTTCGAGAAATATTCCTCGAAGCTGTCCCACGTCAGCACGAACGGCGCGCGGCCCGACAACGGGAACGCGAACACGGAATTCAGGCGTGCCGAATGAAATCCGGTATCGACGCCTTGCACGAACGGCGACGATGCGGACAACGCGATGAAATGCGGGATGAATCGCGACATCGAATGCAGCAGATACAGCGCGCTGTTCGGATCTGGGCAGCCGATGTGCACGTGCTGGCCGAACACCGTGAATTGCTTCGCGAGGTAGCCGTACAGTTCGGAGAGGTACTGGAAGCGCGGTGTATCGACGATCTGCCGTTCGCTCCATTGCTGGAATGCGTGCGTACCGCCGCCACACAAGCCGACGTTCAGATGATCCGCCGCGGACACCAGCGTGTCGCGAATCTTGCGCAAATCGGTGACGGCCTGCTCGTGCGTCGTGCAGATGCCGGTCGACAACTCGATCATGCTCTCGGTGATTTCCGGCGTGATGTTGCCGGGGATCTTTTCGTCCTTGATGAGACGCAGCAGATCCGTGCCGGCTTTGGTCAGATCATAGTCATGCGTATTGACGATCTGCATCTCGAGTTCGACACCGAACGTAAACGGTTTCGAATCGATGAAGGGTTCGAGTGACATGGCGTCCCCTGAGTCAGGTCGGCCGGGTAGCTGTCATTTGCCCGGCCGTTTTGAATCGAATGAGTTGAATGAAACGGCGCCAACCGCGAGCGAGCGGCGCGCGCTTACCGCGTTGACTCTTCGCGCCGTTCAGCCACCAGCGCGAGGCTGCGATAGACGAGCCACGGCCCGAGAATCTGCAGCACGAAAATCGAACACATCACGATTGCCCGCAATTGCGGATCGAAATTCGGATAAAGATTGTAGGTATCGTCGACCAGCAGATAAGCGAGCGCCGACATCGGCGATAACGACAGACCGAGCGCCGCCCCCTGCTTCCAGTTCAGGCCGCTGGGTTTGGCGAATGCCATGACGCCGATCAGTTTCGCGATCAGACGCGCAACGATCAGACCCAGCGCCGCGACACCGCCGAGCGCGATGTGCCGCCATTCGAACGAAGTCAGCGTGAGCACGAACAGAATCACGGTCAACAGCCAGCCGGCGGTGCCGAAATGCTGCGGCCACAATTGCGGGCGCGCCTCATGATTTTTCACGATGATGCCGGCGGCCAGCAGCGCAAGAATCGTCGACAGCTTGAACAGATGCGAGACGGCGATCGCCAGCAACACCAGGCCGAACAGCGCGACGAACGAATGCTCGTCCTGCATGTTGAGCCGGCGATAGAAAAACGTGCAGGTGCGCGCGAGCAGATACGCGAGCACGAGCGAGCCGATCAGCAGGTAAAGCGGCTGCAGGATGGTCGCGAAAACATTGCCGTAAACCTCCTGATGCAGCCAGCTCGACACGAGCTTTTCGATCACGACCGCATACATGCTGTTCAGCGCGGTCAAGGTCAGCAGACGCTGGGTCACCTGGCCTTCCGCGCGCAATTCCGTTTTGAGCTGGATCACCATCGCGGGCGACGTCGCCATGGCAATCGCGGCGAGCACCATCGCCACCATCAGCGGCACGTTCAGGAACAGCAACACCGGCAGCACGAAGGCGAAAGTGAGCGTGGCTTCGGCGAGGCTCGACAGGATCAGCCACGGATTGCGGCGGATCCAGCGCAGATCGAGCCGGCTTCCGAGTTCGAACAGCAACAACCCAAGCGCGACGTCGAGCAACGGACGCGCGGCCATTGCGGAATCCGCATCGATCACGCCGAAGCCGGCCGCACCGGCAATCAGGCCGATGACCGCATAGCCGGAAATGCGCGGTAAACGCCAGGCGCGATAGCAAAGCTCACCGCACAGACCCGCGGCAAGCAAGGCGAGACCAGCCCAAAAAATGGCGTCGGGTGAAAGCGGCCAGGCTGGAAAAAATGAAAACGCCGAATTCATCGTGATGGGTTCTCCTTTGCAGCAACGGCGGACGACACGAACCGGCGCAAACACCGGCGAACCGGTGAGCGCGTGAGGCGCTCACCGTCGCAATCGCTTCGCATGGCCAGCGTTGCGAGTTTTCATTGATCGGATGATCTGAATCTGAATGCGCTGCAGCCGCGAAAGAGGCAGGCACATTCAAGGATGAGGCTGTAGCAAACGGAACGGCGAAAGAGCGCCGTCGACTTTGAATCAGATTCTGATTGAGCGGCACCGTTCCGTTGCCGCGCGTGCCGCCAGAGACGAGGCACGACGCGAAAAGAACGGCGATTGTGCCATAGCTTTTTCAGCCTTGACCGAAAACACACGAACCTGCTGGCAAAACGGTAAAAACGTACGTTATCTCCGTGAGTCCGGGGAAAAGCGACTTTTTTACCGCAGCAGAATGCCGAGTTAACCGCCAGATTGGACTTCTCGTATGTGCTTTTGAGGACACTGCCGCAGAACTTTTCGCGTGGGTTCGAAGGGGATTGCTACACCGATGACCGCGTCTCCAGCTTCGGCTTTGCTGTTTACAGGTTTACTGTATGTATACGTAGTAACAGTTAACAAGGTGCCTCGGTTTCTGTGGATAACTTATGTTTACCGAAACGAATCATTGGTTTGCCGACGGCATAACCGGATGCACAGCATGTGCGGGAGCAGCGCGTATACGCGAGTAACTTTTTGCGTTTTTCGGCGCGGACAAAGTTACCCCGTTTACGTCCACAACGGTTCCACACGACTTGCGCCCGTTAACGGCATGGTTATCCACACGTTTCGGTGGATAACTCTGTCGGCGCGTATACGTGCCGCGTATGCGTGCGTATACCGCTGGTTAACGGGTGGACTGAGCGCGCCGCACTCAGCAATTAACCGGCCGTTCCCTGGCGCAATGCGCGCAGCAGGAAACGGGCGGGATCGATGTCTTCGGCCAGATCGCGTTCGAGCGGCCACGGCTCGCCCTCTATCTGCGATGCGATCAGTTCGGCGCCTAGCGCTGCCCAGACCAGTCCGCGCGAACCATATGCGAACGCCCCGTACAAGCCGTCCATGCGCGGCAGATCGAGCGGCCATGCACCCCGCAGACGCTGCGCGTCGCGGGCGGCCTCGCTCTCGTCGGCGAGTTGGCCGATCATCGGCATGCGGTCGCTCGTGACGCAGCGAAACGCGACGCGCCCGGCCAGCGCCGCCGACCGTGCGGGATCGACCGCGGAGGCGGCGAGGGAGGCATACGCCGGCAGCATCTGCGCGACGCGCTCGAGGTTTTCCAGATGACCGCCCGCGCGCAGCGACGTGTCGGGGTCGTCGAGTTCATAGGTGGCGCCCGTCAACGTGACGCCATCGGCAAGCGGCACCGCATAGCCTTCACCGATCACCGGCAACGCGAGCGATGGCGCAGTGCCCGAGGGCAGCAGCGTCAGCTGGCCACGAATGCTGCGAGTTGGCGCATGCTGCAACCCGGCGATGCGCGCGGCATCGTGCGCACTCGCGACGATCACGACCGGTGCGCGCGCGACGGCCTGGCCCGCCGTGTCGAAGACGGTCCACTGAGCGCCCGACCGTTCGAGCCGGGCGACCTCGACGCCGAAGCGGCGTTCGAGCAGGCCGCCCGCTGCGGCGAACTGCGCGGCGCACAGCGACGCCGGATCGATCCAGCCACCCTGCGGAAAAAACCAGCCGCCGCGCGCTAGCGGCGTGCCGGCGAGTTGTCGAGCATCTTGTGCGGAGACGGGCGTCACGTATCCGGACGGATAGCGGAATGCAGCAATCGCGTCGCCGATTGCGCGGGCTTCGTCGTCGTCTGCGGCGATCTGCAGCAAGCCTGGGACACCGCGCACGAGCCGATGACCGCGCCTTTCGAGCTCGGCCCAGCGCCGCAATGCATACAGAAAACCAGCGCGCGTGATGCGCGAGGCGACGCTATCGTCGCGTGAAATCATGGGGTGGAACACGCCGGCCGGATTGCCCGACGCGTCCTGCGCGACCGACGCGTGCCGTTCCAGCGACGTCACGCGCCAGCCGCGCGCCGCAAGCCGTTCGATCACCGCGCTGCCGGCCAGCCCTGCGCCGATCACTACTGCATGCCGTTCGTCGAGCGCGAGCGGCGCGGGCGGCTCATAGCGGCGCACGCGCCAGCGCGGCGCGAAATGGCCGACCAGCATCGCCCGTTTCCAGCCGAAGCCGTCGATCTTGCGATACTCGAAGCCGCATTGCGTCAAGGCGCGTTTGATCTCGCCGGCGCTGCTGTAGGTGGCGAATGTGGCACCCTCGCCCGCCAGCCGCGCGAGCGCCTTGAAAATCGCCAGGGACCAGAGTTCGGGGTTCCTGGCCGGCGCGAAGCCGTCGAGATAGAACGCATCGGCGCGCAGTCGCAAGGCCGGCAAGCTGTCGGCCGCGTCGGCCAGCACCAGCGTGAGCACGACGCACCCCTCTTCGAATTCGAGCCGGTGCGTGCCGGGCACGAGCATTGGCCATGCGTTCGCCAGCGTGTCGGCCAGCTCGGCCACCGCCGGATCGGACAGGGTCGCCGCATAGACGCTGCGCAAATCGGCGACGGTAAACGGATGCTTCTCGGTCGACACGAAATGCAGCCGCTCGCATCGCGCCGGATCGGCGCGCCAAGCGGCCCACGTCACGAGGAAGTTGATGCCCATGCCGAAGCCGGTTTCGAGCACGGTGAACGTGCGGCGGCCTTGCCAACGTTCGGGCAGCGCATTGCCGTTCAGGAAAACGTAGCGAGCCTGGTCAAGACCGCCCACTGCGCTGTGATAGATATCGTCGTAGAACGGTGAGAACGGGGTGCCGTTGTCGCGAAAAGCGAGGACGGCGGGGATCAGCGGATCGGTCATGCGTCGGGAAATGACGCTCGCAAGAGCGGTTCTAACGTTACCGCCAGCGCGCGCAGCTCGCCGGACGGCGAAAAAGACGCGCCAAACGTTGGCAAAAACCAACGCCAAGCCCCGTCCCTACTGGGTTTCAGCCCTCCGAAGGAGGTCGTGGAGTGCAAAATCGCGTTTTCCTTGCCATATCGACGCTGGAACCTCGCAATTCTTCGAAACCCTTATCCTGATTGGGTTTGCGCTGCGCTATCATAGCAAGCGCCGCGAATCGAGCGGGAGCACGGCCAATGGACAGCCATCTGTCCTGTGCTGCCGGTCCGGAGGGGATCCGGAGCCGCAGCTGCTCGACGGCGCGGCCCGCGCACGTATAATCGGCGCGTTCGCGCTGTTCGTATCAACCTAAACTCAGAAAGGAACCTTAATGAACAAACAGGAACTGATCGACGCCGTCGCAGGACAGACGGGCGCCAGCAAGGCTCAAACCGGTGAAACGCTGGACACGTTGCTTGAAGTGATCAAGAAGTCTGTGTCGAAGGGCGATGCGGTCCAGTTGATTGGCTTCGGTAGCTTTGGTTCGGGCAAGCGCGCAGCGCGTACGGGGCGTAACCCCAAGACCGGCGAAACCATCAAGATTCCGGCAGCCAAGACCGTCAAGTTCACGGCAGGCAAGGCGTTCAAGGACGCGGTCAACAAGCGCTAAGCAGCTTGCTGCCAGGCAGTTGACACCCGCCAACGGCGGGTTTTTTTTCGCCCGCGCGTTGTACGCGGGATAAGCCGCGACACACGTCGCGGCTTTTTTGATTGCATCGACGCGGGGTGACGCCGTTCAGTGGTGACGGTGGCCGTGATCATGCCTGTGACCATCGTGATCATGATGGTGATGATCGTGGTCCTGATGATCATGATCGTCTTCGTCGAAGTCCCATGCGGGGAACGGATCGGCGAACTGAAGCCAGCCTTGCGGCCCCAGTGCGTATTCGTCGTCGCTCAGCAGACACGCGTCGAACTTCGCCGTCCACTCCGTCGGGTCGATGCCAACCCCGATCAGCACCAGCTCCTGGCGGCGATCACCAATGCTCAGATCGTCCGGATCGCCGTACCAGTCGCTGGCGATTTCGGCCGCCAGCTCTTCGTCGCCGTCCGGCCACTCGCTACGGTCCTGCGCGGCCCACCACATGCCCGCTGGGCCATGCCGGCAAGCGCCGCCTGCCTGCGACAGCGAACCGGCGATGTCGTTGCGCGTCGCGAGCCAGAAGAAGCCCTTGCTGCGCAAGACGCCCTTCCACCCCTGATGCAGCAGCGCCCACAGCCGCTCCGGATGAAACGGCCGGCGTGCCCGATAGATGAAATTGCCGATGCCGAACTCGTCTGCTTCTCCGTGAGGCGCATGGCCGTGCCCGTGCTCATGATTGAGCGACGCGAGCCAGCCCGGCGCACTCGCCGCGGCGTCGAAATCAAACCGGCCGGTGTTCAGCACTTGCGCGAGCGGCACCGCGCCGAAGCGGCTAACCACCTGCTCCGCGCGCGGGTTGATGCGCGCGAGGATGCGTTGCAAACGCGTGAGTTCGTCTGTGCTGACGAGGTCGGCCTTGTTCACCACCAGCACGTCGCAGAATTCGATCTGCTCGATCAGCAATTCGACGATGGTGCGGTCGTCTTCGTCGGTCGCGGCGATGCCCCGTTCGGCGAGCGCGTCGGCCGAACCGTAGTCGCGCAGGAAGTTGAAGGCGTCGACCACGGTCACCATCGTGTCGAGCCGTGCGACGTCGGCGAGCGAAGCGCCTTCGTCATCGACGAAGGTGAAGGTTTCGGCGATCGGCATCGGCTCGGCGACGCCGGTCGATTCGATCAGAATCGCATCGAAACGATGTTCGGCGGCAAGACGTTTGATCTCGACGGCCAGATCGTCGCGCAGCGTGCAGCAGATGCAGCCGTTCGACAGTTCGACGAGCCGCTCTTCGACGTGCGACAGCGCTGCGGCGTCGCGCACGAGCGTCGCGTCGATGTTGACGGCGGCCAGGTCGTTGACGATCACGGCCACGCGCAATCCGGCGCGATTCGCGAGAATGTGGTTCAGGAGCGTGGTCTTGCCGGCGCCCAGAAAACCGGAGAGCACGGTGACGGGCAATAGCGGCTGGTTCATCGCAGTACGGAAAAGCAAGAGGATTGGAGGGCGTGCCGGGCCTGGGGCCGCATGACTGCGCGACCGGTCTGACGCTTGGGCTCGACGGCAGCACGAAGCCGCATTGTGCATCAAAACGGGCGGCGTCCGCGTGACTGGCTGGATCGGCGGGGCTTGACCAGCGGGTCTGGAATCAGGCAACAGCACGAACGCCAGGACGACGCGATGTGGAAATGCCGACGCACGCTCACAGGCAGACCGCGAAATGCGTCAACCGGTCAGCCGGGAAGCGGACTCAAAAAAGGGCAAATGAGGGAGGCAATCAACACGCCAACAGCAGGCAGCCCGGACTGGCCGGCCCGAAAAACACACGCTCAACGTGCAGCCGGCATCAAATTCCACTTGCGCAGAATCGCGACGATCTGCTGGGCATATTTGTCGCGCAAAGCCGGTGTTTCGGAGTGGTATGCGCCGACTGCTTGCCACGTGTTGCCGTACTTGTTCATTTGACGGCGCAGATGCCACGCCGCGATATAGACGTTCTTGCAGGGCTCCATCAGCGTGCCTTGGGAGATGCCGTACTGAGCGAGTGTCGGCAGATGGATCGAATTGATCTGCATCACGCCGTAGTCGGTCGAACCGTTGGCGTTCTTGTGTTGCGCGTCAGGCCGGTTGTGCGACTCCTGCCAGGCAATTGCGCGTAGAATCAGCGGGTTAACCTTTTGATACTTCGCCGCTTCGTCGAAGCAATCGGCGCGTGCGGACCCTGCTGCTGCTAGCATGGCGAGTCCCGCGGCGATGGTGACGAAGGCATGGTTCATCGGTCAAGACGACTAAGTAAGTCGCAAGCGTAAGGGTTGGTAAGGCGTTTCTTCGGTCATACTCCAGCCGCCGACAGCCGCCAGGGCACGCCGGTCGGGCCTTTGTCGAACACCCGGGAAAACCCGCGTCGGCAAACCTTCAACCGGAGACTCGAACGGCTCGTATCATACCGGCAGTCCAACCCGCGTCAAGTTAGCTAACAGACATAAGCAGACGGAAAACGAAGCTCCGCGCGGCTTCGCCAGACGTCGATTAGCTTTCAATCTGGTAACAGTTGGCGCGGACTTTCAAGGGAATCGCGTATCTCAGGCCTGTTTTGTGACAAATCCGACATGAAAAACTGTTACTGTTCATTTTTTTCGGACGTCGGATGGTCGGAACCCGCAGCGACCTTAGTCCGCGAGACTGACCCACAGACCGGCAGGGCGATGATTTGTCCCCGTGTCCGTACCGCATGACCGTCGGCAGCATCGGCTGCCGGCATCGATATCACAACCCATGAGAAGAAATTGTATGGCTTTGCGTCGCGTTGCAACGGCGCTGCTGGTGGCTGGATTGATCACCGCGCAGACAGCACACGCTCAGGTGACACTCAACTTCGTGAACGCCGATATCGACCAGGTTGCCAAGGCGATCGGCGCCGCAACCGGTAAAACGATTATCGTCGACCCGCGTGTGAAGGGACAGTTGAACCTCGTGTCGGAAAATTCAGTGCCGCAGGACCAGGCGCTCAAAACCCTGCAGTCGGCTTTGCGCATGCAGGGTTTCGCGCTGGTGCAGGACCACGGCGTGCTGAAGGTCGTGCCGGAAGCCGACGCCAAGCTGCAGGGCGTGCCGACCTACGTGGGTAACGCGCCTGTCGCGCGCGGCGACCAGGTGGTCACGCAGGTGTTCGTGCTGAAGAACGAATCGGCCAATAACCTGCTGCCGGTGCTGCGTCCGCTGATCTCGCCGAACAACACCGTGGCTGCTTACCCGGCCAACAATACGATCGTCGTCACCGATTACGCCGACAACGTGCGGCGCATCGCGCAGATCATCGCGGGCGTGGACACCGCGGCGGGCCAGGCGGTCGCCGTCGTGCCGCTGAGGAATGGCAACGCGATCGACATCGCCACGCAGTTGACCAAGATGCTCGACCCCGGCGCGGTCGGCAGCACCGACGCGACCCTGAAGGTCTCGGTCACCGCCGATCCGCGCACCAACTCGCTGATGATCCGCGCGTCGAACGGCGGGCGTCTTGCCGCCGCGAAGGAACTCGCGAAGCAGCTCGACATGCCGACCACGATGCCGGGCAACATGCACGTCGTGCCGCTGCGCAACGCGGACGCCACGCGGCTCGCGAAAACGCTGCGCGGCATGCTCGGCAAGGGCGGCGACAGCGGCTCGTCGAGCGGCTCGGGTGACGCGAATTCGTTCAACCAGGGCGGCGGCGGCGGCGGCTTCTCGGGCGGCAATTCGACGGGCACGTCGGGCACCCCGCCGTTGCCGTCGGGCGGACTGAACAGCAGCTCGATGTCCTCGCCGCTGACCGGCAGCGGCTCGGGCGGCAACAACGCCTCCGGTTCCAGCGGCCTGCTCGGCGGCGACAAGGACAAGGGCGACGACAACCAGGCCGGCGGCATGATCCAGGCGGACTCCGCCACCAACTCGCTGATCATCACGGCGGCCGAGCCGGTGTACCGCAATCTGCGCGCGGTCATCGACCAGCTTGACGCGCGGCGTCCGCAGGTCTACATCGAGGCGCTGATCGTCGAGTTGAACTCGAACACGAGCGGCAACCTCGGCATTCAGTGGCAGATCGCGAACAACTCGCTGTTCGCCGGCACCAATCTGTCGACCGGTTCGAGCAACAGCATCATCAACCTGACGGCGGCCGCGGCAGCGGCCGGCACCACCGGCGGCCTTGCCACGGCGCTCGGCGGCGGGGCTTTGCAGCAGGGCCTGAACGTCGGCTGGATTCACAACATTTTCGGCGTTCAGGGACTCGGCGCGCTGCTGCAGGCGCTGTCGCAAAACTCCGACGCGAACGTGCTGTCCACGCCTAACCTGATCACGCTCGACAACGAGGAAGCGAAGATCGTCGTCGGGACGAACGTGCCGATTCAGACCGGTTCGTATTCGAACCTCACGAGCGGCGCCACGAGCGCAGCGTTCAATACGTTCGACCGCGTCGACGTGGGTCTGACGCTGCACGTGAAGCCGCAGATCACCGACGGCGGCATTCTGAAGCTGCAGCTGTACACGGAAGACTCGGCGATCGTGAACGGCACGACCAACGCGACGACCAACCCGTCGGGCCCGGAGTTCACCAAGCGCTCGATCCAGTCGACGGTGCTCGCCGACAACGGCGAGATCATCGTGCTGGGCGGTTTGATGCAGGACAACTACCAGGTCAGCAATAGCAAGGTGCCGTTGCTCGGCGACATTCCGTGGCTCGGTCAGCTGTTCCGCTCTGAACAGAAGACGCGCGAGAAGACCAACCTGATGGTGTTCCTGCGCCCGGTGATCATCAACGATCGCGATACGGCGCAGGCCGTGACGTCGAACCGTTACGACTACATCCAGGGCGTGCAGGGTGCATACAGGTCGGACAATAACGTGATGAGGGACAAGGACGATCCGGTGATGCCGCCGATGCCGCTCGGCCCGAGCCAGGGCGTGCCGCCCGCGATGAACCTGTTCGATCTGAACCAGATGCGCCGTCAGCAGGCGGCGCCCCAACAGGTACCCCAACAGGTACCCCAACAGGTACCCCAACAGGTACCCCAACAGGTGCCGCAGGCCGTACCGCAGTCGAGCCAGCAGCCGGTCACCGCGCCTTATCCGACGACCGGCACGGAGCCGACCACCGCATCACCGGGAGCGCGTCCGTGATTCAGGCGTCCGCTCAAACAGCGCATCGCGCTCAGGGCGGCGACTCCGCCAGCGGCGAGCGCGCCGCGCCCTCGCCGCTCGCGGCGCGCCTCGTGCCGTACGGCTTCGCCCGCAGCGGCCAGATTCTGGTCGCGCATCAGCACGCGGACAGCCTCGAAGTGTGGATCAGCGAACGCACCAGCGAAGCCGCGCTCGCCGAAATCACGCGCAACTTCGGCGTGGTGTCGGTTGTACGTTTGCCTGCCGACGAACTCGCGCAGGCGATCAACCAGGCGTACGCGCGCCAGGACGGCAGCGCCGCGCAGGTGGTCGGTGAAGTGGAAGGCGAAGTCGATCTGTCGCGTTTGATGCAGGACATCCCCGAGGTCGAGGATCTGCTGGAATCCGAAGACGACGCGCCGATCATCCGCATGATCAACGCGCTGCTCACGCAAGCGGCGCGCGAGCAGGCGTCGGATATTCACATCGAGCCGTTCGAGAATGCGTCCGTGGTGCGCTTCCGGGTGGACGGCACGCTGCGCGACGTCGTGCGCCCGAAGAAAGCGCTGCACGGCGCGCTGATCTCGCGGATCAAGATCATGGCGCAGCTCGACATCGCGGAGAAACGTTTGCCGCAGGACGGCCGCATCACGTTGCGCGTCGGCGGGCGTCCGGTCGACGTGCGGGTGTCCACGCTGCCGACCGGTCACGGCGAGCGTGCGGTGTTGCGTCTGCTGGAAAAAGACGCGTCGCGCTTGAACCTCGAAGCGCTCGGCATGGCGTCCGACACGCTCGTCAAGTTCGACAAGCTGATCGGCAAGCCGCACGGCATCGTGCTGGTGACCGGTCCGACCGGTTCGGGCAAGACGACCACGCTGTATGCGGCGATGTCGCGGCTCGAAACGGCCACGACCAACATCATGACGGTTGAAGACCCGATCGAATACGACCTCTCCGGGATCGGCCAGACGCAGGTCAACGAGCGGATCGGCATGACCTTTGCGCGCGCGTTGCGCTCGATTCTGCGGCAGGATCCGGACGTCATCATGATCGGTGAAATCCGCGACCTCGAAACCGCGCAGATCGCGGTGCAGGCGTCGCTGACAGGCCACCTCGTGCTGGCGACGCTGCATACGAACGACGCGGCCTCCGCCGTCACGCGTCTCACCGACATGGGCGTCGAGCCGTATTTGCTCGCGTCGTCGCTGCTGGGCGTGCTGGCGCAGCGGCTCGTTCGGCGGCTGTGTGCGGTGTGCCGCGAAGAGCGCACCGAGGACGACGGGCGCGTGCGCTGGCATCCGGTGGGCTGCGACAAATGCGGCCAGTCCGGTTATGCGGGACGGCGCGGCGTCTACGAGCTGCTGCTGATTGACGAGTCGATCCGCTCGCTGGTCCATCGCAATGCAGCCGATGCGGAAATTCTCACCGCCGGCCGTGAGCAAGGCATGCGTACCTTGCGTGAGGATGCGGACCGCTGGCTCGAGTCCGGGCTGACCTCGCTGGAAGAAGTGATTCGCGTGACGGGCGGAGCATAAGCGCATGCCGGCATTTCGTTTCGAAGCAATCGACGCGGCGGGCAAGGCGCAAAAAGGCGTGCTCGACGCGGACAGCGCGCGCAGCGCGCGCACCAACCTGCGCTCGCAAGGACTCACGCCGCTTGTCGTCGAGCCCGCCGCATCGCGCATGCGCGGCGAGCGCAATCAACGGCTGTCGCTCGGGCGGCGTTTGTCGCAGCGTGAACAGGCAATCCTTACGCGCCAGCTGGCCAGTCTGCTGATCGCCGGTTTGCCGCTCGACGAAGCGCTCGCGGTGCTCACCGAGCAATCGGAGCGCGACTACATCCGCGAACTGATGGCGTCGATTCGCGCCGAAGTGCTCGGCGGCCATTCGCTCGCCAATGCGCTGACGCAGCATCCGAAAGACTTCCCTGAAATCTACCGGGCGCTCGTCGCTGCCGGCGAACACACCGGCAAGCTCGGCCTGGTGCTCTCACGCCTCGCCGACTACATCGAGCAACGCAACGCGCTCAAGCAGAAGATCGTGCTCGCGTTCACGTACCCGACCATCGTGACGATCATCGCGTTCGGCATCGTCACGTTTCTGTTGAGCTACGTGGTGCCGCAGGTGGTGAACGTGTTCGCCAGCACCAAACAGCAACTGCCCATCCTCACCGTGATGATGATGGCGCTGTCCGGCTTCGTGCGTAGCTGGTGGTGGGCGGTGCTGATCGGCGTGCTGGTGGTGGCGTATCTGGTGCGCTCGGTGCTCAGGCAACCGGGTCCGCGCCTCGCGTTCGACCGCTGGCTGCTGACCGCGCCGCTGCTCGGCAAGCTCGTGCGCGGTTATAACACCGTGCGCTTTGCCAGCACGCTCGGCATTTTGACCGCCGCGGGCGTGCCGATTCTGCGCGCACTGCAAGCCGCCGCCGAAACGCTCAGCAACAACGCGATGCGCGAGAACATCGACGACGCGATCGTACGCGTGCGCGAAGGCACGTCGTTATCGCGCGCGCTCGGCAATACGAAGACGTTTCCGCCGGTGCTGGTGCACCTGATCCGTTCGGGCGAAGCAACGGGCGACGTGACGACGATGCTCGACCGCGCAGCCGACGGCGAAGCGCGCGAACTGGAGCGCCGCACGATGTTCCTGACGAGCCTGCTGGAGCCGTTGCTGATTCTGGCGATGGGGGGCGTGGTGCTGGTGATCGTGCTGGCGGTGATGCTGCCGATCATCGAGTTGAACAACCTCGTGCAGTGACGCGGGAGGAGACCGGATTGCGCGGCGTGCGCCACGCAATCGGTTGAGGCGGGCTAAAGCGGTTGAAGCTGATTGAAGCGATTAATCCGGCAAAAGCGCACTTCCGAGGCAAAAGCCCGCGCCGCGCGCATTCGCTTCAGCGCCGGTGTTCAGCGCACGTAGATCGTAGGACCGCTGGCGTTGGCGGGCAGGAAGACTTCGGAGTGCGCGCCGTTGCGGTCGATGATGATCGAGCGGGGGCGGACTTCGGAAAGTTTGGCGCCTTGCATCAGCGTGCTGCCGAGCGACACCGCATGCGGCGGTTCACCGCCCACGCTGACGATGGCCGCGGCGCCTTCGCGCAAGGCGAGGATGCCGAACAGATGCACGTCCTGATTGACGCTGCGCGTGAGCTGGCCGCCGAACAAGGTGGCGGCCTGCTCGGTCGAGACCTGCGCGTGCGCGGCGGCGGCGGGCAACGGCGCGCCGGACATCGTGGTGAGCGTGATGACCCAGTAGGTCAGCGTCGCGCAGAAAACGGCGAACAGCGCGAGCGACAGAAGGCGGATTTGGATGGCGTTCATGCGCATCATTGTACGGACTATTGTGAAAATTGCGTTGCGTTGGAACCCTTCAACACCATGACATTAAAATGACCGGCCGGGCGTGTTCAATAGCGGCCTGATAGCTGACCAGCGAATCCCGCCCAGTCGAAATTTCACCTGAAAAGAGGTAGTAAGCTATGCAACTGTCGACCACTCGCCGCACTGATATTGCGGGTTCGCGCAGCCGTCGTCAGCGCGGTTTCACGCTGATCGAAATCATGGTCGTGATCGCGATTCTGGGCATTCTCGCCGCGCTGATCGTGCCGAAAATCATGAGCCGTCCAGACGAAGCGCGCCGGGTCGCCGCCAAGCAGGACATCGGCACGGTGATGCAGGCGTTGAAGCTCTATCGTCTCGACAACGGCCGCTATCCGACGCAGGAGCAAGGCCTGCGCTCGCTGACCGAAAAGCCGAGCACCGATCCGGTGCCGAACAACTGGAAGGACGGCGGCTACCTCGAGCGTCTGCCGAACGATCCGTGGGGCAACTCGTATCAGTATCTGAATCCGGGCGTCCACGGTGAGATCGACGTGTTCAGCTACGGCGCGGACGGCAAGGCCGGTGGCGAAGGCAACGATTCCGACGTCGGCTCGTGGCAATAAGCACGCTGCGCAACTTTTGACTCTCCTGCGCGCGATGCCCGCCCTGCTCTCCGGCGATGCTCGCGCGCTCTATCGATACATCGTCGTTTGATCTTGGGTTGATCGTTTCGTGGCCGGCACTATGCGTATGTCCGCTTGCAAGTCCCCTGTGGACACTCCGTGTACGGTCTCGCCGCCGCGCGCGGCGTGCGCCGGCGCGCGCCGTTCGCGCCGCGCCGGCAACCGGCGCCGCGACGCGGGCTTCACGCTGCTCGAAATGATGGTGGTGCTGGTGATCGCGGGCCTCTTGGTGTCGTTGACCGCGCTGACGATGACGCGCAATCCGCGCACCGATCTGAACGAGGAAGCGCAGCGTCTCGCGTTGCTGTTCGAATCGGCCGGCGACGAAGCGCAGGTGCGCGCGCGGCCCATCGCGTGGCAACCGGTCGAGGGCGGCTTCCGTTTCGACCAACGCACCGAAGACGGCTGGCGTCCGCTGCGCGACGATCTGCTCGGGCCCCGTCAGTGGGAAGGCGGCGTGACCGGCGTGACGATCAGCTATCCGGGTTCGGATTCGCAGCCGAGCCGTGTCGTCTTCGGCACTGAAGCGATCGACGTACCGGTGCAGATCACGCTGTTTTCGGCGGCGGGGCGCGCGACGATCGTCGGCACCGGCAATGGCCGCTATGAGGTGCACTGAGATGCGTCGTTGCAGCAGCAGGACCGCTCGCCAGCGTGGCGCGTGCACGCAGCGCGGTTTCACGATGATCGAAGTGCTGGTCGCGCTCGCGATCATCGCGGTGGCGCTATCGGCGTCGTTGCGCGCGGTCGGCAGTCTCGCGAGCGGCGAAGCCGATCTGCACCGCCGCTTGCTGGCCGGCTGGAGCGCGGACAATACGCTCGCGCAGTTGCGCCTGACGCATGGGTGGCCGAACGTCGGCGAAACGAGTTTCGATTGCTCGCAGGGCAATTTGCAATTGATCTGCACCGAGCATGTGACGGCGACGCCGAATCCGGTGTTTCGTCGTGTGGAAGTGATGGTGACGATGCCTGGGCGTTCCGGCAATCTCGCTCAGATGGTGACGGTGGTCGCGAATGAAAACAACCGTTCGCTCTGAGCGCCGCCGCCGATCAGGCGCGCGTGGCTTCACGCTGATCGAATTGCTGGTCGCGATCGCGATCATGGCGGTGATCGCCGTGCTGTCGTGGCGCGGGCTCGACCAGATCATTCGCGGCCGCACCACTATCACGAACGCGATGGAGGAAGAGCGTGTCTTTGCGCAGGTATTCGACCAGATGCGGATCGACGCACGCCAGGCCGCGTCCGACGACGAGTCCGGGCAGGCTGCCATTTCACTGTCCGGCAACACGCTGCAGATCGTGCGGCAGATGAACTTGCCGGGCACGGCGCCGCGTCTGCAGGTGGTGCGCTATCAGGTGTCCAATGGACGCGTGATTCGTTACGCGTCGCCGCCGCTTGCCAATGCCGGCGAATTGCGACGCGCGCTGCGCGGCAGCGAAGGCGAAGGCTGGAGCGCGGTGCCGTTGATGGGCGGCGTCGGTGCGATCTCCGCGCGGCTCTATGTGCCGAAGGTCGGCTGGACCACACAGATGAAAGACGTACAGAGCGCGATCACCGAGGCCGACAACAATCTCAAGGTGCCGCAGCTCGGCAACGCGCCGCTGCCGCGCTCGGTGACGGGGCTCGAAGTGAGCGTCGGCGCGCGCTCGCTGGCGCGGCCTGTGACGCGGGTTTTTCTCGTCGGAGAATGAAATGAAATTCTCTTGCTCATCTCCGCGACGCTTTCCGTCTTCTTCGCGCCCGGCATCTCGCGCACGACAGCAAGGCGCGGCGATCATCAGCGCGCTGCTGGTCGTCGCGTTATCGGCAATTCTGGTGTCGGGCATGCTGTGGCGCCAGCAGGTGCAGATTCGCCGGATCGAAAACCAGCGGCTGCTTTCGCAGGCGCAATGGGTCGCGCGCGGCGCGTTGGACTGGACGCGTCTGATCCTGCGCTCGGAGGGCGATACGTCGGCCGGCATCACCTATCTGGGTGGACTGTGGGGCGTGCCGATCGCGAAGACGCGCCTGTCCGATTTCCTCGGCCAGATCGGCGAGGTCCGTGCCGAGCAAGGCGCGGCAACCTATCTGTCCGGTTCTATCGAAGACGCGCAGGCGAAATTCAATCTGCGCAATCTGGTGGTGAGCCCCGCGCCCGGCGTGATGCAACTGAGCCTCGAACAGATCGGCGCGTACCAGCGCCTGCTGGTGTCGCTCGGCGTGAACAGCCAGCTCGCGAAAGCCACCGCCGTGCAGGTGCGCAACAGCCTCTCGCAGTCGGCGACGCGCTTCCAGACCGTCACGTCCACCAGCGGCACGACGACATCCGCGACGCCGACCATTCAGGGCGGCGGCACCGGCGGCAGCTTCACCGACAAACCCGGCATCGAAGACGGCGACGACAACGCGGCGGTCGCGCCGCTGCAAATGACCGGTGTCGATTCGCTGCTCGACATCCCGGGCTACACGCCGGAGATGGTCGCGCGCTTGCGCCCCTTCGTCACGGTGTTGCCGACCGTCACGGCGCTCAACATGAACACGGCGTCGGCCGAAGTGATCGCGGCGGTCGTGCCGGGCATGAGCCAGTCGGCCGCGCAAAGTTTCGTGGCGAGCCGCACGACGGTGTTCTTCCACAACGTCAGCGACGTGCAGCTTGCGTTGCGCGGCGCCGGCGTGCAATCGGTCGCGATCGATCCGGCCGAAATGGACGTCAACTCGAACTACTTTTTGATCCACGGCCGCGTGCAGCACGAACGCGCCGAAGTGGACCGCACGACCCTCGTCTATCGCGACGCGATGACTCACACTACGCGTATCGTGCGGGTACAAGACCAACTATGAATAACGCAATTCCCAGAGAGAGTGGCCTTTGAGCACGCTGATCGTCTTACTGCCGCCGCGTGATCCGGCGGTGCCATCGCAGGAATGGCAATTGCCGGAGCTGCCGTTCGTTCTGCTCGACAAGTCGGGCCGCACCCAGCGCGCCGGCCGCTCGGCGCTCGCGCTGCTGCCGCGCGCGACGTCGACGGTGCTGATGGTCGCCGCGCGCGACCTGCTGATGATGCCCACGACGCTGCCGCCGCTGCGCGGTCCGAAGCTGCGTCAGGCCTTGCCCAACATCGTCGAGGATCAGCTGATCCAGGACCCGCAAACCTGTCACATCGCCGTCGATCCGCAACCGGCCGCGGGCGGCAGGCAGCTGCTCGCGATCATCGACCGCGGCTGGTTCCGCTTTATCTGCGAGGCATTCACGACGGCCGGTCACCGCAGCTTGCGCGCCGTGCCGGTGACGCGCTGCCTGCCACAGGCCGCCGCGGCCGCTACCCTCGCCGAAATCGCGGAACTGGTCAACGCGGGCGAGCCGACGCTGGCGGGCTCGGCCGACGTCGCGACGGCGCTGCCGGGGGTCGCGCCCGTGGTGGCGCCCGATGTCGCCGCCGTGGTGCCGATGGTGGCCGCCGTGCTCGGCGCCGTGGTGCCGACCGCGCCCGCCTTGCTGCTGGAAGGCGTGGTCGAGAGCGGCGTGCCGCGCGTCGAACTGGCGATTGCGCGCGGCGTGCAAGGCGAAGGCATGGCGGTGCCGGCCAATGCGGTGAACACGACGCTCGGCGCGCTTGCCGGCGCGGCGTCCGTCTCGCTGTACATGCTGACCGAAGTGCCGGGGAACGAGCCGGGTCTCGCTGCGAACAGCCCGGCGCGGCTTGCCGCGCATATTCACGGCGCGAGTCCGTTGCCGTTCGAGCAGCTCGCGCGGCGCGCGCTGGAATGCCGCTTCGATCTGTGTCAGTTCGAGTTCGCGTCGCAGCCGTGGCGGCTCGACCGCGCGACGCTGCGGCGTCTGCGCCTGCCGGTGCTGCTGGCGATCGGCGCGCTGGTCATCGCGATTGTCGGCGCGAACGTGCAGTGGCTGATGCTCGCGCGCCAACGCGACGCGATCAGCACGCAGATGACCGAACTGCTGCTCAACACCTTCCCGAAGACGACGGTGGTGCTCGATGCGCCCGACCAGATGTCGCGCCAGTTGCAGCAACTGCGCGTGGCGGCGGGCGAACTGTCGCCGGATGACTTCCTGTCGCTCGCCGACGGCCTCGCGCGCTCGCTTGCGCCGGTGCCGGTCAACGGCATCGCGGCGCTCGACTATCACGACCGGCGGCTCGACGTGACCTTCAAGCCCGAGGTCAAGCTCGACGCCGACTTTGCGAAGCGTCTCGGACACAACGGGCTGAGCGGCGCGATCGACAGCAATACCGGCAAGTGGACCATCAGGAACGGACAATGAAAGCTGAACTCGCTCAAACATGGGCCGGCTTCTGGGACCAGCGCACGGAGCGCGAAAAAGCCATCATCACCTGGGGCGGCGGTGCGCTCGCCGTGGTGGTCGCGTGGTCGGTGCTGTGGGCGCCGGCGCAGGAAGGCCGCGCGCATCTGCGTGAATCGCTGCCGAGCCTGCAGCGCCAACTCGCGCAGATGACCGCCCAGGCGAACGAAGCGCGCGTGCTGTCGGCGGCCGCGCAAGGCGTCGCGCCGACCGGCGCCGCGCTCAAGGATGCGTTGTCCGCGTCGCTCAGCGATCACGGCCTGGCTGCCACGCAGGTGCAGGTGGTCGGCAACGCGGTGCAGATCCAGATGAAGAACGCGTCGTTCCCGGCGTGGACCAGCTGGGTCGACGATGCGCGCAAGCAGTTCAAGGTGCAGATCGCCGAGGCGCATGTCACCGCGTTGAAGGACGACGGCCAGGTGGATCTGACGGCGTCGTTGCAGCCGTCGACCGCGAAATGAGCGCGTCGCTACGGGGTTTCGCATGAGTTACTGGATGCGGCGCGCGCGCGCCGCGCTGCCGTGGGCGGTGGTGGGCGGCCTGGCCTCCGCAGCAGTGATGCTCTCGCTGTTGCCGGCTGCGTGGATCACGCCGCAGTTCGCGCGGCAAACGAGCGGCCACGTCAATCTGGTCGACCCGGCCGGCTCGCTCTGGCACGGCTCGGCCACGCTGATGCTGGCCGCCGGCTCCGACATGAGCGCGGCGACGCTGCTGCCTGGCCGGATCGAATGGAGCACGGCTTTCTGGCCGCTGTTCACCGGCCGGGTGCGCATGGTCATGCGGCATAGCGAGGCGATGCCCGACCCGATCACGGTCGACGCCACGCCGCGCAGTGCAACCGTCACGCCCGGCACGATCGCCGTGCCGGCTTCGCTACTGAGCGGGCTCGGCGCACCCTTCAATACGCTCGATCTGCAGGGCAACGTGCAGCTTTCGTGGTCCGACTGGCGCAGCTTCAACCGGGAAGCGTTCGGTCAGCTGACGGTGACGCTGAACGACGTCAGTTCGCGGGTTTCGCTGGTCAAGCCGCTTGGCTCGTACCGCGTGACTTTCCAGGCTCAGGGCGCATCGTCCACGCTCGATCTGACGACCCTCAAAGGCCCGCTGACGCTCAACGGCAACGGCACGATATCTGCCGCGTCGACTGCGTTTCACGGCACAGCGAGCGCCGCGCCCGAGGCGCGCGAGAACCTCGCGGGCTTGTTGAATTTGCTGGGCCGGCCGAGCGGACCGGATACGGTGGCACTGACGTTTGCACACTGAGGTTCGCGCGCTGACGTGTGCGGCTGGCGCGACGGCGCCGGTTACTTGCCCGGTTGGGTCGGCAGGATAAAAAAGAGGCATGGGCGCATTTCGCGGCCATGCCTCTTTTGCTTCGCACCGGCAAGCGGCGCGGCGCTTATCTGCTCTGAACCCGCTGTTGCGGTGTGGCCCCGCTCTGCGCGACGGGCACCGCCGATGCCGCCGGCAACGGCGCGGGCGCGGCCACGTCGCCGGTTTCGCGATTCATCTGCGATGCGTCCCAGCCGCCGCCGAGCGCCTTCACCAGACCCACCGACGACACCATCCGCTGCCCCGCGATGCTCTCGAGCTTCTGCTCGGCCGTGAACGCCGTGGTCTGCGCGGTCAGCACGTTGACGAAGCCGACCGTGCCCGCCTTGTACTCGTTCGTGACGATGGCGAGCGCCTGCCGGGCCGACTCGACCGCTTGCCGCTGCACGACGATTTCCTGTTCGAGAATGCGCAGCGACGCGAGGTTGTCCTCGACGTCCTGGAACGCGGCCAGCACCGTTTGACGGTAGGTGGCGACGTTCGCGTCGTAGGTGGCGCGCGCGGCTTCGGTCTGGGCCTTGCGCAGACCGGCGTCGAACAGCGTGGCCGCGAGTTGCGGACCGACCGTCCAGAAGCGCGACGGTACGGTCAGCAGCTGCGAGAACACCGAATTCTCGAAGCCGCCGGTGGCCGACACCGTCAGCGACGGGAAGAACGCCGCAATCGCCACGCCGATCTGCTCGTTCGCCGCAGCGGCCTTGCGTTCCGCCGACGCGACGTCCGGACGCCGCTCCAGCAGCGCCGACGGCATCTGCGCGGGCACGGCGGGCGGCGTCGCGGTGAGCGGCATCGGCGCGAGGGTGAAGACCGACGCCGGCACGCCGATCAGCACGGCGATCGCGTGCTCGTCCTGCGCGCGCTGGATGCCGTTGTCGATCGCGGCTGCCTGCGCGGACTGCAGTTGCGTTTGCGCCTGAATCACGTCCGAGCGCGCGGCGACACCTGCGGCGTACTGGTTCTGCGTGAGTTGCAGCGAGCGTTGATAAGCCGCGACGGTGTCGTCGAGCAGCTTCTGGGTGGAGTCGAGCGAGCGCAGCGAGAAATAGGTCTGCGCGAGCGTGGCCTGAGCGGACAGCCTGGCATTCGCGAGATCGGCGGCCGCGCCCTGCTGACCCGCTTTCTGCGCGTTGACCGAGCGAGTGACCGAACCCCACAGATCGGGCTCCCAGCTTGCGTCGAGTTGCACGTTGAAACTGTTGCCGATGCCCGAGCGGCTTGTCGCGGTGGTCGAGTTGCCGCCGGTTTGGCTGCCGTTGCCGGAGCGCGTCGCGCCCGCCGAGGCACCGATGGTCGGGAAATATGCGGCCCGTGCCTCGCCGACCAGCGCGCGCGCCTGCCGGTAGGTGGCGGCGAATTGGGCGACGGTCTGGTTTGCGGTGTTCAGCTTGTCTTCGAGCGCATTGAGTTGCGGGTCTTCGTAGATGGTCCACCAGTCGCCGCGATCGTGCTGGTCGGCGGGTTCGGCGACTTTCCAGCCCGGCGCGGCTTCCTTGAACGACGCGGGGACCTCGGCGGCCGGCCGCTTGTAGTCGGGGCCGACGACGCAAGCGCTCAGCAACGTGGCGAGTGCCGCTGTTACCGCGATGGTCAGGGCGCGAGGCGCAAGCGGCCGCGCGTGCGAGATTCGATCAGACTGCATGCAATGAATTCCTTCTGGACGCCGCAATGCGGCCGATGGCGGCACCGTCGGCCGGGCGAGATCTTGGTCTGCCGGAATGTTAGCGTATGAGCCCGCGTGGACGCGGGAAACTGAAAGGGTAATGCGGGGACGCGCGCAGGTGTGTTACTTAGGGTGTCGCTATGGTTACGTGCTGTTACCGGGCGCGGCCGGTGCTCAGCCCCAGGCCGTTAACCCCGTGATTCCTTCGACGTGGTCTGGCGAGCCAATCGGCCCGCCGCCGCCCGGCATGGCGCATCGCCGCGCGCCTGGCATGCGCCTGCGGGATTGGCCGCGTGGGTCGCGTTGCCTCCCGCTGTCGTGATGCCTTCGGTCAGGACCGGCGCAGCGGCCCTCTTCACCTCTGTCGCCTGGCTGCCCTTCCTGCCCCGCCGATGCTCGACCCAAGCCAGTACCGCGACTCCCACCGACCCGCCCGGCAACACGAACAGCCCGGCGAACAGCGCCAGTTTCCACCAGCGGTGCGGCCCCTTGAAGCTATGCAACGCGGAATCGGTCAGGGAGCGGCTCAAGCCGCCAAGGGTGTTTTTGAGGTACAGCATGGGGGAAATCCTTTTTGCACGGCGTGCTCGCTGCGTGCAGACAATCGGTCAGAACATGGGCTCGGAGGCGAGTAACTCGTTGCCTGTAATAATATTGACTATGCAATTAAATTTCAACATACTTTGCGCCGCGCGCGTGTTTCGTGTTGTTTTTCCGTTGTGAGTAGAACGCATCATGTGAATTGACTTACCTGCTTAGGCAGCTAAACTTTGTTTCTGCTTCCCGATGTTCTGGAAACACCATGATCGACGGTCCCTACAAAACGGACGAGATTCAACTCACGACGAGTCTCGGCTATTACCTGACGAAAGCGCGGAACGTGCTGGTCGAGCGGACGGACCGTGCGGTCAAACCGCTCGGGCTGACCGCGCAGCAGATCGGCGTGATCCTCATGCTGTCATCGCGGCGCGCGAGCACGCCGTTCGAGCTGTCGCGCGCCATGTCGTACGACAGCGGATCAATGACGCGTCTGCTCGATCGCCTTGAAAAGAAAGGCTTTGTGGTGCGCACGCGCAGCGACGCCGATCGCCGCATGGTGAAACTGGAACTGACACCGCAAGGTCACGACGCGGCACGTCAACTGCCCAGTCTCGGCGCGGCGGTGCTGAATGAGCAATTGCGCGGCTTCTCCGCCGATGAGCATGCGACGTTGATCGACCTGCTCGCCCGTTTCATTGCGAACGGTCCCGGCGACGGAAGCGGCGCTGGCTGCGGGTTGGAGCCGCAATCGGAGCCGCAGGGAGAATCATCCGAAGAGATGTCGCCGGACTGCGACGAGCAGTAACCCAACAGGCGCTTTTGAAAGCGCCATTGTTTTTAAATATCTGTCTGGGCAGAGGATGTTCCGGCATGTAAGTCCGCCGTTCGACAGGCGCGATAAAGCTGTCGTGACAAGCTTTCCCGGTTAAGGAGGAAAAACCTATGGACGCCACGGCTCCCGCCGCCGCCCGGCCCGCCGCCGAACCCGCCCCGCTCAAGGGCGGGGCGCTCGCCTTGCTGACCGTCGGCCTCGCGCTCGGCACCTTCATGGAGGTGCTCGACACCTCGATTGCCAACGTCGCGGTGCCGACCATATCCGGCAGCCTCGGCGTGGCGACCAGTCAGGGCACGTGGGTCATCTCGTCGTATTCGGTGGCGTCAGCGATCGCCGTGCCGTTGACAGGCTGGCTCGCGCGCCGCGTCGGCGAAGTGCGGCTCTTCACGCTTTCCGTGCTGCTTTTTACGATCGCATCGGCGCTGTGCGGCTTCGCGCACAACTTCGAATCGCTGATCGCGTTCCGGCTCGTGCAAGGGCTGGTCTCCGGGCCGATGGTTCCGCTTTCGCAAACCATCCTGATGCGTTCCTATCCCCCGGAAAAGCGCGGGCTTGCGCTCGGCCTCTGGGCGATGACCGTGATTTGCGCGCCGATTTTCGGACCCGTGATGGGCGGCTATATCACCGACAACTTCACGTGGCCGTGGATCTTCTACATCAACGTGCCGATCGGGCTATTCTCGGCGGTGAGCGCCTATCTGCTGCTGCGCGGACGCGAGACGAAGATCACCCGTCAACGCATCGATGCGGTCGGCCTGGCGTTGCTCGTGATCGGCGTGTCGTGTCTGCAGATGATGCTCGACCTCGGCAAGGATCGTGACTGGTTCAACTCGACGTTCATCGTCGCGCTCGCGGTGATCGCGGTGGTGTCAATCGCGTTCCTGCTGGTGTGGGAGATGACGGAGAAAGAACCCGTCGTCGATCTCTCGCTGTTCAAGGACCGTAACTTCGCGCTCGGCGTGCTGATCATTTCGTTCGGCTTCATGGCCTTCTTCGGCTCGGTGGTGATCTTCCCGCTGTGGCTGCAAACGGTCATGGGCTACACCGCTGGGCTGGCGGGTCTCGCAACCGCACCGGTCGGCCTGCTCGCGCTGTTCCTGTCGCCGCTGATCGGCAAGAACATGCACCGGTTGAACTTACGCATGGTCGCGAGCTTTGCGTTCGTCGTGTTCGCGTTCGTCTCATTCTGGAACTCGACGTTTACGCTCGACGTGCCGTTCAATCACGTGATCTGGCCGCGTCTTGTGCAAGGCATCGGCGTGGCCTGCTTCTTCGTGCCGATGACGACCATCACGCTGTCCAGCGTGCCGGACGAGAGGCTCGCCAGCGCGTCTGGTTTATCGAACTTTTTCCGGACCTTGTCGGGGGCGATCGGCACCGCAATCAGCACGACGTTCTGGGAGAACGACACGATCACCCATCACGCAATGCTGACGGATTCGGTGAATGTGTATTCGGCAAATACCAACGCCTATACCAATGCGCTGGCGGGGATCGGACTTTCGGGCGATGGCGTTACCGCGCAATTGAACCAGGTGGTAACCGCCCAGGCGTACATGATGGCCACCAACGATTTCTTCCGCATTTCCTGCGCGGCGTTTCTCGTCCTGGCGGTACTGGTGTGGATTACCAAGCCGCGCAAAGGCGCGGGTCCTTCGATGGGGCATTGAGCGTTATCGCAATACTTCGCACGCGGACGCGGGCAACGATGCGACACCTTCGCATCGTTGCCCGCGTTTGCTTGCGTTCGTCACGGCATCGCTACTGCGTCACGGCTTCGCCAGTGCTCGACGGAGGAACCGACTGCCCTTGCGTGGCCTCGGGATGCATGGCCGTGGGCGCCGCGGGCTGCGATGGTTTCACCTCGCCTTGCGGCGCATCGGCAGCACCGCCGCGCACGTATTGCTTGAAATCGGCGCCGGCTTCCCAAGGGTTCGGCTTGCAGCCCAACGAGCTGTCGCAATGCGCGGAAAAGCCGATGGTCACCGTGCCGTCGGGGTTCGCCGCGCGGGTAATCTGATACGCCAGCGCGCGCTTGCCACCGTCAGGGCCGGCAGTCTGGATCAGCGAGTCGGTCGCGGATTCGATCTTGTAGGTCGAGTGGCTCGACACCCATGACTGCGCCCGTTGCCACCACAGGTCGCATTCGGCTTTGTTCGAACACGTCAACGGCTTCGTCGCGATCTGCATGACGTCCGGATCGACCTGCCCTTGTGTCGAACAGCCCGCTGCTGTCGCCAAACACAGCGCGGCCAACAGACCTTTGTTCATCACGTCGATACCTCCTGCCTGGGAGCGTGTGTCATATCACTTATATCAGTTTGGACCACGGTGCCCCTGCGGTGTTTCATCTGCGTCAGGGAATCGTCAGAGGGTGCGGAGAATTTGCCGATCCCGTTCGACGGGCGGCCACGCGTCACGTAGACGTTACCTGCGCACAGTAAAGGGCGAGAAAAAAGCGGCCACGTGGGCCGCTTTTTCATCATGTCGCTATGAGAGCGTTGTTCAGACGCTGAAGCGGTTCAACGTGTACGCGCGATAAGCCGCGACGAATGCGTCGAACGAACCGACTTCTTCGCGCTCGAGTTTGCTCTGCTCGGCCAGCGACTGCGCGGCGAGTTCAGTGAATGCCTGCGCTTGCGCGGCATCGAGCGGACGCGAACGGAAATACTCGGCGTGCGCTTTGCTTTGTTCGAGGCCGAACGCGAGAAAGCTCTGCTGCTTGTCGCGCATGACTTGCAGCACGCGTGCCGACGGCGTCAGCGTCACGTCCGCGAGTTTCGCGCGTTGAACCGCCACGGCGCGCGCGTGCTCGTCGCCGCCCTGCAGCGCGTCGAGCGCGGCGGCCGCCGCGTCGATCTTGCTCATCAGTTCGTTGGCCCAATCCATCATCGCAACCGGGCTGCCGTCGCGCGTCAGTTCGAGGCCGGGCTTGCGCCCTTCCATCGTCACGCGGCCGAAGTTCTGATTGGCTTCGCAATAGGCGTCCGGCGGCAATGGCGCGCTGTCGTCGAGCGCGCAGACGAGCAGGTACGCGTCGAGAAAGCGTGACGTCTCCAGCGAAATTCCGCCTGGCTCGAACGGATCGATATCCATGCAGCGCACTTCGACGTATTGCACGCCGCGCGCGGCCAGCGCATGCAACGGACGTTCGCCCGGATGCGTGACACGCTTCGGACGAATCGTCGAGTAAAACTCGTTTTCGATCTGCAACACGTTGGTGTTGATCTGCACCCACTCGCCGTCGCGCTGCGTGCCGATTGCCTCATAGGCCGGATAGGGCTGGCTCACGGCTTTCGCGAGCGCGTCGAGATAGCCCGGCAGCGTGTCGTAGTCGGCATGCAGGGCAGCTTGCGCGGCGGTGTTCGAATAGCCGAGGTCGCTCATGCGCAGGCTCGTGGCGTACGGGCGGTACAGCGTGTCGGCGTCGAACGTTTCGAGCGAGTGTTTGCGATCGCGGAGAAAACGGCGATCCAGCGCCGGCGACGCGCCGAACAGATACATCAGCAGCCAGTTGGTGCGGCGGAAATTGCGGATCAGCGCGAGATAACGTTCGGACTGGAAATCGACGGCGTTCGCGGTGGATTGCTGGTCGGCATGCAGGAGCCGCCACACTTCTTCGTTCAGCGAATAGTTGTAGTGGATGCCCGCGATGCACTGCATCGTGCGCCCGTAGCGCAGCGCGAGGCCAATGCGGTACACGTACTTCAGCTTGCCGATGTTCGACGTGCCGTAATGGGCGATCGGAATGCCTTCGTCGGTGTCAGGCAGCAGGCTGGGCATCGAGTTGTTCCACAAGATCTCGTCGCCGAGTTCCGCATAGACAAAACGATGCAGCGTGTCGAGCTTCTCGAGCGTGACCGCGACGTCGTGCTCGGCCGGTGTGATCAGTTCGAGCAGCGCTTCGGAATAGTCGGTGGTCAGCGAGGGATGCGTGAGCGCCGAACCCAACGCGCGTGGATGCGGGCTCAAGGCGAGCTTGCCGTCCTGCGTGACGCGCAGGCTTTCCTTTTCGATGCCGCGCAGACCGCGCGTCAGCGCGTCGCGCTGCGGGCCCGAGGTCAGCACGGACAGGCGGTGCAGGAACGCGTCGGTCGCGCGGGGAGGTGTCGTCGTGTTTGGCATTGATGCGAGTCGGGCGTTGTCGGCCGCCATGTGCCGCTCGACTGCTCGCGGGCAGCACTGCGCGGTTGACAACGTTCGGCGGAATTTTCAGTAGCGGGCACTTTAACATCTCGCTACAACGCCTGCTTGAGGCCGCTGTGGCGGGCCTTCAAGGCCGCCCGTCCCGCCCGTTTTCAGCACGAATCCGCCTGCCGGGCGGCTCTCCGCGCTGCCCGTCACACACTTTTCTCCGGCCCATAAGCGGCGCGCGACTTCAGCCGCCACGCGCGGCGCCCGCGCGGTCCGCCACCTCGTTCCACAGATGCATGGCCGCATACGCGCGCCACGGACGCCACGCGTCGGTGCGGGTGCGTTGCTGCGTCGGCCGCACGAGCAGCGGGTCGCGTGCGCAAATCGACTGCATCAGCACGAGGTCCCATGCGGGCCACGCGTCGGCGTCGCGCCACGCCCGCATCGCGACGTATTCGACGGTCCATGGGCCGATGCCGGGCAGCGCGAGCAACGCGGCGCGCAGGCTGGTCGCGTCGACGACGTTGCTGTCGAGCGGCACGTCGCCTGTGGCGACCGCATGCGCGAAGCCCTGCAACGCCGCGACGCGCTTGCCCGGCATACCGATCTGCGCGAGATCGACGGCGGCCAGCGCGGCGGGCGTAGGAAAGCGCCATGCGGTGTTCTCATGCGGATGGCCGTCGATGCGCTCGCCGGCGCGCTGCACGAGCCGTCCGATGATCGTGGTCGCCGCTTTCACGCTGACCTGCTGGCCGACGATCGCGCGCACCACGAGCTCGAAGCCTGACCACGCACCCGGCACACGCAGGCCGGGCGCGGCTTCGACGAGCGGTGCGAGCCACGGGTCCGCGGCGAGTTCGGCGCCGATCTTTTTCGGATCGGCGTGCAGATCGAACATCTTCGCGACCGGCGCGGCGAGCGCGTCGGCGTGGCGGCTCACCGGACCTTCTATGCTTGCGACAACGCAGCGTTTGCGCGGATGCAGGCGCACGCTCAGCGTACCGCTGTCGCCGGCCCAATCGATTGCGCGACGATACGTGCCGTCTTCGACCGCCTCGACGCCGGGCGTCGCGCGTCCGCCGAAAAAGCGCAGCAGGCGCGGCCAGTCGAATGGTGGTTTGAACGGCAGTTCGAGGGTGGTGACTTCGTCGAGCGTACTCACGCGGCGTGATCCAGTTTGGTGGGGGTGGTGGTGATGGAATCGGCGCCGGTCACGGCCGGCTTTTTGCGTCCAGTTTGGTCGGGCGAAACGTGGCCGGCATGCTGCGCTTCGTTGTCGAGCAGCGCGGCCTTGCGCGGCAGGCCCCAGCGATACCCGGCCAGCGCCCCGCCCTTTTGCACCACGCGATGACAAGGAATGGCGAGCGCCACCGGGTTCGTCGCGCAGGCGGTCGCCACCGCGCGCACCGCGCGTGGCGAGCCGACCGCTTCGGCGATCTGCGAATAGCTGCGCGTTTCGCCGTAGGGGATACGCCGCAGCGCGTCCCACACACGTTGCCGAAATGCGGTCGCGGCGATGTCCAGCGGCAGATCGAAGTCCTGACGGGTGCCGCGTAGATAGGCGTCGATCTGCGCAATGAACGGGGCGAGCTGTTGGGCGTCTTCCAACAGGTCGGCGTTGGCGAATTCGCCACGCAGTTCGTCTATCAGCGAGGCGTCGTCGTCGCCGAAACCGATCTTGCAGATGCCTTTGTTCGTGGCCGCGACCAGCACGAAACCGAGCGAGGTCGGTGCGCACGCGTAGCGCACGGTCAGCCCCGCGCCCTTGCGGCGATACGCGGACGGCGCCATGCCCAACTCGGCCGGCGCGCTGTCGTACATCCGCGAGGGCGAGCCGAAGCCGGCGTCGAGCGTGGCGCGCGTGACGTCCGAGCCGCTTTGCAGCGCGTCGCGCAACGCGGCGCCGCGCTGCGCGGCCTGATACTGCCGGGGCGATACGCCCACGACGCGCTTGAACAGACGTTGGAGGTGAAACGGGCTGACGTGCACGGCGTCGCTCAGTTGCGCGAGCGTGAGCCGCTGCTGCGGGTCGGCGTCCAGCGCGGCGCACGCGCGATTGACGATCTCCAGTTCGCGCGGCAGGCCGCCGGGCTGGCATCGCTTGCAATCGCGAAAGCCCGCGGCGCGGGCGGCGGCGGCATCGGTGAAGAAAGCGACGTTTTCACGGCGCGGCTGGCGCGAGGCGCACGACGGACGGCAGAACACGCCGGTCGTCTTGACCGCGTAGAAGAATGCGCCGTCGGCACGAGGCTCGCGGCGCGTGACGGCGGCCCAGCGCTCGTCGTCGGATGCCCAGCTCGTGGTGGCCGGGGCGGTGTTGGGGTCGGCAGGATCGGTCGTGCGGTTCATGATGGTCCCGAGGGCTGACGTGGTCGATGCTCACCAATGTAGGCCGTATGCCCATACCCTACGCCCCGGTTCTTGCTCTGTCATTGCGCTTGCTCGTAGGCTGGAACGGCCGCCAGGCAGTCGTTTTGCCACAAAGTGCGACAATTTGGCCCGATATCGGGTTTTCCCTTAAAAAGTTATTGCGTCGCATCAACCCCGTGTGTATATTAGTACCTGTCTCCTCCATGTCTCCTCCTGATATGGATTCAGCCCGCTCCACATAGAGCGGGCTTTTTTTCGTCTATACGCTCCCCGCATGGCTTCTGATCCGGCCCTCACGGCTGGATTCATGGTTCCGCTCACGGCGCCGCCCTTTCTCCTACACTGGCTAATCATCCGTTCTGCCAACTAGCCAGAGGCGTCCGACATGAAAATCCACATTCGCGAGATCGATCACGTCGTCATCCGCGCGACGGACGTCGAAACCATGACGCGTTTTTATTGCGACGTGCTCGGCTGCAGCCTGGAAAAAGAACAGCGGGAACTGGGTCTGACGCAATTGCGCGCAGGTCGCTCGCTGATCGACCCGTTGCAGGTCGGCGGCAAGCTCGATCACGCCGAAAATGGCGCACCGGGCACGGGACGGAACATGGATCACGTGTGTTTGCGCGTCGAACCGTTCGACGCCGAGGCGCTCAAGACACATCTAACCGGGCATGGCACGCGGTTGGGCGAACAGGCGTTGCGCTATGGCGCGGACGGCTTTGGCCAGTCGCTGTATCTATTCGACCCGGAGGGCAACATGGTCGAACTCAAGGGGCCGCCGGAAGCGGCGCGGGTGACGTCGCTTTAAGCGTCGGGCTGATGCTGGGATTGAACACCGCTTCGGTGCCCAAGCGAGTCAAACTGCGAGTCAGGCGCCAGCGCGATTCGCGAGCCGTCAGCCCTTACGCGTTGGCCGGCGCCTTCAACACCGTCCACTCGATCTTCACCGCATCGGCTTCGGCACTGCCGAGCCACGCTTCGCCGTCCTGCACCGTGCATTGCAGGCGCATTGTGCGTTCCGCCAGCGTGCCGAGCGCCGCCGCGACGTCTTCGCCGAGGGTCCACACCGTCACGTTGCGCATGCGCTCCACCTTGCTGCGCACGCCCTGCCACCAGATGTCCGACGCGCGGCCGCCGTACGCGATCACGATCACTTCGTTCGAGCGGCCGCTCGCCTTGGCGATGCGCCGTTCGTCCGGCTGGCCGACTTCGATCCACGTTTCGATCGCGCCGGTCAGATCCTTCTGCCACAGATCCGGTTCGTCGACATCCGAC
Organism: Paraburkholderia sp. TE9906; assembly: GCF_056279605.1. NCBI lineage: Bacteria > Pseudomonadati > Pseudomonadota > Betaproteobacteria > Burkholderiales > Burkholderiaceae > Paraburkholderia > Paraburkholderia sp. TE9906. Next base: position 255,806 of record NZ_JBWCCT010000008.1, read on the forward strand.
AAACCTTTGCAGAATTCGAGGCGTTCCTGCGCGAAGAGCGCAAACGCCGCCACGCGGACCATCATCCGCTCGTCGGTTTCCGAGGGGTGGCGGGCGATCGTCAGCGAATGGTCGGCATAGTAGTGCCGGTCCATGTTGGCGATCTGCAGTTCCGCCTTGTAAATCGTCGATTTAAGAGCCATGCCGTTGCTAAACCAGGCGCTCGCTCCACCGGAGCGAACAGAAAAAGAATCGTCGACGGCGCGTTGCCGTTTTCCGTGTTTGTTGTACATCGCAGTTCTCCCGCGCCGATAGCCGGCCGCCATACCAACGGGAGAAGCATTTATCGCGCCACTGCCGGCTCGAAAGCCGTGCCGTAGACCCCGGCGGCGGCTTCCCGCAAGGCTTCCAGCACCACGGCCGCGGCCGGCGACAGCAAATGCGACTGGCGCGTGATGATACCGAATGTATCCATCCTGCACGGTAAATCGATCGGCACGCGCTTCAACACACCGTACTGTTGGTATTGACGCGCCACTTCGTCGGGCAAAACGGCCAACATGTCGCTCTGGAGCAGCAAGCTTGAAATTGCCAGAAAATTGTTGGTATTGACCACGTTTTGCGGCGGATTCAGCCCGATTTGCGAAAATATCAGATCGAAACGATGACGCAGCACGCTGCCCGGCGGGTGCAAAACCCAGCTCGCGTTGACGATTCCCCGCAGCGTCAAACCTGTCTCATTTTCGAGAGGATGGCCGGGCCGGGCCACCACGCAGAGCGGTTCGTCGGCGAGTGGCTCGTAGCGGACTTCGGCCTTGAACTGGTTCTGCCGCTCCAGCACCCGCCCGATCATGATGTCCAGTTCGCCTTCGGCGAGCCGCGGCAGCATCACGTCCGAGGTTTCCACCTCCGCCCAGATTTGCAACTGTGGATAGCGCTCCTTCACACTGGCAATCGCGCGCGGCACCATCGTCGCGGCGGCGGCCGCAATCACGCCGATGCGCACCTGACCCGCAAGACCGGAGCGCAGCGCCGAGATTTCGTCGTGGGCGTGGCTCAGATTTGACAGCACCATGCGCGCGTGGCGGATCATCACCTCGCCGTACAAGGTCGCGTGCATGCCGTGCGGCGTGCGATCGAACAGGCTGACTTCCAGCATGTCCTCCAGCTCCTTGAGCAGGCGCGAGGCGGCCGGCTGCGTCATGCCGAGCACGTCGGCGGCCCGGCGCACGTTGCCCTCCTCCTCCATCGCCGCGAGCAGCAGCAACTGGCGCGTCTTGAGCCGCGCCCGGACGAACCAGTTCGAATAACTTCGCGTCATCGTTTGTCTCCCAATCTTGTTTTTGGCTGAGCGGCATGAAGCCCTCGTCACGGACGTGTCATCCGGCACTGTCTCAATCATGCCATACCGAAACTGATATCGGGATGGCTTAAAAAGGGATTGGAAAGTTATTGGCCCCGCTCATACCATTCGTGGACTTTCCAAGCCTCCCACGTGACGCCATTCCGTCGATGAACCGCGATTCGCTCGTCCCGCTCGTTGCCAGTCCGTTTCGCCATTACATCAATGGCGGATGGGAGACGGGCGCGACCGCGGGCGTGTCGTTCAACCCGTCGGACCTCGACGAACCGGTCGGCGAATACGTGCGGGCGGACGTGCGGCAGACCGATGCGGCGATCGAAGCGGCGCACGCGGCGTTTCGCGACTGGTCGCTGGCGTCGGCGCAGCGTCGCGCGGACGCGCTCGACGCGATCGGCACCGAGATGCTCGCCCGCCGCGACGAACTTGCGCGGCTGCTCGCGCGCGAAATCGGCAAGACCTTGCCTGAGGCGCAAACCGAAGCGACGCGCGCGGGCCAGATTTTCAAGCTGTTCGCCGCCGAGGCGCTGCGTGCGTTTGCGGAGCCGCTGGCATCGGCGCGCGCGGGCGTCGAAATCGACGTGACGCGCGAACCGCTCGGCGTGGTCGGCATCATCACACCGTGGAGTGCGCCGTTGGCGATCGCCGCGGCGAAGATCGGCGCAGCGCTCGCGCACGGCAACTGCGTCGTCTTCAAGCCGGCCGAATCGGCGCCGGCTTGCGCGGCGGCGCTGGCTTCGATCATCAGCCGTGCGGGCCTGCCTGCGGGCGTGTTCAATCTGGTGATGGGCAGCGGCCGCCAGGTCGGCGCGCGGATCGTCGCGCATCCGCTGGTGGCGGCGATCAGCTTCAGCGGCTCGACGGACACCGGCACGCGCGTGCTGCAGGCCGCGGCCGCCCGTCAGGTGCGTGTGCAACTGGAGATGGGCGGCAAGAATCCGTTCGTGGTGCTGGCCGATGCGGATCTCGACGGCGCGGTCGATGCCGCCTTGAGCGGCGCCTATAGCTCGACCGGCCAGCGCAGCACGGCGGCGGCACGGCTGATCGTCGAGCGCGCGGTGTTCGAGCCGTTCGTCGACGCATTGCGCACGAAGCTCGCCAAGCTCTCGGTCGATCACGCGTTGAAGCACGGCACGGACATCGGCCCGGTCGCCAACGCCGCGCAACTGGAGCGCAACCTGGACTACCTGCGCATCGGCAAGCAGGAAGGCGCCCAACTGGTGCGCGGCGGCCAGCAGCTGGAGCGCGCGACGCGCGGCTACTTCTTCGAGCCGGCACTTTTCATCGGCGAGCCGGAACACCGCATCGCGCGCGAGGAAATTTTCGGGCCGCTCGCCGTCGTGCTGCGCGCGGACGACTACGACCACGCGCTGCATCTGGCGAACGACACCGCCTACGGTTTGTGCGCCGGCATCTGCACACGCTCGCTCGAACGCGCGCGGCATTTCCGCCGCCACGTCCAGAGCGGCCTCGTCACGATCAATCTGCCGACCACGACCGTCGAGCACCACGCGCCCGGCGGCGGCCGCAAGGCGTCCGCCTACGGCACCACCGACGCAGCGTTCTGGACAGCCGTGAAAACGGCTTACGTGGCGGGCTGATTACGATGAATGGCACGCATTGCCTCGACCACCGTGCCGTTTATCGCGTAGCCGCAGTTCGATGCGCCGCGCATCCCACGCTTCACTCGCGCCCCGGCTGACGCCCCGCGCATGACCCTGCTGCAAATCAACGAAATCAATGCAGCTTTTCAACCTCAGGAGACACGCATGACCAGCAAGCTTCGCCGTTTGACCCTCACCGCGATGGCCGCCGCCGCCCTCGCCGCTCCGTTCGCCATGCAACTTTCCGCGCACGCGGATCAGCCGCTCAAAGTCGGCTTTCTCGTGAAGATGCCGGAACAGGCGTGGTTCATCAACGAACAGAAAGCCGCGACCGCGCTCGGCCAGAAGGACGGCTTCTCGGTCGTCAACATCGGCACGCCGGACGGCGAAAAGGTGCTGGCCGCGATCGACAACCTCGGTGCACAAGGCGCGAAGGGCTTCGTGATCTGCGCACCCGACGTGCGTCTCGGACCGGCGATTCAGGCGCGCGCGAAGCGCTACAACATGAAGTTCGTCACGGTCGACGATCAACTGGTCGACTCCACCGGCAAGCCGCTCGCGAACGTGCCGCACCTCGGCATGTCGGCATTCAAGATCGGCAATCAGGTCGGCACGGCGATTTCCGAGGAAATGAAGCGCCGCGGCTGGAAGCCTGAAGAAGTCGGCGCGCTGCGCATCACGAACTATGAACTGCCGACCGCGAAGCTGCGCACCGACGGCGCGACGCAATCGCTGCTGGCCGGCGGCTTCAAGAAGGAAAACATCTTCGACGCCCCGCAGAAAACGACCGATGACGAAGGCGGCTTCAACGCGTCGTCGCCGGTGCTCGCGCAGCATCCGAACATCAAGAAGTGGGTGATCTTCGCGCTCAACGAGGAAAGCGTGCTGGGCGGCGTGCGCGCGACCGAGCAACTGCATATTCCGGCGGCGGATGTGATCGGCGTCGGCATCAACGGCGCGGGCGAAGCGTTTGCCGAATTCCAGAAGAAGGAACCAACGGGCTTCTACGGCACGATCGCCGTGAGCTCGACCAACCATGGCAAGGACAGCACGGAAAACCTCGTCGAGTGGATCAAGGACGGCAAGCAGCCGCCCGCCGACACGCAGACCACCGGCAAGCTGATGGTGCGCAGCAACTGGCAGGACGTGCGTAAGGAACTGGGCATCTAAGCCCGCTTCGAGTCCGCACGTTCGGCGGGCCGGATCGCGCTCACGCGAGACCGGCCCGCGCAGTCGTCAGCACGGTAGTTGAGTTGTTCATCCGCTTGAGGTTTTCCAATGACGTCCTTACCCACCGAGTCCCCCGCCGGGTCCGCCGACGAAGCAGCCGCGCTGTCGGCGCAAGCGCCCTCGCCCGCCTCTGTCTTCGTCGACGACGCGCAACCGTATCTGCAACTCGACGGCATCACCGTGCGCTTTCCCGGTGTGCTCGCGCTCGACCAGGTGTCGCTCGAAGTGCGGCGCGGTGAAGTGCATGGCCTGATGGGCGAAAACGGCGCCGGCAAATCGACGCTGCTCAAGGTGCTGTCCGGCGTGAATCAGCCGGCGGCGGGCACGCTGTCACTTGGCGGGGCCGTGCAGCAGTTCACCACGACGAAGGCGGCCATCGCGGCGGGCGTCGCGATCATCTATCAGGAACTGCACCTGGTGCCGGAGCTGACCGTCGCGGAAAACCTGATGCTCGGCGCGCTGCCCAATCGCTTCGGCGTACTGGACGAAAAGGCGCTGGTCGCGCGCGCGGTGCGTGAACTGGAACGGCTCGGCGAAAAAATCGATCCGTCGCAGCAGGTGAAGAATCTGTCGATCGGCCAGCGCCAGATGATCGAGATCGGCAAGGCGCTGATGCGCGACGCGCGCGTGATCGCTTTCGACGAACCGACCAGTTCGCTGTCGTCGCGCGAAACCACGCAGCTGTTCCGGATCATCCGTGCGCTCAGGGCCGAAGGCCGCGCGATCATCTACGTCACGCACCGGATGGAGGAAGTGTACGAGCTGTGCGACCGCGTCACGGTGTTTCGCGACGGCCGCCGCATCGACACGTTCGAAGCCGGCGCGGGACTTGATCGCGATCGCCTGATCAGCTGCATGGTGGGCCGCTCGATTGCCGACGTGTACGGCTATCGTTCGCGCGAACTCGGCGACGTGCAACTGCAGGTCCAGGATCTGATGGGACGCGGCTTGCGCGAACCGGCATCGTTCGCGGCGCGCAAAGGCGAGATCGTCGGCTTTTTCGGGCTCGTCGGCGCGGGCCGGTCCGAGTTGATGAAACTGATCTACGGCGCGGTCAAGCCGGCCGCCGGCGAGATCACGCTCAAGGGCAAGCGCGTGCGCTTCGCCACGCCGCGCGACGCGGTGCGCGCGGGCATCGCGCTGTGCCCGGAAGATCGCAAACAGGAAGGCATCGTGTCGATCGCGTCGGTGTCGGACAACCTCAACATCAGTTGCCGCCGCCATTTCAGCCGCTTTCACGTGCTCGACGGCCGCAAGGAAGCGCAGATCGCCAAAGAATTCATCGGCAAGCTCGCGATCAAGACGCGCAACGGCGAGACGCCGATCGGCACGCTGTCCGGCGGCAATCAGCAGAAAGTGATTTTGTCGCGCTGGCTCGCCGAAGAGATCGACGTGTTCCTGATGGACGAACCCACGCGCGGCATCGACGTCGGTGCGCGCAGCGAGATTTACGGACTGTTGTACGGGCTCGCCGAAGCGGGCCGCACGGTCATCGTCGTGTCGAGCGATCTCGCCGAAGTGATCGGCGTCGCGGATCGCGTGATCGTGATGAAGGAAGGCTGCATCGTCGGCGATCTGCCGAAGGCGCAGGCCACGCCGGATGCGCTGATCAAGCTCGCGCTGCCGCGCTGAACCGCCCGCTCTAGTTACTCGAACCGAACCCGAACACGCCACCGAATCGCGCTTATTGAAACGGAACAGACATCATGCAGACACCCTCCACCGACTCCCCGACCCCAGCCGTCGCCTCCGCGGGCCTGAGCGCGCGCGCCGCGCGCACCTGGGACCTGATCAACAAGTCCGGCATCGTGATGGTGTTCATCATCCTGTTCGCGGTGCTGTCGTTCACCGTGCCGGACTTTCTCAGCTCGCGCAATATCCAGGGCTTGCTGCTCTCCGTGACGCTGATCGGCTCGATCTCCGTCACGATGATGTTCGTCCTCGCGCTCGGCGAGGTGGATCTGTCGGTGGCGTCGATCGTCGCGTTTGCCGGTGTGGCGGCGTCCACGGTGATCACCGCGACGCATAGCGTGCTGCTCGGCGTCGCGGTCGGCGTGCTCGCGGGCGGCGCGGTCGGGCTGGTCAATGGCGTGCTGGTCGCGCGCTACAAGATCAACTCGCTGATCGTCACGCTCGCGATGATGGAGGTCGTGCGCGGCCTCGCGTTCATCACGTCCAACGGCGACGCCGTGATGATTTCCGAAGAGCGTTTCTTCGATCTCGGCGGCGGCTCGTTCCTCGGCATCTCGTTTCCGATCTGGAGCAACATCATCGGCTTCGTGCTGTTCGGCTTCCTGCTGAAGAAGACCGTGTTCGGCAAGAACGTGCTGGCCGTCGGCGGCAACAGCGAGGCCGCCGTGCTGGCGGGCTTGCCGGTGACGCGGATCAAGATCACGGTGTTCGTGCTGCAAGGCCTCGTGACGGGCTTCGCGGGCGTGATGCTGGCGTCGCGCATGAGTCTCGGCGACCCGAAAACGTCGGTCGGTCTCGAACTCGGCGTGATTTCGGCGTGCGTGCTGGGCGGCGTTTCGCTGACGGGCGGCGTCGCGACGATTTCCGGCGTGCTGGTCGGCGTGCTGATCATGGGTTCCGTGCAGGATGCGATGAGCCTGCTGAACGTGCCGACTTTTTACCAGTACCTGATCCGCGGCGGGATTCTGCTGCTGGCGGTGCTGTTCGATCAGTTCCGCCGCAGCAAGCGCGTGCACTGACGCACGCGGGCGGCTCCACGCCGTCGCGTCGATTTGATGAGAGTTGTTCCTGCGCTTTGCGAGAAGGCGTACTGCCGATGCGGATCGATAATCCGCATCGGCTTTTTTCTGGCTTGCTGAAACGCGTCGCACGTACGTGGACATAAAAAAAGCCGGGCATTTCCATGCCCAGCCATTTTTTACTCACAGGTCCGCGCCCTCCGGCTTTTAATAGCCTGAAGTTTTTTCAATGCGCGAGAAACCGCATTCCGCCATTTATTCCAGAATGACGGTTTGCGCTTCGACGTTCAGTTTATTGCTTGATAAACCGATCGTTTGCCCACAAACCTTGCGTATCGCTATTGCCGGAATTCACGAATTCGACATCGTGGCCGACCACGCGTACGACCCGGAAACTCGAGTCCTGCGGTGTCGACACGCACTGATATCCGGAGAAGAACTCCTGCATTTTTTGCTGTTCACCGGCTTGTGCATGCTGGTCGGCGGCGTCGAGTTTATCCTTCGACAGGCAACCATAAGCGTTGGCCTTGAACTGGATGGTTTGCTGCGGCTTGATCACGACGTCTTGCGCCTGAACAGTCGCGGCAGCCAAACCCGCAATGGCGAAAACAACGGCGATGCGCATTTTCATATGTTCCTCCGGTGCGGGTTGAATACTCAGGTTAGCTATGTATTTAACTTTAACGTTGAACCCGCAACTTGCACTTTAGAAGAACGTCAACGAACGACAAGCACATTCTGTGTGCGGTCGCAACAGTGGCGAATTGTCGCACCTGCTGTCGCGGCTGTTTAAACCCCCTACAGGGGTTTAAACAGCCGGCAATGAAACAGATAAATAAAAATCCGGCGGGTCGCAGCCCTTTAACAGTCAAGCTTTCACGGCACCCATTCGCGTAAACGCGCAGCGTCAATTAAGCGATTTAATACAATTGAATGCGGTAGTTTGTGCGTTGCACACAAAGTCGTTCGGTCGTCTCATTCAGAAATGCGAAATAACGGTGTGCATGCAGAAGATAAACAGTGCCAGGCAATCAGTCTGCGCGCCCAAGGCGCAAACCGACGCGGCCTGCGGCGCTAGTCACGCCGTCAGTCGGCGTGCTTGCCGGCGTTAAAGAACTCCGACTGGAACATGCACATCCGCAATGCATTGTGATACCGGCCATTGCCGAAAAATTCCTCGATCAGTTCCGCCTCGTGCCGGAAGCCGCATTTTTCGTAGATATGAATCGCGGCGGTGTTCGACTTGTCGACGATCAGATAGATCTTGCGCAGGTTCAGCACTGAAAACGCGTAGTCGATCGCGAGCTGCGTTGCGACCGTGGCGTAGCCGCGTCCTTGAGCGTGCGGCGCGATGATGATCTGGAATTCGCCACGCCGGTGGATGTAGTCCAGCTCGATCAATTCGACGACGCCGATCGTCTGGCCCACGTTGTCCACCGCAACGAAGCGTCGTTCGCGCAGATCGTGCACGTGCTGATCGTAAAGCTGGGTCAGTTCGGAGAAGGTCTCATACGGTTCCTCGAACCAGTAACGCATGATCTTCGCGTTGTTGTTCACTTCATGGACGAAGCGCAGATCGGTGCGTTCAAGCGGGCGCAACGTGAGTTCGCTGCTTCGTTCGGTCGTCATTGAATTCCCCTTGGACCCGTTAATTTTCGTGAGTCTGAATGCGCGCGCCCGGCACCGGCTCGGGAGCGCGCTCCGGTTTGTTTGGCTGCGGCGTGTGGCGTTCGTGCAATGTCTTCCCGACACAGCTTTGCGTCTGCAAAAAGCGTGCAAAACGCACACGGAACCGCAAAAGCCGCGCGGGCCGGGGAGGGCGGAAGCGTCGGATCGCCAAATGCTAGCTGCCGCCTGTTTCGGCGCGGCGCGGCACGCACGGTGCTCTACAATGAAATTATGCTCCTGCGATCGGAGGCCACCGTGATCGAGCAATTGATATTGGGCGTATTCCTCGTCGTGCCGCTGCTCATCGTCGCATTTCTTTTTTCGGACGAACTGTGGCAGGAACATCGTCACCTGCATGACATGCGGCCCGTGCATCTGAGACATCGGCGGATCGACTGGCGCCATCCGCTGCGCCGCACGCGGGACCGCCTCTGAAGCGCCGCCGCGCGCGCAACGCGCCCGCCATGCTGGAATGGCGGGCCGTTAAGTTTCGTGCGCCGACTGTCGCCAACGCGCATCCGCATGTCGTTTGCGGCGCGTATGGGCGTATGTCGGGGTGAAGCGACGCCAACACGTGCCGCCGCGCCATCGTGAATGTGTCAACAGCCCGCCACGTGCGGGTTTTTTGTGCCTGCCGGATTTTCATCCCAACCGGCGCAGCGGAACCGCCAAGAAAAAAAGCCTGCCGTTGCGGGCAGGCTTAAAAAGAGATCCACACTCAATGCCTTGAGGCTACAAGGCAGATAACAGTCTAGTCGCGCCACGCGCGCCGCTTGTTTCAGCCGCCTTTACACTTGTTACGGCGCGTGACGACACCCGTCGCAGGGCCTCAGTCTGCGCGCCAGTGCGCGCGAATGCGTTTGGCAAGCGCCTCGAGCGTGTCCGCATCGGCGACGTCGCGTGCATGCATGTTCAGCGGCTGGCCTTCCCAGCGCGGGATCACGTGAAAATGCACGTGCCGCACCGTCTGTCCCGCGGCGGCGCCGTTGAATTGGCCGATAAACACGCCGTCAGGGTGCAAGGCTGCGCGAACGGCGATCGCAAGCTTTTGCGTCATGCGCATGCTTGCCACCAGCGACGCATCCGACAACTCGAAAATCTCGGCCACCGGCTCTTTCGGCACGACCAGCAGATGGCCGTCGGCTTGCGGCATCAAGTCCATGAACGCCAGCGCGGCATTGTTTTCGGCCACTTTGATGCAGGGCAGTTCACCACGCAGAATTCTTGCGAACGGATTGCTGTCGTCATAGTTCATCGCGCTTCCTTTCCTGGTTGCAAGTTCGGATCGATGTGAGGCAGGACTGCCGACATTGTCCACTACATCGGTTACAGCGCACGCGCGGCACGCCTGATCGCCTGCGGCGGCTGGCCGTACGTGCGCAGAAACGCGCGGCGCATCCGCTCGGTGTCAATAAAGCCCGTGTCGGCCGCAACAGCCTCCATCGAATGGCGGCCTGCTTCGAGCATCGCGCGCGCGGCCTCGACGCGCAACGCCTCGATGGCCTTGGCCGGCGACTGCCGGGTTTCGTCGCGAAACGCCCGGCTGAACTGGCGCGGACTCAGATGCGCGATGTCGGCCAGCTGTTCGACCGTCAATGGCTCATGCAGATGGCTTTTCGCATACGAGAGCGCGTTCTGGATGCGGTCGGATTTCGGATCGAGCTCCAGCATGGCCGAAAATTGTGACTGCCCGCCGGTGCGCCGGTGATACACCACGAGTTTTTTCGCGATCGCGCGCGACACGTCCACGCCGAGATCGTTTTCGACCAGCGCGAGACACAGGTCGATGCATGCCGTCATGCCCGCCGAAGTCCACACCGATCCGTCGACGATAAAAATGCGGTCGTCGTCGACCCGCGTCGCGGGAAAGCGTTCTTGCAGGGTGCGCGCGTGAACCCAGTGGGTAGTGGCGTGGCGGCCATCGAGAATACCGGCCTCGGCCAGCGCGAAGGCGCCGGTGCAGATGCTGGCGGTGCGCCGCGACGCGACGAGCGCGCGGTTCAGAAACGCCAGCATGCCCGGCGACGACGGCGCGATCTGCATCGCACCGGTGACGATCACGGTGTCGTAGGCGGGGTCGCCGAAGGCTCGCGTGGCGACCTCGACGCCTGACGAGCTGCGCACCATCCCGCCGTGCTCGGAGACGGTCTCCACCTCGTATTCGGGCTGGCCGGCTTCCAGATTCGCCAGTTCAAATATGGCGACCGCAACCATATCGAGGATCTGGAAGCCGGGAAAAACCACCACGCCGATATGCTTCATAGCGATGTCCTGAAACGAGGGAAATACGACATTTGAGACAGAAGACTACGCGCCTAGACTTGTCTCGTCAACAGCGTCATGCCGGCCGAAAGCGGGCGGCGGCGCACGTTCACGGCTTGTCTCATTCAACGGATAGGGCAGCGGCGCGACGCGCCAGGCCCGCAAGGAGCGCTTCAAATGGCAACGCAAGCAAGCAAAGGCAGCAAAGGGACGGCACTGGTGACGGGCGCGTCGTCGGGCATCGGCGCGGTGTATGCGGATCGCCTTGCGCGGCGCGGCTACGACCTGATCCTCGTCGCACGCGACGGTCAACGGCTGCAGGGCCTGGCCGCACGTCTGACGCAGGAGACCGGACGCCATGTGGACGCCGTCAGCGCCGATCTGACCGTGAAGGCCGACATGCGCCGCATCGAGGAGCGGCTGCGCGCGGACCGCGCGATCACGATGCTGGTCAACAACGCGGGGGTCGGCGCGTCGGCCCCGTTGATCGACTCGGACATCGACGAACTCGAAAAGATGATCGACCTGAACGTGACCGCGCTCACGCGCCTGACCGCGGCGGTGGTGCCCGGCTTCGTCGAGCGGGGCAACGGCGTGGTGATCAATATCTCGTCGATCGTGGCCTTGGCGCCGGAGCTTCTGAACGGCACGTACAGCGGCACCAAGGCCTACGTGCTGAACCTGACGCAATCGCTGCATCACGAAGTGGGCGCCAAGGGCGTGCAGTTGCAGGCCGTGTTGCCGGGCGTCACCAGCACGGCATTCTGGGACCACGCAGGGCTGGCCATCGAAAATCTGCCCGCGCAGATCGTGATGACCGCCGAGGACATGGTCGACGCCGCGCTCGCCGGTCTCGACCAGGGCGAACTGGTGACGATCCCGGCGCTGCCGGACGCGGCCGATTGGGATCGGTTGAACAGCGCACGCCAGCAGCTGCAGCCGAATCTATCGCACAAGGTGCCGGCGGAACGTTATACGCGCGCCAAGGCTGCCGCCTGACGGCGACCAGCAAGTTGGCGAGGGGCGGGCGACACGGCCAGCCGGAGCCCGCAGCCCAACGACGGATACGGACTGACGAACGGCCAGCGCGCCTTACCGCCAGTCCGTCGCCACATCGTCGGGATCGGCCAGCGTCAAGCCCGACGACGGCAACGGCAGCGCCGTCTTGTACCGCACCTGTTTGAGCGCAAAGCTCGAGCGGATATTGGAGATGCCCGGAATCTTCGTCAGATGATCGACGATGAAGCGCTCGAGCGTTTGCATATCCGGCATCACCACGCGCAGCAGATAATCGGCGTCGCCGGTCATCAGATAGCACTCCATCACCTCGGGCCGCTCCGAGATCGCCTGCTCGAAGCGCAGCAGCGCGTCTTCCACCTGTTTTTCCAGACTCACCTGAATGAACACGTTGATGCGCAGCCCGAGCGGCTCCGGGTTCAGCAACGTGACCTGTTGCTTGAACAGACCCAGCTTTTCGAGCGCCCGCACGCGATTGAAGCAGGGCGTCGGCGACAGATTCACCGAGCGGGCCAGGTCCGCATTGGTGATGCGCGCATTCTGCTGCAACTGGCTCAGGATGCCGATGTCGATACGGTCGAGCCGTCTGGGTGGTGTGGTCATAGATGAAATATTCCGTGACAGGGGCGAAAACCGGAATAAATAGCCTATCCCAGCGCGGGATCACAAGCAAATGAGATGCTCATTTTGCGGGCACGTAGTTACCATGGACTCACTCGATCCTGAGCCTGACGCGGCGATGCGGGAGTGATGCCATGACGGATTTGTCCAGCGGTAGCGAGCAGTTGCAGTCGATGAACGTGGAGCGTGTCGACACCGACCCGCAGGAAACCGCCGAATGGCTCGACGCGCTCGACGCGGTCGTCGCGCATGTCGGCCGCGAGCGGGCGCAGTTTCTGTTCGACCGGCTCGCGAGCCACGCGCTGTCGCTGGGTGTCGAATCGGCGCGCACCAGCGTCACGCCGTACCGGAACACGATCCCGGTCGACCAGCAGCCGCGCTATCCCGGCAACCTCGAACTCGAAGAACGGCTCGCCGGCGCGCTGCGCTGGAACGCGCTCGCGATGGTGGTGCGCGCGAACCAGGCGTATGGCGAACTGGGCGGACATATCGCGAGTTATGCCTCGGCGGCGGATCTGTTCGAAGTCGGCTTCAACCATTTCTTCCGCGCCTGCGCGCCGGACGGCGAGCCGGGTACGGGCGACCTCGTCTACTTCCAGCCGCATTCGTCGCCGGGCGTGTATGCGCGGGCTTACCTCGAAGGTTTCCTGTCCGAGGAGCACCTGCGGCACTACCGCCGCGAGATCGCCGGGCCGGGCTTGTGCTCCTATCCGCATCCGTGGCTGATGCCGGACTTCTGGCAGTTCCCGACCGGCTCGATGGGCATCGGCCCGATCAACGCGATCTACCAGGCGCGCTTCATGCGCTACCTGGCCAATCGCGGCCTCGCGCAAACGGCAGGCCGCAAGGTGTGGGGCTTTTTCGGCGACGGCGAAATGGACGAGCCCGAATCGACCGGCGCGCTGCCGCTCGCCGCACGCGAGGGGCTCGACAACCTGGTGTTCGTGATCAACTGCAATCTGCAGCGGCTGGACGGCCCGGTGCGCAGCAACGGCCGCGTCATCGACGAACTGGAAGCGCATTTCGCCGGCGCGGGCTGGAATGTGATCAAGGTGGTGTGGGGCTCGGACTGGGACGCGCTGTTCTCACGCGATCGCAGCGGCGCGTTGCTGCGCGCATTCGCGCACACCGTGGACGGCCAGTTCCAGACCTTCTCGGCGAACGACGGCGCGTACAACCGCGAGCGCTTTTTCGGCCAGAATCCGGAGCTTGCCGCGCTCGCCGCGCAATTGAGCGACGACGACATCGACCGCCTGCGCCGCGGCGGCCACGACGTGCGCAAGCTGCACGCGGCCTACGCGAAAGCGCTGGCGCATCGCGGCCAGCCGACGGTGATTCTCGCGAAGACGATGAAGGGCTTCGGCATGGGCGCCTCGGGCCAGGGCCGCATGACCACGCATCAGCAGAAGAAGCTCGGCTCCGACGACCTCAAGGCGTTTCGCGACCGTTTTCGCCTGCCCCTCAGCGATGAGGACGTCGAGCAACTGAAGTTTTACAAACCAGCGGAAGACAGCCCGGAAATGCAGTACCTGCATGCTCGCCGGGCGGCTCTCGGAGGCTATCTGCCCAGAAGGCGGCGAGCTGCATCGGCGGGGCTGATCGTCCCGCCGGTGTCCTCCTGGGGGCAATTCGCGCTGGATTCGAACGGCCGCGAGATGTCCACGACGATGGCGCTCGTGCGCATGCTGACCGCGCTGCTGAAAGACGCGCAGGTGGGGCCGCGCGTGGTGCCGATCGTCGCCGACGAAGCGCGCACCTTCGGCATGGCGAACATGTTCCGCCAGGTCGGCATCTATTCGCCGCTCGGGCAGTTGTACGAGCCGGAAGACCTCGGCTCGATGCTGTATTACCGCGAGGACACGCAAGGGCAGATTCTCGAGGAAGGTATTTCGGAAGCGGGCGCGGTGTCGTCATGGATCGCGGCGGCGACGTCGTACAGCGTGCACGATCTGCCGATGCTGCCGTTCTACATCTACTACTCGATGTTCGGTTTCCAGCGCATCGGCGACCTGATCTGGGCGGCCGCGGATCAGCGCGCGCGAGGCTTTCTGATCGGCGCGACGTCGGGCAAGACGACGCTCGGCGGCGAGGGCTTGCAGCATCAGGACGGTTCGAGCCACCTCGCGGCATCGACGATTCCGAATTGCCGCGCGTACGATCCTGCGTTCGCTTACGAGCTTGCCGCGATCGTCGACGAAGGCATGCGCGAGATGGTCGAAGCGCAACGCGACGTGTTCTATTACGTCACCGTGATGAATGAAAACTACGCGCAGCCTTCGGTGCCGGGCGGCGATCCGGCCGCGACGCGCGAAGGGATTCTGAAGGGTATCTATCCGCTGGCCGCCGCTCAGGCTCAGCAGGCGCAGCAATCAGCACGGGCGCAGGTGCAGTTGCTCGGCGCGGGTGCGATTCTCGGCGAGGTGATCGCCGCGCAGCAGATGTTGAAGGACGACTGGGAGATCGACGCCGCCGTGTGGAGCGTGACGAGCTTCAGCGAATTGCAGCGCGATGGCATGGCGGCGGAACGGCTCGCGCGTCTGGGCGACACGCCGTACGCGCCCTATGTCACGCAGGCGCTCGCGGCATCGCAAGGCCCGGTTATCGCGGCGACGGACTATGTGCGCGCGGTGCCCGAACTGATTCGCGCGTACGTGCCGCGCCGCTATGTGACGCTCGGCACCGACGGCTTTGGCCGCAGCGACACGCGCCAGGCGTTGCGCGAATTCTTCGAAGTGGATCGCAAGGCTGTCGTGTTGGCCGCGCTGCAGGCACTCGCGGACGATGGCGCAATCGAGGCGCGCGTGCTGGAGGCTGCGCGCAGCAAATATCGTGGTGATGCGCCGGCCGGCGCGGCGCCGTGGCTGTGCTGAGAAGGCCAATCATCCATTCGCCGCCACCTGATTTTTCCCATCCCGCTTGGCACGATACAGGCCGACGTCGGCGGCTTCGATCAGCGTCGTCACCGGCTCGGTGACCGACGGCACGAGCGTCGCCGCGCCGATGCTGATCGTCACGACGCCCGTTGCCGAACCCGCATGCGTGATCGCCAGCGCCTCGATCGCGAGGCGAATTTTTTCGGCGAGCAGACGCAAGCCGCCGGCCGACGTGCCCGGCACCACCACCGCGAACTCTTCGCCGCCAAAGCGCGCCGCGAGATCGGGTGAGCGCCCGAGACACGACTCGACGGTTTGCGCGACGCGCTTGAGCACTTCGTCGCCAGCGACGTGTCCATAGGTGTCGTTGTAGGCCTTGAAGTTATCCACATCGATCATCAGGAAGCCGAGGCCGGTCTTGTCACGCGTACCACGGCGCCATTCCGCGGCCAGATACTGATCGAGGTAGCGGCGGTTCGACAAACCCGTCAGCCCGTCCGAATGCGTGAGCCGCTGCAATTCGAGGTTGGTCGCGAGCAGCTGCTGTTGCGATTGACGCAGCGCCCGGTAAGCCTCGTCGCGTTGCAGCAGATTCAGATACGAGCGCGAGTGATAGCGGATGCGCGCGATCAGCTCGATACGGTCCGGCAGCTTCACCAGATAGTCGTTCGCACCGGCGGCAAAGGCCGCGCTTTTCACGAGCGGCTCTTCCTTGGTCGAGAGCACGATGATCGGAATGTCGCGCGTCGCCGGATTCTGCCGGTATTGCCGTACCAGCGTGAGACCGTCGGTGCCCGGCATCACGAGATCCTGAAGGATCACGGTCGCGCGCGTTTCCTCGGCGCACTGCACCGCGTCTTCGGGCGACGCGCAGTAGTGGAAGTCGACGCTCGCTTCGTCGGCCAGCGCCTGGCGAATCGCCTCGGCGATGATCGCCTGGTCGTCGACCAGCAGCACCATGATCGGGCACTCCGCTGCGGGCGGATTGCTGAGGATGCGCGCCAACGCGTCGTCGATGGCGAGGTTGGGCGCGTCCTCCGCGAGCGCCTGCGTGTTCGCGTCGGGTTCTGCGAGGCCTCGCGCGGCGGCGTTCTGATGCGGTTCGGGAGTGTCCATGATGTTCAGCCAGAATGAATGTCAGTGAATCGGGCTCGTCGGTGGGCAGGGGCGTTCTATCGTGCGCTCGCCGCGGCGGCGAGCGCGGCGGCAATCCGGGGCAGCGGCAGGATCGCGACAGCGGCGCCGAGCGCGGCGGCCGCTTTCGGCATGCCGTACACGGCGCTGGTCGCTTCGTCCTGCGCGATCGTGTGATAGCCCTTCGTGCGCATCGCCTTGAGACCGATCGCGCCGTCGCGACCCATGCCGGTCAGCAGCACGCCGATCGCGCGCGCCGGCCAGCGCGCCACCACGCTGTGAAAAAACACGTCGACGGAAGGGCGATACGGCGTTTCCTCCGGCACGCGCGTGTAGCCGAGCACGTCGGGCAGTTTGAGATGCAGATGATCGTCGGTGCCGGCGAGCAGTGCGAGGCCCGCCTGCGGCCGGTCGCCTTCGCGGGCGATCCGCACCGGCAACGCCGAGTGCTGGTTCAGCCAGTCCGCCATGCCGGCGGCGAACGCCGCATCGACGTGCTGCACGATCACGACCGCCGCGTTGAAATCCTTCGGCAGCCCGGCGAGCAGCGTGGCGAGCGCGGCCGGTCCGCCCGCCGACGCGCCGATCGCCACCAGCGGCGTATCGCGGTTCGTCACGCGTGCGATGCCCGCCGCAGCCGCCGCGCCGGGCGCATGGCGCTCCTTCACGAGCGCGCCGATGCGATCGATCTTCGCGATCAGCGTGGCGATGCTCCGGTGCGCGTCGGGCCCGCTCAGCGACGGCGTATCGACGGCGTCGAGCGCGCCCGCGCCCATCGCTTCGTAGACGCGCCACGCGTTCGCACCCACATCGACGGTGACGATCAGGATCGCGCACGGCGCGCGCGCCATGATGCGGCGCGTGGCCTCGATCCCGTCGACGTTCGGCATCACCAGATCCATGAGCACAATGTCGGGCCGTTGCGCGGCGCAGAAATCGACCGCCTGCTGGCCGTCCTGCGCGACCCACAGCACGTCGTAGTCGTGACGGGCGGCGAGCGCGCGCCGCAGCGCCTCGACGGCGAGCGGCATGTCGTTGACGATTCCGATCTTCATCCGTTTACCCGTAGGCCTCGCCGATCAAATCACGCACCGCGTCGAGCAGTACTTCGTCATGAAAACTGCCTTTCGCCAGATAGTAATCCGCGCCCGCGTCGAGACCCGCGCGGCGATCCTCTTCGCGATCCTTGTACGACACGATCATCACCGGCAGCGCCTGGAGTTGCGGATCGCGTTTGATCAGCGTGACGAGTTCGATTCCGTCCATGCGCGGCATGTCGATGTCGGTGATGACGAGATCGAAGCGTTCGCCGCGCACCGCATTCCAGCCGTCCATCCCGTCGACCGCGATCGTCACGTCGTAACCGCGCGTGGCCAGCAGCTTGCGTTCGAGTTCGCGCACGGTGAGCGAATCGTCGACCACCAGCACACGCCGGACGACGCGCTGCGCCGTCGAAGCGCCGCCATGCTGCGCGTGTCGCAGATCGCCGTCCGCCACGAGCCGCTCGACCGAACGCAACCAGTCGTCGACGTCGGCGATCAGCACGGGGTCGCCATTTTCCATCAGCGCGCCGGCCGTGATGTTGCGAATCTTGCCCAGACGCGGATCGAGCGGCTGCACGACCAGCATCCGCTCGCCGAGAAAACGGTCGACCACCACGCCGTAGGTTTGCGGCCCGTCGCCGATCACCATCATGCAGACAGCGCCATCTTCATTGGCGGGCGGCGCGGTGTCGAGAATCTGGTGCGCGGTAACGACGCCGATGCGCCGCCCGGAGAATGCGATGTGCTGATGGCCTTCGAGCAGTTCGATGTCCGCGCGGCTTACGTGCAGCGTGCGGTTCACGTGCGCGAGCGGCACCGCGTACGGCTCGCCCGCGACTTCGATCAGCAGGCTGCGGATCACCGACAGCGTGAGCGGCAGTTGCAATTGCACGCGCGTGCCGAGGCCCGGCTCCTGGGTGATGCGCACCGTGCCGCGCACGCGCTTGACGACGTCGTGCACCGCGTCGAGTCCGACGCCGCGGCCAGATACTTCGGTTACCTGATCGCGCAGCGAGAAGCCGGGCAGGAACAGAAATTCCAGCAGCTCGGCTTCCGACAGACGCGCGGCCGTGTCCTCGCTCGCCAGCTTCTTGCGCACGATCGACGCACGCAGCGCGGCGAGGTCGATACCCGCGCCGTCGTCGGACACGGTGATCAGCAACGCGCCGGCCGTGTGACGCGCGTCGAGTGTAAGCGTGCCTTCTTCCGCTTTGCCGCGCGCGAGCCGCACGGCGGGTGCTTCGATGCCGTGGTCGAGCGCGTTGCGCAGCATGTGGCCGAGCGGCGCTTCGAGCAGATCGAGAATGTCGCGGTCCACCTGGGTCGATTCGCCGACCAGTTGCCAGCGCACTTTCTTGCCGAGCGAGCGCGCGACATCGCGCACCATGCGCGCGAGTCCGCCGGTGCCGTCGCCGAACGGGCGCATCCGGCATTGCAGCGCGGCGTCGTAAAGCTGTTGCGACAGGTGCGTCGAGCGGCGATCGAAGCTTTCCAGATCGGCGAGACGTTCGGCCAGCAGATGCTGCGATTCGGCGGTGAGGCGTCGCAGTTCTTCGAGCGCCGCGTGCGCGCGCGGATCGAGTTTCAGATCGGCGAGCGTTTCGTGCAGCTGATCGAGTGCGCGGGTGCTGTCGCGCTGCACGCGCTTGACTCGCAGCATCGATTGCGCGAAGGGTTTCAGCCAGCGCGATTCGACCAGCGATTCGCCCGACAGCGACAGTAGCCGGTCGAGGTTGTCGGCGCGCACGCGCAGCATGCGGCCGGGGTCGTTAGTGGTGCTGCTTGCGCTGCTTGCGCCGGCCGGTGCGGCAGGTGTATCGGTCGCAGTGCTCGCGGGTGTGGCGGGCACGACCGGGGCCGTGGCTTGCGCGCGCAGCGCGTCGGCCAGCAGGTTGAACGTGGCATCGTCATCGGCGTCGGCATTGGCGGACGTATCGGCCCGGGCCCCTGGCGGTTCAATGACCGCGCGAGGCGCGGGCGCGGAAACCGCTGACCCTGCGGCAACCGATGGCACCCCCTCGCGCCGCAGCGGAGCCCTATGCGGCGCCACCCTCGCCATCCGCGCCTGCAACGCAGCCACACATGCGCCGACCGCATCGCGCGCCGATTCGTCTTCATCATTGCCGATGCGCGCGACGATATCGACGCCACGCAGCAACTCGTCGATCCACGCGGCGTCGAGCAGCGCACGGCCTTCCTGCGCGGCGACGAAGCAATCCTCCATCGCATGCGCGAGTTCGACGCCGACTTGCACGCCGACGATGCGCGCCGCACCCTTCAACGAATGCGCGGCGCGCATGCAAGCTTCGAGTGCGGCGGCGTCGTTGGGTGCGCGGTCGAGCACGAGCAGGCCGTCGTTGAGCACGCGCGCCTGGGTCCGCGCTTCCTCGCGGAAGAGATCGATCAACGACGGGCGGCGCGGGTCGTCGGTCATCCGAGGCTCCGGTTCAGCGTGTCAAATAACGCGTCGGCGTCGAGCAGGCCCACGCTCATGCCGCGCCACGGCGCGACCGCGCGCGTATGCGCGGCGGCCGCTTGCGACAGCGTCGCGGGCGGCGGACAGAAAGTGGACGGCGCGAGCCAATGCACGCCGTCGACCTGATCGACGGGAAACACCGCGTGCTCTTCGGCGCGCGAGACCACCAGCAGGCGCGGCAGATCGTGGCGCGACGGCTGGCCGTCACGCGTAGCGATAGCGGTGGTGGTGTCGGCTTCGAAACCGAGCAGATGCGTCAGCGCCAGGCACACCAGCAATTCGCCCTGCACATTGACCACGCCGAGCACCGCGCGATGTTGCCGGTGCGGCAACGTGTGAATTGGCCGCGTCTGCACGATGCGCTTGAAGATCGGCGTGGGCAGCGCGAGCCATTCGCCGCCGATTCGGAACACGAGGAACGATTCGTTCGTCCCCCGCGCGTCGTGCCGCGGTTGTGCGGCCGTGCGGATGTCATGGCGTGACAGATCCACGCGTGGAATCGGCTGATCGAGCAGTTTGGCGGCGGCTGCTTCGAACACGGGGCAATTCAGGCAGCGCACGTAGTCGGCCAGCCGCTCGCACGACGAATCGCCGCGCACGCCGATACGGTTCCAGCAATCGTCGAAGCCCACCCTGCGATCGTCAGTCACGTGGTGCTCCCTGTGCGCGCGCCGCGCGTTCCATCAGGCGGCGCGCGCCGTCACGATCGCCTTCGAGTTCGAGCAGCGCCGCCAGATGCGCCAGCGCTTCCGCGTGCTGCGGCTCGAGATAGAGCGCCTTGCGATACTGGCCGCGCGCGAGGTGAGTGTCGCCGTTGGCGTCGGCCAGCACGCCGAGCAGATAGAACGCGTCGGCGTGCGGCGCGTGCTGCTCCAGGTACGCGTTGATCGCGGCGGCGGCTTCCGTCAGACGCCCGGCGTCGGCGAGTGCGTGCGCGGCCTGGAGTGTGTCGCGTGCGGCGATGGTCGGCGCATTCAGCGGCGATGCGTTGGTCTGCGGCGATGGCGAGTTATGCGCGGGCACGGCGGGAATCGGCGGCGTGCCACGATGCCGCGCGATGCCGTTGTTGAACAAACCGGACGGCGCCGCACCCTCGAGCGAGGCGCTTCGCGTCACCTCATCGAGCGCTGCGCGCGCGACCGGATCGGGCCACGCAAAAGGCTCGGCAGCGAATGCCAGCGCAGGCGCGAGCGCCGGCACCGGCGAATGCGTCATCGCGAGCGCGGCGGCGCCGGCGAGCGGCGCGGTATGCCAGCCGTTCCACGGCGCGTCGGCGGGCGCGGGGCGCCGGAACGCGAACGCCAACGGAATCCTCGCGGACTGCATGCCGTGACGCATCAGCAGCCCGGTTTCCGCCGGACCGACGAACAGCGTGCCGTTCTCGGCCAGCACGCTATTGAGCGCGTGCAACGCAGTCTGCTGCGTTTCACGGTCGAAGTAGATCAGCACGTTGCGGCAGAACACGAAGTCGTAGACGCCGAGCGCCGCCGCGTCGAGCTGCATCAGGTTGGCGCGCGAGAAGCGCACCGTGTCGACGATGCGCGGCGCGAGACGCCAGCCGTCTTCGGTGCGGGTGAAATGCGCGTCGCGAAACCCAAACGCGTTGCCGCGAAACGAGTTGCGGCCGTAGAGCGCGCGCTGCGCGAGCGCGAGCGAACGTTCGCTGATATCCATTGCGTCGACGCGAAAGCGCGCGGCGTCGATGCCCGCGTCGAGCAGGCTCATCGCGATCGTGTACGGCTCTTCTCCGCTCGAGCAGGGCAGGCTCAGGATGCGCAGCGGCAGTCCCGCCGCGCGCTCGTGAAGACGCTCGTGCGCAAGCCGCACGAGCGCGTTGAACGCGTCGGCGTCGCGATAGAACCAGGTCTCCGGCACCACCACGGTTTCGATCAGCGCCTGCACCATCGCCGGCGATGCCTGCGTCGCGTCCCAGTAGTCCGCGAGCGTGGCCCCGGCAGGACCCTCCGCGCGCCATGCGGCGGCGCGCTGGTCGACCGCGCGCTCGATGGCGTGATGACCGAGCGAGGCGGCATCGAGCCCCATGGTTCGATGCAGCAGTTCGGCGAAGCGTCGATAGAGCGGCGCGTTGTCGTAGTGCGCGTTCATGCGTGCGCCTCGGGAAACAGCAGCGCCTTAACGTGGTCGGGCAGCAGATGTTCGATGCGCACCCACTGCACGAAGCCGCCCGCGTCGCTCGCGACCGGGCCGAGATAGCGCGCGTGCGGCACGTCGATGCCGGTCTCGTGGAACGCTTCGGCATCCAGACGAAGCGTGCGGGTCGCGCCTTCGAGCAGCAGCGCGAGCAGCCGCACGGCGCCCGCCTGCGGATAGCGCACCAGCACGACGCGCGTCGACATCAGCTGCGCGGCCGGACGGCCGAGCGCCAGTGCGGGCAGATCGATCACCGGCAGCGGCGCGCCTTCGTGATCGAGCACGCCCGCCACCCACGACGGCGCGCCGGGAATCGCCTTCGGCGGCGACTGCGGCGCGAGCGGCATCAAACGCTCCACCTGCGTCGCGTCGATCACATAGCGTTCGCTATCGAGCGTGAAGAGGATGAAGAGCATCGGCGTGTGAGCGGTGATGAAGCGGGCGCTGGCGGGTTCGCCTTGCGGCGCGCGTCAGGCCACCACCTTGAAGCGCGACACGCCGGTGCGCAGACTGTTGGCGACGTGCGTCAGATCGTCGATCGCCTGAGTCGACTGGCGCAGCGATTCCGCCGTCTGCTGCGCGGCCTCCGACAACTGCGTCAGCGCCTGGGTGATCTGCTCGGCGCCGGTCGCCTGGGTCTGCATCCCGTCGTTGACCATCGAGAAGCGCGGCGCGAGCTGCTGCACCTGCTGGATGATCTGCGTGAGATGGCCGCCGACGTTCTGCACGTCGAGCATGCCGCGTCGCACTTCCTCGGAGAACTTGTCCATGCCCATCACACCCGCGGCCACCGCCGACTGGATCTCCTTGACCATCTGTTCGATGTCGTAGGTCGCGACGGCGGTCTGGTCGGCGAGGCGGCGGATCTCGGTCGCCACGACGGCGAAGCCGCGGCCATATTCGCCCGCTTTTTCCGCTTCGATCGCCGCGTTCAGCGAGAGCAGGTTGGTCTGGTCCGCGACCTTCGTGATGGTGGCGACCACCTGGTTGATGTTGCCGGCCTTCTCATTGAGGATCGCGAGCTTCGCGTTGACCGAGCCGGCCGCTTCCATCACGAGGCGCATGGTCTCTTCCATGCGCGCGAGGCCGGCGTGCCCGGTGCCCGCGAGCGCCGCCGACTGGCCCGCGACCTCCGACACTTCGTTCATGGTGTGCAGCAGGTCGCGCGAGGTCGCGAAGATTTCACGCGAAGTCGCGCCGATCTCGGTCGTGGTGGCGGCGGTTTCGTTCGCGGTGGCTTGCTGTTCGCGCGAGGTCGCGGCGATTTCCGTCACCGACGTGGTGACCTGCATCGCCGATTTCTGCGCCTGGCCGACCAGCGCGGTGAGTTCGTCGGTCATCCGGTTGAAGCCGGCTTCGAGCGCGCCGATCTCGTCCGCGCGATTCAGATGCAGACGTTGCGTCAGGTCGCCCGTGCGCATCACGTCGACCACCTGCAGCACCTTGGCCATCGGCGTGGTCACCGCGCGCAGCAGCCAGTAACCGGCCAGCACGGCGGCAATCGCGGCAAGCAGCAGCATCACGAGCAACACGATGCGGGTGGTCTCGACCGAGTTGCGGATGCTGTCCGTGGCCTGGTCGGAGTAGCTCTTGTTGTCTTCAACCAGCTTGCGCACCGACAACCGGCCGGTTTCCCAGATCGGCGTGAGCTGCGTGTTGAAGATGCGTGCGGCGTTGTCCTTCGAAGCAGGCAGGTTGTTGAGCAACGCTGTCTGGATCGGCAGGTACTGCGCGTGCTGCTGGCGGAAATGGTTGAACAGGTCCCGGTCGGTCTGGCGGGCGATGGTCGAGCTGTAGTCGTCGATCAGCTTCTGGAGCGTCTGCTGGGTTTCCTGCAAACGCGTGGCGTCGCGCTTGACGGCGTCGGGGTCCGCGTCGACGTAGATCAGACGCTGCGTCACCGAGTAGTTCTCGAACCAGGCCGCGCGCATCGCGGTCGCGTAGTAGAGGCCGGGCATCGAGTCCTGCTGCTGACCCTTCGCGTCGCGGTCGATCGCGCCAAGCTGCTGGAAAGTGACGATTGCCATTGCCAGCATCACGATCAGCACGATCCCGAAGCTGCACAGAATCCGTTGACGGATGGTCCATTGTTTCACGCGCACGCCCCTTACTTTTTGGCTTTGTCCCGATCCCGGCTGGCTGATGCCGGTCTGTCCCAGGATCGACGGATCAGAAAGCTTTGCGGGTCGTCGGATTGGTGGATTTGTCCGACGGCTTAAGCGGCGGATTCTACATTGATCGGGAGATTGTTTCGCAATTGACAATTGGCGGGGCAGACGGCGGACGACGCTCGCGCGAGGGCGGTTGTAACGTAATGTTTCGTTACCACTTGCAGCATCTATTTCTATGCACTCCCTTCACAATCCTTTCCATGCCTGAATGGCGGGAGCTGAAAATGAAAAAGATCGCAGTGGCGTTGGTGATGGTGGGAAGTCTGAGCGTGGCCGGGCAAGCTTCGGCTCACGGTCATGGCGGTGGCGACGTGGTCGGTGCGCTGATTGGCGGCGCCGTCCTCGGCGCGGTGGTGAGTTCCGTGCTGACGCCCGCGCCAGTGGTGGCTTACCAGCAGCCTGTCTATGCGCAGCCGGCTTATCAACCCGCTCCGGTCTATGCGGGGCCGCCGCCGGGGTACTGCTATGACCCGTACCAGCGCGGCTATGTCGCCTGCGCAGCGCCGCCGCCGGCGCAGTACGGATACGGGCAACCTCAACCGCAACCGGGCTGGTAATCGTCCGAGAGCCGCGCAGTCCATCCGCGCCGCAGAAAAAAGGCCGTCGCTCGATGCGACGGCCTTTGCATTTGATGCACCGCTCAGCGTTTGCTCAATGTTTCTGATGCAGCCATTCAGCGTAGTGCGTATCGAGCCAGCGCTCGAGCCTCGGCGGCTTCGTATTGCGGTGGTAGAGGGACGCCGCCCAGATGGCAAGGCCGATCACGATCATGACGGCAGGCCCCAGCAAATAAGCGATCAACGATTCAGGCATCGGAACCTCCGTATCGGCTTGCATCGATGCTTCAGTTTAGGCGATGGGAATCAGGGAAAGAAGGACAGTGTGAAGCGATTAGGCGCCGTGCTTTACGCCGGACAAAGGCTCACCTTTGAAACCTGGTGTCGAAATTTATTTTTCATTCAGATCATTGAGTTGCCTATGGCGATGATCGAGTTGTGTACCTAAAAACGACGGCCGCAAAGGGCGAAAACGTTCCTCAGACCGCACGGCTTGCAGCATGCCGCGCGGTTTCAAGCTGTTGATCGACGAAGTCCGCCCAGCCTTGAAGGATTCGACGCTGCTGCTCCGCTTTGCCGTCTTGCGATAGACCCTCTGAAGCAAGCGCGGATACGGCGTCGAGCGCGTCCTCTCTCTGCGCGAGTTCGCGCACATGCGTCGACGCTGTGCGCCGGAAGTCATGCAGCACGAAATGTTCAACCTCGAGGCCGAGCGCTTTGACCGCCTGATTCAATGTGCTCTTCGCGATGGGCCGATCGTCGCCCCGGACGCTCGGGAATACGAACTGTCGGCTGGCCTTGGCGCGGTGAAGCTCGCGCAGCATCGAGACAGCCTGATGCGGCAGATAGACGACGCGGTCCCGGCCCATGTTCAGACGCGCAGCGGGAATCGTCCACAGCGCGTTGTCCAGATCGAATTCGGCCCACGTCGAGTCCACCAGATCCGATTTGCGCACCATCGTCAGCACCAGCAGATGCAGCGCCAGCTTCAGGGGACGGCGAATGCTCGACGCGTCGATCGCGCGCAGCATGCCGCCGATTTCCGCGCCGGAGAGCACGCGCGTGCGGCTGTCGAAGGTGGCGATGGAGCGCGCCGGAACGACCTCGGCCGGGTTGCCGGTCGCGAGCTGGCGGGCCATCAGATAGGCATAGAGGCGCTTGACCACGTTACGCGTGTGGAGCGCCATTTTCGGCGAGCCCCGGCTTTTGATCCGTTCGCAGATTTCGACGATGTCGCCCGCGGTGACCGCGTTGATCGGCTTGCCGCCGATCGCGGGCAATACGTCCTTGTCGAGCGCGCGCCGGGTGGTGCGGCGATATTCGGCCGATTTGCCGGCCATGGCGGTGGCGAGGTAGAGGTCGGCGGCTTCGCGCAGCACGTCCGCCTTGCTTTCGGCGCCGCGATCGCGCCGGGCGGTGGCGACCGGCGAGATACCTTGGGCGACCATCTCCGCGTATTTCTGCGCCTTGGCCCGCGCGACGCGCAGCGAGATCATCCGGTAGTCGCCGATGGTCGCGAGCGGCTGGCGTTTGCCGTTCAGCGTGTAGCGAAAGCGCCAGACCTTGGTGCCGGTGGTCATGACTTCGATCACAAGACCATTGCCGTCGGCAACGCAATAACGGGTAGCGCGCGGTTCGAGCGCGCGAATCTGGGATTCGGTGAGGGGGACGGCGAGGCGGGGCATGCTCGGATCGTTGATGCAAGGACAGCGGCGATTTTAGCGCTTGTGCTGGCTGTGTACCAAAGATTCGTGGGTTTTTGTGTCAACAGGGTTGAGAGAGGCGAATTTCGCTGCGCGGTCTGAAAGGCGTGCAAACGCCTACCAGTCTAGGAATACCGCAAATCTCAGTTCCACTGCTACTTGCCGATACAAAATCTACTGAAAATCACGCCCAGGAGATCGTCCGAACTAAACTCACCGGTAATCGAGTTCAACTGATCCTGTGCGAGTCGCAATTCCTCGGCGAACAGATCCAACGCCTGTGAGTTCTGATCCGCGTGCGCGGCCGCCGTCGCCAGATGTTCCTCGGCGGCCCGCAACGCAATCAGATGCCGCTCGCGCGCGAGGTACACGCTTTCCGCGCCGGCCTGCCAGCCGGCAATCCGCAGCAACTCGCCCCGCAACAGCGCGACGCCGTCACCCTGTTTCGCCGACAAGCGCACCTCGCTGAGATCGAGATCCGCGTCGAGCGCCTGGGCCGCCGGCGCGAGACCTGTCAGGTCGGTCTTGTTCAGCACACGCACTACCGGCACACCGCCGGGAAAGCGCCCGGCGATTGCTTCGTCCTCGGCAGTCATGCCGGTGCGCGCGTCGAGCAGATGCAGCACCACGTCCGCGCGCTCGATTTCGCTCCAGGTGCGCGCAATGCCGATCTTCTCCACTTCGTCTTCGGTATCGCGCAGGCCGGCGGTGTCGATCACGTGCAGCGGAATGCCTTCGATCTGGATGGTTTGCGCGACCTTGTCGCGGGTCGTGCCCGCGATCGGCGTGACGATGGCCAGCTCGGCGCCAGCCAGCGCGTTCAGCAGCGACGATTTACCGACGTTCGGCTGGCCCGCGAGCACCACAGACAAACCTTCGCGCAGCAACGCGCCCTGGCGCGCTTCGCTCAGCACGTGCGCGAGGCGTTCGCGAATGCGCGCCAGCTTGCCGCGCGCATCGGCGGCTTCGAGGAAGTCGATTTCTTCTTCCGGAAAGTCGAGCGTCGCTTCGACCAGCATGCGCAGCGTGATCACCTCTTCGACCAGCGCGTGGATGTCGCGCGAAAACGCGCCGTCGAGCGAGCGGCCGGCCGAACGCGCGGCGGCTTCGGTGCTCGCCTCGATCAGATCGGCGACGGCTTCAGCTTGCGCCAGATCGAGCTTGTCGTTCAGGAACGCGCGGCGGGTGAATTCGCCCGGTTCGGCAAGGCGCAGGCCGAAGGCGCGGCCGGCGTCGATACAGCGCTGCAATACGAGTTGCAACACGACGGGGCCGCCATGGCCCTGCAGTTCGAGTACGTGTTCGCCGGTGTACGAATGCGGCGCGGGAAAATACAGCGCGATACCCCGATCGAGCGCTTTACCGCCGTCGTCCAGAAACGGCACGTAGCTGGCGTGGCGTGGCGCGAGCGCCTGGCCGGTGAGCGCCTGCATCAGCGGCTGGGCCACCGTCTCCCCCGCGCGGCCAAACGAAATCCGCACGACACCGATGCCTCCCCGGCCGGGCGCGGTAGCAATGGCGACGATGGGATCGGAATCGGTGGTGAGCATGGGTGCGTGGAAAAAAGCGGAGAGAAGGGCGGGACGGCGCCAGTCGAACAGCGCGAGGCATTGTAACGCGGGCGCGGGTGACGACTGCGCGGCGGGCCGCGAATACGCCTGTCCCCGATTCTGGAGGCAACTTGGATTTATCTCAAATAAGCTAGGATTATTCCTACACTATCTGAGAAAAAGTGAAGTTAAATAAGACAAGAAGCGGCGTGAAAGCCCGCTGAGTAAAGAAAAATTGAAAAAAATAAAATTGCCGAAACGCTTTGTCCGGCGCGCCTCGTAAGCTAAAACTATCTCAAATACGCTAATAACAAGCCTGTCTGGTTGTCAACTCGGAGGATCCTGAATTGCACAATCTGGCCCATGCCAACCGACAAAGAAAAAGCCGCCTTCGCCAAGAGGCTGAAGGATCTGCTAGAGCCGCTCAAGATTCGCGGCGGGACTAAACTCGCCGAGCAATTCAATCTTCGCTATCACGGCGAGCGTCCCGTTACGCCGCAAACCGCGCACAAGTGGTTGACGGGTACGACGATCCCCAAGGCGGACAAGCTGCGCACGTTAGCCGAATGGTTGAACGTCAAGGAGCATTGGCTTCACTACGGACCGCCGCCCGGGTCGAGCAGCCGACCCATGGCGCGTGGCGAGAAATATCCGCCGACGCCGGAAACGATCGAACTCGCTTCGAAGATCGCGTCACTGATGCCGAAAGACCGCAACCTGGTCGAGGAAATGATCGAGCGCTTTTACGGCGAAGACACCGAGGAGTAATGGAAGAGCCGAGGCGACGTCCGAGATTCGTGCGCCCATGAAAAAAGCCGCCCGGTTTGCACCGGACGGCTTTTTTTGTCGCTGCCTGGTCAGTCAGCGTCGGCCTGCCTCAGCCTGACGCGAGGCGGCGGGCTTTGCCGCCGCCGCCTTTCGGACAGTGCGTCAGGCAGGCTTCACCGACGACTTGCCCATCATGCGCGTGATGTAGTACTGCTGTGCGATCGACAGGACGTTATTGACGACGTAGTAGAGCACCAGACCGGCCGGGAAGAAGAAGAACATGACCGAGAACGCAATCGGCATGAACATCATCATCTTGGCCTGAACCGGGTCCGGCGGCGTCGGGTTCAGCTTGGTCTGCAGGAACATCGAGACGGCCATCAGCACCGGCAGGATGAAGAACGGGTCCTGCTGCGACAGATCGTGAATCCACAGAATCCACGGCGCGCCGCGCATTTCCACCGACGACAGCAGCACCCAGTACAGCGAGATGAACACCGGAATCTGAATCACGACCGGCAGACAGCCGCCGAACGGATTGACCTTCTCGGTCTTGTACAGCTCCATCAGCGCGGCGTTCATCTTTTGCGGATCGCCCTTGAAGCGTTCGCGCAAGGCCTGCATGCGCGGCGTGATCGCCTTCATGCGCGCCATCGACTTGTAGCTCGCGGCCGAAAGCGGGAAGAACACCGCCTTGATCAGCACCGTGAGCAGCACGATCGACCAGCCCCAGTTGCCGACATAGCTGTGGATCTTCTCGAGCAGCCAGAACAGCGGCTTCGCGATGATCGTGACCCAGCCGTAGTCCTTCACCAGTTCCAGACCCGGCGCGATGCCTTCGAGCATGCGCTCTTCTTCCGGACCCGCGAACAGGCGCGCCGACACGTTGACCGTCTGGCCCGGCGCGATGGTCGGCAGCGGCTGCTTGACGCCCACGCGATACAGCGACGGATCGATCTTCTCGACGTAGATGTCGCGCTTCGCGCCCTGCTGCGGAATCCACGCCGACGCGAAGTAATGCTGGACCATCGCGATCCAGCCGTTGTCGGCCGAGTTCGCGTAATCCTGCTTGTTCTTGTCGATGTCGCCGAACGTCATCTTCTGGAAGTGATGCTGGTCGGTGTAGACAGCCGGTCCGATGAACGTGTGCGAGAAGCGCGGCGTTTCCACCGGCTGATCGTCACGCACCAGTTCCATATAGACCGACGGCGTCACCGGCGTGCTGCCGACGTTCTGGATCTTCGTTTCGACACCGATCACGTAGCTGCCGCGCGTGAACGTGTAGGTCTTGATGACCTTCACGCCACCCTTCTCCGGCGACTCGAAGCTCAGGCTGAACGTTTTCTCGTCACCCTTCAGTTCGGTCTGCTGATTCGGCATCAGCGTGAAGACGTCGTTGTGATTCGGGAAATCGCCGCCGAGCAGACCCGTGCGGGCCAGATACGTGTGATTGTTCGTGCGGTCGAACAGCGTGATCACCAGATCCGGCGTCTTGCCGTCGCCCTGCTTGACGAGCGAGAGCCGCGACAACGTGCCGCCGCGCGTGTCGATCTCACCGCTATAGACGTCGGTGGAGAACTTCACGAGTTGCGATTGCGTCGCCGCCGGCGCGTTGCCGGGCGCGGCTGCGTTGGTGGCCGGCAGATCGGCCGGCTGGGTTCCCGGCGTCGTGGTTCCCGGTGCGGCGCTACCGACGGTCTTGGTCGGCGTGGCGCTCGGGAAGAACATCGACGGGCGTCCGTGGTCGCGTTGCCAGTTGTCGAACAGCATGACAGCTGACATGAAAAAGATGACCCATAGGACGGTGCGTTTGATATCCATGCGTTGTCTCAGTGTCGATGGAACGGCGCGTCAGCGCTTTTCAGAAGTGGGAGGCGGGACGAGATCGATGCCGCCCGCGGAAAACGGGTGGCAGCGGCAAATACGCCTGGCGGCGAGATAAGTCCCGCGCGCGGCGCCATGATACTGGATTGCTTCGCGCGCGTAATCAGAACAGGAAGGGTAAAAACGGCACCGGTTGCCGAGCATTGGGCTCACGGCAACCTTGTAAAAACGCAATAAAGCGATGAGTACCGTTTGCATGGCTGATGCGGCCGGACGGCGCCGCGCAACGTGGAGTACCGGGTGACGCCCGCCCGGCAGGGCGGCCAAAGCGGCTTGAACTGCCGAACCTTCAATACGGGCGGTCACTTGAGCGTCATTCCGTCTTGGGCGCTTCCGCGGGCGGCGCCTCGCGACGGACAATTTCGCGCGCTGCCTTGTCGAGCAGCGCCTCGATTTCGCTGCGGCACAGCGCCTTCAACGGCGGCGACGAGGCGCTCGGCAAAGCCTTCTTGTCGAAGCGCGTGTGCAAACGCAGCAGCACATCCCAACCGCCGAATTCCGCGCGACGCAGCCGGAAGGCTTCTCGCGCAATTCGACGTACCAGATTACGCGTGGCCGCGCGCGGCGCATACTTTTTGCCGATCACGAGGCCCAAGCGCGCGTCGTTGCCGGTAGGCCGACCGTACACCACGAAGTGCGCGGTGCGGCGCCACGGGCGCAAACGAAAAACGGATGAAAATTCATCCGTTTTCAGTAGCCTTGCGGCTTTGGGAAAGGCGGCGTGCGCTCGCAACGGAACCGAGCCCGGTTGCTGCGCCCCAGCCGCTCCCGCTTCGCCGCGGGCTTCGGTCACAGCGCGCAATCCGCTCGCCTTAGATGGCGAGGCGCTTGCGGCCCTTCGCGCGACGTGCGTTGATGACCTTGCGGCCGCCAGCGGTCTTCATGCGAACGCGAAAGCCGTGGGTGCGCTTGCGACGGGTAACGGAAGGTTGGTAAGTACGTTTCATGTTGCTCTCACTTGATCGAAAAAAAACCGCGCGAGCATCGCTGAAAGCGCAATGGCCGGAGGTTTACTGAAATTGGTTTTCGCGGAACCCGCTATTTAAACCGCTTTTCCGTTGGCCGTCAATAGTTTAGCCAGGTTCGGCCGCGGACCGGGCCTCCTTCGCCAGATGATCCGTCCCTGTGGATAACTCCCTTTTGGGTCCGTTTTGGCGTTAGAATCTCGCCTTACTTCCCAAAAATCCTGCACGCCGCTCCGGCTCGCTTGCCCCGCAAACCCTTGTGGCACAAGCGCCTGGAGCCGTTACGCCTGGCTGCTCAGGGCCTTGTTGCGCGCGCGCGACAAGGGCAGCGGCGACCGCCGTGCACACCATAACGACAGCAACTCGATGAACGATTTCTGGCAACACTGTTCCGCATTGCTGGAGCGTGAGCTTACGCCCCAGCAGTACGTGACGTGGATCAAACCGTTGGCCCCGGTCGCCTTCGACGCCGCTGCGAACACGCTTAGCATCGCCGCGCCGAACCGCTTCAAGCTCGACTGGGTCAAGAGCCAGTTCTCCGGCCGCATCGCGGATATGGCCCGCGATTTCTGGCAAGCCCCGGTCGACGTGCAATTCGTGCTGGATCCGAGAGCCGGCATGCGCGCCCTCGCGCCAGCGCCTGCGCCTACTCGACCGGCTTCGTCCGCGCCGATGGGCGGCGGCCATTCCGGCGGCGGCGCCGCAGTGGACGCGGCGGTCGGCGCCGTGCAGGCGGCGCAGATGGCCCGCGCCAACCATGCGATGGCCACGCAAAACGCCAACGCCCGCGCGGCTGCCGAAGACGCCGCCGACCTCGATCTGCCGAGTCTCGACGCAAACGAAGCCGCTGCCGCACGCCGCACCTGGCGTCCGGGCCAGAGCGCTGGTTCGAGCAGCAGCGGCGAAAACGACTCGATGTACGAGCGCTCGAAGCTGAACCCGGTTCTGACCTTCGACAACTTCGTGACCGGCAAGGCCAACCAACTGGCGCGCGCCGCGGCGATTCAGGTTGCGGACAACCCCGGCATCTCGTACAACCCGCTGTTCCTGTATGGCGGCGTGGGTCTGGGCAAGACCCACCTGATCCACGCAATCGGCAACCAGCTTCTGATGGACAAGGCCGGCGCGCGGATTCGCTACATCCACGCGGAACAGTACGTGTCCGACGTGGTGAAGGCGTACCAGCGCAAGGCGTTCGACGATTTCAAGCGCTACTACCACTCGCTCGACCTGCTGCTGATCGACGATATTCAGTTCTTTTCCGGCAAGTCGCGCACGCAGGAAGAATTCTTCTACGCGTTCGAGGCGCTGGTCGCGAACAAGGCGCAGGTGATCATCACCAGCGACACGTATCCGAAGGAAATTTCGGGGATCGACGACCGCCTGATCTCGCGCTTCGACTCGGGCCTCACGGTCGCGATCGAGCCGCCCGAGCTGGAAATGCGCGTCGCGATTCTGATGCGCAAGGCGCAGTCGGAGTTCGTCAGCCTGAACGAGGACGTCGCGTTCTTCGTCGCCAAGCACTTGCGCTCGAACGTCCGCGAGCTCGAAGGCGCGCTGCGCAAGATCCTCGCGTACTCGAAGTTCCACGGCCGCGAAATCACGATCGAACTGACCAAAGAAGCGCTGAAAGACCTGCTGACGGTGCAGAACCGGCAGATTTCGGTGGAGAACATCCAGAAGACCGTGGCTGATTTCTACAGCATCAAGGTCGCTGACATGTATTCGAAAAAACGACCGGCGAACATCGCGCGGCCGCGGCAGATCGCGATGTACCTGGCGAAGGAGCTGACCCAGAAGAGCCTGCCGGAAATCGGCGAGTTGTTCGGCGGACGCGACCACACGACCGTGCTGCACGCGGTGCGCAAAATTGCCGACGAACGCAGCAAGGACGCCCAGCTGAACCACGAACTGCACGTGCTGGAGCAAACGCTTAAGGGCTAAGCGGGCCGGACGGAAAAATCGACCTGTTTATTTCCAAACTCGCCCCCATTTTAGTGAGGCGGTTCCATTTTCAGGCACAATACAGGTTTAACCGCCCGGCGGCCGCGGGCGGATTTCACGCCGTGACGGGCGCTGCGTGGCGCCGGCGGGGAGCCACGGCTGCATGCTGCAAAGCTTACCTGGCAAGGCGCGCAGGCCGTTATATCAACGAAGGAACTCTATGCAACTGGTCAAGACCGAACGCGATAACCTCCTCAGGCCGCTGCAAACTGTGAGCGGCATCGTCGAACGCCGCCATACGTTGCCGATCCTCGCCAATTTGCTGATTACCAAGAACGGCCCTGATGTGTCGTTCCTGTCGACCGACCTCGAATTGCAGATCACCACGCGTGCCGATTTCGGCGTGGGCGGCGATTCGGTGGCGACCACGGTGGCAGCACGAAAGCTCCTCGACATTCTGCGCGCGATGCCCGACGGGCAAGTCACGCTCACTTTGAACGACAAGCGCCTGACCGTGCAATCCGGCAAGAGCCGCTTTGCGCTGCAAACGCTCGCCGCGGACGAATTCCCGACGGTCGCGCAAGCTAAAGACTACGGCGCGAACCTCGTGGTTCCCCAGAAGACGTTCCGCCAGTTGCTAGGCATGGTCCATTTTTCGATGGCCCAGCAGGACATCCGCTACTACCTGAACGGCATGCTGCTGGTGGTGGACGGCGACCAGCTGATGGCGGTCGCCACCGATGGCCACCGTCTGGCGTTCTCGTCGATGAAGATCGAAGGTTCGTTCACGCGCCAGGAAGTGATCATTCCGCGCAAGACGATTCTGGAACTGCAGCGTCTGCTGGAAGACATCGACGACACGCTGAAGATCGACATCGCGCAAACGCAGGTGAAGTTCACGTTTGGCCAGGTCGAACTGGTGTCGAAGCTGGTGGAAGGCAAGTTCCCCGACTTCCAGCGTGTGATCCCGAAGTCGCATAAGAACCAATTCCTGATTGGCCGCGAAGAGCTGCAACGTTCGCTGCAACGCGCGGCAATCTTGACGTCGGACAAATTCAAGGGCGTGCGCTGCATCATCGAGCCGGGCCAGTTGAAGATCATGTCCACCAACGCCGATCAGGAAGAGGCGCAGGAAGAACTGGAAATCGCGTACGACGGCGACAGCGTCGATATCGGGTTCAACGTCACGTATCTGCTCGACGTGCTCGCGAACCTGAAGGTCGACATGTTGCAAGTGAGCCTGGGCGACGCCAGCTCCAGCGCGTTGATCACGATTCCCGAGAACGACGAATTCAAATACGTGGTGATGCCGATGCGCATCTGACGCGTCCAACACCTAGAACACACCAAGGGGCGCAGCGCCCCTTTGGCGTTTTTATGGCGTTTTGAAAAGTCCCGAGCAGCAACCTTGCAGTAACGCAGAACCGGAAAAAATCCATGACTGAAACGAACAATACGCAACCCGACAACAGCTACGGCGCCTCGTCCATTCAGATCCTCGAAGGTCTGGAGGCTGTGCGCAAGCGGCCGGGGATGTACATCGGGGATACATCGGATGGCACCGGTTTGCACCACCTCGTGTTCGAGGTGCTCGACAACTCGATCGACGAGGCGTTGGCCGGGCACTGCAACGACATCCAGGTGATCATTCACGCGGACAACTCCATCTCGATCACCGACAACGGCCGCGGCGTGCCGACCGGTCTGAAGATGGACGACAAGCACGACCCGAAGCGTAGCGCCGCCGAAATCGTGATGACCGAACTGCACGCCGGCGGCAAGTTCGACCAGAACAGCTACAAGGTGTCTGGCGGTCTGCACGGCGTGGGCGTGTCGTGCGTGAACGCGCTCTCCGCGTGGCTGCGCCTGACCGTGCGCCGCGATGGCAAGAAGCACTTCATGGAATTCCACCGTGGCGTGCCGCAGAACCGCTTGATCGAAGAGATCGACGGCGTTGCCGTGTCGCCGATTCCGGTGGTAGGCGATACCGAGAACCGAGGTACTGAAGTGCACTTCATGGCCGACGAGACGATCTTCGGCAATGTCGAATATCACTACGACATTCTGGCCAAGCGGATTCGCGAACTGTCGTTCCTGAATAACGGCGTGCGCATTCGCCTGACGGATCAGCGCAGCGGCAAGGAAGAAGATTTCGCGTTCGTCGGCGGCGTGAAGGGTTTTGTCGAGTACATCAACAAGAACAAGGCCGTACTGCACCCGAACATTTTCCACATCAGTGGCGAGAAGGACGGCGTCGGCGTGGAAGTGGCGATGCAGTGGAACGACAGCTACAACGAAAACGTGCTGTGCTTCACGAACAACATTCCGCAGCGCGACGGCGGCACGCACCTGACCGGGTTGCGTGCGGCGATGACGCGCGTGTTGAACAAGTACATCAACGATCACGAAGTCGCGAAGAAGGCCAAGGTCGAAACCTCCGGCGACGACATGCGTGAAGGGCTCTCGTGCGTGCTTTCCGTGAAGG
Source organism: Paraburkholderia sp. TE9906 (assembly GCF_056279605.1). Lineage (NCBI taxonomy): Bacteria > Pseudomonadati > Pseudomonadota > Betaproteobacteria > Burkholderiales > Burkholderiaceae > Paraburkholderia > Paraburkholderia sp. TE9906. Next base: position 291,962 of record NZ_JBWCCT010000008.1, read on the forward strand.
TGCCGGAGCCTAAGTTCAGCGCGCAGACGAAGGACAAGCTGGTGTCGTCGGAAGTGCGCGCGCCGGTGGAAGACGTGGTCGCGAAGGCGCTTGAGGAATTCCTGCTGGAAACGCCGAACGACGCGAAGATCATTTGCGGCAAGATCGTCGATGCGGCGCGCGCGCGCGATGCGGCTCGCAAAGCGCGCGAAATGACGCGTCGTAAGGGCGTGCTCGACGGCGTCGGTTTGCCAGGGAAGCTCGCGGATTGTCAGGAGAAGGATCCGGCGAAGTCCGAGATTTATATCGTCGAGGGCGACTCGGCAGGCGGCTCGGCGAAGCAGGGGCGTGACCGGAAGTTTCAGGCGATCTTGCCGCTGCGCGGCAAGGTGCTCAATGTGGAGAAGGCGCGCTATGACAAGCTGCTTTCTTCGGAGCAGATCGTGACGCTGATTACCGCGTTGGGTTGCGGGATTGGCAAGGACGATTACAACCTCGATAAGCTGCGTTATCACCGCATCATCATCATGACCGATGCTGACGTCGACGGTGCGCACATTCGGACACTGTTGCTGACGTTCTTCTATCGTCAGATGCCGGACATGATCGAGCGTGGGTATATCTACATCGCGCAACCGCCGCTTTTCAAGATCAAGGCGGGTAAGGACGAGCGGTATCTGAAGGATGAGGCCGAGGTCAATGCTCACATTCTGAAGCTCGCGCTGCAAGGGTCGGAGCTGGTGGCTTCGGAAGGCGCTACGCCTATTACCGGCGATGCATTGGGTGAATTGGCTCGGGCTTATCTGCTTGCTCAGGCCGTGGTGAATCGTTTGAGCCGGTTGTATGACGCCGGTGCGCTTGAGGCTGTGATGGATGGGGTGGTGGTCGACCTCACCAGTGAAGCGGCGGCCGAGGCTTCGGCCAAGGCACTCGAGGTCAAGCTGCGCGACGATGCACTGAAGCCCGAGGTGACGGTCACCACGATGTATGACCCGGTGCGTGAACTGCGCTCGCTGCGCGTCGCTCGTACTCACCACGGTAATCAGAAGATTTCCGTGTTCGATGAAGAGTTTCAGTTGACCGCGGATTATCAGCAGTTGATCAATACCGCCAATACGTTCAAGGGGTTGATTGGCGTTGGCGCGGTGATCAAGCGTGGTGAGCGGAGTATGGCGGTTAGCGACTTCAAGAGCGCGATGAAGTGGTTGCTGGCTGATGCTGAACGCAACGTTTCCAAGCAGCGCTATAAGGGTCTCGGTGAGATGAATCCTGAGCAGCTTTGGGAGACGACGATGGATCCGACCGTGCGTCGTTTGCTTCGTGTGCAGATTGAGGATGCTATTGCGGCTGATGGTATTTTCACGACGCTCATGGGAGATGATGTGGAGCCGCGGCGGGCTTTCATCGAGTCGAATGCGTTGAGGGCGGGGAATATTGATGTTTGAGGGGAATCTTCTCGCCTAGGGCGTCGGAGCAATTGCGACTGCCGCCATAGTTTGCGGCTAGTACGACCCAATTAATACGACGTAGTCCGAGAACCCCGCAGCCATCAGGCTCGCGGGGTTTTTTATTGTCCGAGTAGTCCGAATCGAACCAGCGACATCCAGCGTATTCACGGATATCCACGGCCGGGACACGTGAGATCTTCTGAGAGATCGAATTACGGACCCTGAGCGGGCCCGGTAGCCACGCTGCAGACATCTATAAGGGACCGCACGAGCGGTCCTCTAGTTTTCAAACAGACGCGAACTGTATCAACTGCTCTTAGGTGTCCGGCGCTGCCGTATCTCTTTCGGCGCCATTTGCCTGCCAGCAATGGTGTAGTTGCTATCCGTCCTAATCGCGATTTGGCCTAACCTGTAATCAACCCGAAAGAGCACGGGTTGACCGGGCTGGAAGCTGCTCCAGTACAAAGAAATACTCTCGCTTTTTTCCCCGCATGCGCGACGCGGTTTAAGATTGGCATTAGCCATAGTCAACTCCTAGCGGTCTTCCTCGCGCGAATTGCGCACTGCCGTTCCATTGACTCCAACACGTGTCATAACGCCCTCTACCTGATTCTTAAGAATCAACGCATCGAGCAACTCACGCACGATCAGACGCTGCTGCTCTGTCATACGCGAGACTGTCTCAAATTGATATCGCAACGTTTCATCAGGCCCACGATCGTCCTGATCGAAGGCCAGTGCATCAGCACTAACGCCAAGCGCAATCGCCAGCCTGCGAATCACATCGATCGAAGGTTGCGAGACCCCACCCTCATAACGTCGAACCTGTAGCACTGTCAGGCCAACGGCATCGGACAGGGCTATGTGAGTGAGGCCGCGCGCCTTGCGCAACGCGGCCAAGCGCTCGCGAAATTCCATGTTTAAAACTTAGGAAAGCAAAGCATTGCAGTATCACCATGGGTATCGCAAAGATATCGATTTTGGCGCTCTTTGATCACGCGCTGTCAAAGGGCGACTTGAACCCGTCGGGCAACAATCTGAACAGTCTGAGAACGAGGACCTCCCACCAACGCCCCCAAACTTATCCACATCCCCCTCTGGACAACTTTTGTAAAAACCCCCTGGCACCTTGTGGGCGAAACTTTGATAAGCCTGCAGATTAACCAGGCCGCACAAAAGTTTTCCCTGGCTCCGCCTTCCTGTCCGCCCTTACTCCGCAGGCTTATGGTTTACGCAGCCCTTTGATCCGTAAACGAAGTTTCAAGTTATCCACAGCCAGGAGCGATGCTTGTTAACTATTACTACGTATACATATACAAAGACTATAAAAACCAGAGAGGCAGGCAGGAAGCACGCTGCGTATACATGCATAAGCACGCACAAACGCTTTCCCCCACGCCGTAAACCCTCAAACCAACGGTAAACAGATTTCGGTAAGCAACTCCGCAGGCGCAGTCTCCTTCGGGCTATTCAAATACTCCTCGAACACCGGCGCATCCGCCGCTTCACGCCCCGACTGCACAAGCCACGTCCCATACAACCACTCATACGCCGCCCGCATATCGCTATACGGACCCTTATGCCGCAACACCGCGTATTCCCCGCCTTTAACATGCGCAACTGAAACCGGCGGACTCACCGTCACCGCCACTTGCAGCGGATGCGGCAACAACACCCCAGCCTTCGAGCGCAACGCGTTTTCATCGACCACCCCGGGATCATCGAAGTAAATCCCGATCATGCGCATCTCCGCCGCCAGCAAATTATGTTGAGCGAGCCACCCGAACAAAGCATCGAACGCTTTGCCGATCTGCATATACGGCCCCACATGATCCACCGACAAAACCTCAAGCGGCTCCACAGAACGAATCACCACTTCGCGCATCGTCATTTGACCGTCTCCTGAAAGCGCCGGACGAAACCGGCAATGCGTGCCTTGCTTGCGATACTGCGCCGGCGGCACGCCCAACACCGCACGAAACGTGCGCGAAAAAGACTGCAAACTGCTGTAGCCCGAGCGCTCGGCGATCTCCGCAATCGGCATCGAACCGTTCGCGAGATACCCCGCCGCGCGATGCAATCGCAAGCGGCGCACCGTTGTCGCGACCGTCTCGCCATACATCGCCTGATAAATCCGATGCCAGTGATACGGCGACAGACACGCAATGTCCGCCAATCGCCCGATATCGAGTGGCTCATCGAGATGGTCGTAAATATGGTCGAGCACGCGCGCGAGCCGCGTTTCGTATCGAACCCGATTGCCTGATTCGTTCATGAATGACCCGGCCGACAAAAAGCACTACAAATGGAAAAACAAAAGTATCACGCCCCCGTTTACCAAATCCTGCGAACTTCACACGGTAAACACAGTTAAGCGCCCGCTAACACGCAAACGCGCCCACAACTTTGCCGAATTTCGATAACACCCTCGAATAATGGCTCCCTACCATCGGCTGAAGCCTGTCGGCCCACGCACCGCAAAGCCTTGCGGCGTCGAGCAAACCGCGTCAACCCGCAAACGCGAACTCAGGAGCATCCGATGAAGCCAGCGTCCAATCATCAGTCGATCGGTCAGGCCATGCATCACGAGCTGAAGCAGACGCTCGGCACATGGCAGCTATGGGGCATTGCCGTCGGCCTCGTCATTTCCGGCGAATATTTCGGCTGGAGCTACGGCTGGGCGAGCGCCGGCACGCTCGGCTTCGTCATCACGGCGATTTTCGTCGCCGCGATGTATACGACCTTCATCTTCAGTTTCACCGAACTCACGACCTCGATTCCGCACGCGGGCGGCCCCTTCGCCTACGCGCGCCAGGCGTTCGGTCCGACCGGTGGTTATCTTGCGGGCGCCGCAACGCTCGTTGAATTCGTATTCGCGCCACCGGCCATCGCTCTTGCCATCGGCGCTTATCTGCATGTGCAGTTTCCGGGCCTCGAACCGAAACACGCTGCAATGGGCGCGTATCTCGTGTTCATGGCGTTGAACATCGTCGGCGTGCAAATCGCCGCGGCCTTCGAGTTGTGCGTGACGCTGCTTGCAATCTTCGAACTGCTGGTCTTCATGGGCGTCGTGTCGCCGGGTTTCCGCTGGTCGAACTTCACGACGGGCGGCTGGGCCGGCGCGAACACCTTCAGCATGGGCTCGTTTCACGGCATGTTCGCGGCGATCCCGTTCGCGATCTGGTTCTTTCTCGCGATCGAAGGCGTCGCGATGGCGGCCGAAGAAGCGAAAAACCCTAAGCGTTCGATTCCGATCGCCTATGTCGCCGGCATTCTGACGCTGGTCGTGCTCGCGATCGGCGTAATGGTGTTTGCCGGCGCGGCCGGTGACTGGACCAAACTGTCGAACATCAACGACCCGCTGCCGCAAGCGATGAAATTCATCGTCGGCGAACACAGCGGCTGGATGCATATGCTGGTATGGCTTGGCCTGTTCGGTCTGGTCGCGTCGTTTCACGGCATCATCCTCGGCTACTCGCGGCAGATCTTCGCGCTGGCTCGCGCGGGCTATCTGCCGGACTGGCTTTCGAAGGTGCATCCGCGCTTCAAGACACCCCATCGCGCGATTCTCGCGGGCGGCGTGGTCGGCATCGCCGCGATCTACAGCGACGAGCTGATCCAGTTCGGCGGCCAGACGCTGACGGCAAACATCGTGACGATGTCGGTGTTTGGGGCTATCGTGATGTATATCATCAGCATGCTGGCGTTGTTCAAGCTGCGCCGCAGCGCGCCGAACATGGAGCGTCCGTTTCGTGCGCCGCTGTTTCCGTTCTTTCCGGCATTTGCGTTGGTGGCGGCGGTGATCTGTCTGGCGACGATGGTCTACTTCAATTTTCTGGTGGCGATCGTGTTCGCGATCTTCCTCGCGCTGGGCTACGTTTACTTCCTGTTGACGCGCCATCAACGCGAGGCGGCGCCCGCGGACGCCTTGCTCGAAGAATGACGTGACGAATCGAGCCGCTGCGCGATCAGCGGCGATGGAGTCGTAAACATGAGCTACACCGAGTCGATCGGCAGCCGCACGTATCGCTTCGCCGATCTGAAAACGTTGATGGCGAAAGCCAGCCCGCAGCGTTCCGGCGATCAACTCGCAGGCGTTGCGGCGGCGAGCGAAGAAGAACGCGTCGCTGCCAAAATGGCGCTCGCGCAGGTGCCGTTGCGCACCTTCCTTAACGAAGCGCTGGTCCCGTACGAAAGCGACGAGGTCACGCGTCTCGTGATCGACGATCACTCGCCGCAAGCGTTCGCCGAGATCGCGCATCTGACGGTCGGCGATTTCCGCAACTGGCTGCTTAGCAGCACGACCGATGCGGACACGCTCACGCGTATCGCCGCCGGCCTCACGCCGGAGATGGTTGCCGCGGTCTCGAAACTGATGCGCAACCAGGATCTGATCCTGGCGGCGCGCAAACGTCCGGTGATTACGCGCTTTCGCAACACGGTTGGCTTACCGGGCCACATGTCGGTGCGTCTGCAGCCGAATCATCCGACCGACGACGTCAAAGGCATCGCCGCCTCGATGCTCGATGGCCTGATGTACGGTTGCGGCGACGCGATGATCGGCATCAACCCGGCGAGCGACAATCTCGCCGCGATCACGAAGCTGTTGCTGATGATCGACGAGTTCCGGCAGCGCTATCAGGTGCCCACGCAATCGTGCGTGCTGACGCACGTCACCAACACGATTGCCGCGATAGAAAAAGGCGCGCCGGTCGATCTGGTGTTTCAATCGATCGCGGGCACGGAGAAAGCGAACGCGGGCTTCGGCATTTCGCTCGCGCTGCTGCGGGAAGCGTATGAAGCGGGGCTGTCGCTGCAACGGGGCACGGTCGGCAACAATCTGATGTACTTCGAAACCGGGCAGGGCAGCGCGTTGTCGGCTGATGCGCATTTCGGCGTCGATCAACAGACCTGCGAAGTGCGCGCGTATGCGGTGGCGCGCAAGTTCAATCCGTTCCTCGTGAACACCGTGGTGGGCTTCATCGGACCGGAGTATCTGTACGACGGCAAGCAGATCACGCGCGCCGGTCTCGAAGACCACTTCTGCGGCAAGCTGCTCGGCGTGCCGATGGGTTGTGACATCTGCTACACGAACCACGCCGAAGCCGATCAGGACGACATGGACAACCTGCTGACGCTGCTCGGCGTTGCGGGCATCAATTTCATCATGGGCATTCCGGGCGCGGACGATGTGATGCTCAACTATCAGAGCACGTCGTTCCACGACGCGCTGTATGTGCGCGACGTGCTCGGTTTGCGCCGCGCGCCGGAATTCGAGGAGTGGCTGGAGTCGATGCAGATCACCGACGCACGCGGTGCGTTGTTGAGCGCCTCGCCGCAACAACCGCTGCTCGAAGGCGCGCGCGACTGGATGGGTATCGCATGAGCGACTTCCTCGAAAAGAACCCGTGGAACGCGCTGCGCGAGTTTACCAACGCGCGCATCGCATTGGGTCGCGCGGGCAGCAGTTTGCCGACTGCGCCGTTGCTCGCGTTCAACCTGTCGCATGCGCAGGCGCGCGACGCGGTGCATCATCCGCTCGATGCCGATGTGTTGCACGAGCAGTTGCGCACGCAAGGCTTCAAGACGCTGGATGCGCATAGCGCGGCGCCCGATCGTGAGCATTATTTGCGGCGTCCCGATCTGGGAAGGCGGTTATCGGAGGAGAGTCGCGCGATGCTCGCGCAGATGCAGGCCGCGCCGAGCGATGTGGTGTTCGTGATCGGCGACGGGCTTTCCGCGTTCGCCGCATCGAAGCAATCAGTCCCGCTGCTCCAAGCCGTTTGCCCGAGGCTCTCGGATTGGTCGATCGGCCCGGTGGTGGTGGCACGGCAGGCACGCGTCGCGCTCGGCGACGAGATCGGCGAGTTGCTCAACGCGAAGATCGTGGTGATGCTGATCGGCGAGCGGCCCGGTTTGAGTTCGCCCGACAGTCTCGGCATCTACCTGACGTATGCGCCGAAAGTAGGGTGCAGCGACGCGCAACGCAACTGCATTTCGAACGTGCGCCCGGAAGGACTCGATTACCCGCTGGCCGCGCACAAGTTGCATTACCTGCTGACGCACGCCCGTCGCCTGGGACTCACCGGCGTCGGCCTGAAAGACGATAGTGATGCGCTGCTGGCGAGCACTCCAGCAACACCCGCTATCGGCGATAATTCAAACAAGGCCGCGACGTAATCCACGGCGTAAGCGACCCAACATCCGCCATCACGCATCCGCCCGTTCCACCGGATGGATTTCCAGCCACGCGTTCTCGTCGTCTTCGAAAAGCCGTGAGCGCGTGAGAAACCGCATGCCGCTCGGGCGCTCCAAAGAAAACATCCCGCCATTGCCGGGCACAACGTCGATGATTAATTGCGTGTGCTGCCAGTATTCGAATTGCGATTCGCTCATGTAGAACGGCACGTCGGCGATCGTTCCGAGTTTCACATCGGACCCGCCGACCATGAACTCGTGGCGCGGAAACATCATCGGCGCGCTGCCGTCGCAGCATCCGCCGGATTGGTGGAACAGCACCTCCCCATGTTCGGCACGCAGCTTGTCGATCAACTCGACAGCGGCAGGCGTCGCGATCACGCGGGCGACTTCTTTTTCATCGGCCATCACATGCCCTCGCTGAAAAAGAGCGAGCCGCGCAACGCGGCCCGCCCTGGTCGGACCGCTAACGCTTAGAAGAACCCGAGCGGCTTCTCGCTATAGCTCACGAGCAGGTTCTTGGTCTGCTGGTAGTGGTCGAGCATCATCTTGTGATTCTCGCGGCCGATACCCGATTGCTTGTAGCCGCCGAACGCCGCATGCGCCGGATACGCGTGATAGCAATTGGTCCACACGCGGCCCGCCTGGATTTGCCGGCCGAAGCGATAGGCGCGGGTGCCGTCGCGTGTCCAGACGCCGGCGCCCAGACCGTAGAGCGTATCGTTGGCGATTTCCAGCGCTTCCTCTTCGGTCTTGAAGGTCGTGACCGACACCACCGGTCCGAAGATTTCCTCCTGGAAGATGCGCATCTTGTTGTGGCCGCGGAACACGGTCGGCTTCACGTAATAGCCCTTGCTCAGTTCACCGCCGAGCGTGTTGCGCTCGCCGCCGATCAGACATTCGGCGCCTTCCTGTTTGCCGAGATCGACATACGAGAGGATCTTTTCGAGCTGCTCCTGCGAGGCTTGCGCGCCGATCATCGTCTTGCTGTCGAGCGGATGCCCTTGTGCAATCGCGGCGACGCGCTTCAACGCCCGTTCCATGAAGCGGTCGTAAATCTTTTCATCGATTAGCACGCGCGACGGACACGTACACACTTCGCCCTGATTCAGCGCGAACATCGTGAAGCCTTCGAGCGCTTTGTCGAAGTAGCTGTCGTCCGCGTTCATCACGTCGGCGAAGAAGATGTTCGGGCTCTTGCCGCCCAGTTCGAGCGTCACCGGAATGATGTTCTGGCTCGCGTACTGCATGATCAGACGGCCAGTCGTGGTCTCGCCGGTAAACGCGATCTTCGCGATGCGCTTGTTCGACGCGAGCGGCTTGCCGGCTTCGAGACCAAAGCCGTTCACCACGTTCAGCACCCCTGCGGGCAGCAGGTCATGGATCAGTTCGACCAGCACGAGGATCGAAGCAGGCGTTTGCTCGGCGGGCTTCAGCACCACGCAGTTGCCGGCGGCCAGCGCGGGCGCGAGCTTCCACACCGCCATCAGGATCGGGAAATTCCACGGGATGATCTGACCGACCACGCCGAGCGGTTCATGAAAGTGATAAGCGACGGTGTCGTCGTCGATCTCGGAGATCGAGCCTTCCTGCGCGCGCACCGCGCCGGCGAAATAGCGGAAGTGATCGATCGCGAGCGGAATGTCGGCAGCCATGGTTTCGCGCAGCGGCTTGCCGTTGTCGATCGTCTCGGCGACCGCGAGGCGTTGCAGATTCGCTTCCATCCGGTCGGCGATGCGGTTCAGGATGTTCGCGCGATCCGCCGTGGAGGTTTTACCCCATGCGACTTTCGCACGATGTGCGGCGTCGAGCGCGAGTTCGATATCGGCTTCGCGTGAACGCGGGATTGACGTGAAGGGCTCGCCGGTGATCGGCGACACGTTGTCGAAGTACTCGCCGCCCACGGGCTTCACCCATTCCCCGCCGATAAAATTCGCATACTGCTTCTTGTACGGGAATTCGGTGGTCAGAAATTGCATCTCCGCATGATTCATCTGTGTACTCCTCACATGTTTGAATGGGCTATATTCGGCGCGATATCGCTCGGCCGTGACAGCCTAGAGCCAGAAGTGTGCCAATGCACCGCGCCGGTGATCCGTGCACGCGCAGCAAGCATCGGCGCACGGCATCGGGCGCGGCGCTGTTTAGGCCAGGGCGCTAGAGCGTTTCGTTTCTGACCAGTGTGTGCTGCGCTGTTCATGAATTGAACATGGGGCGCGGGCGAGAGCGCGATAAGTGTGTTCGGCATGGCACTTGCCTTGCTATTCTCTTCACCCTTCCGTTTGCGCAGGTCCGGTATGACGACCGATACCCGAGACGACAGCCTCACCAGTCCGACGCTCGCGCCGCAGCCGAGCTTCCGCGTGCAGACGCGCGTCGCTCACGATGCCGACGAACAGGCGGGCAATCTGCACGGCTGGAACCAGACCTACGACCAGTTGACCGCGGGCTGCTTCGTCGGCGAACTGACGGAGTTGTGCGTCGACCACATGCAGGTGTTCGTCGAGACGACGAGCCACACGTTGCGGCAAACCTGCGAGGTGCAGAAGGACGCGTACTGGTTCGGCATTCCGACTTGCCCGGCGGGTTCGGGCCGCATCGACGCGCAGGTGATCACGAGCGACGCGCTCGCGTTTCGCCCCGGCGGCGTGGAATTCGAACTGCTGACCTCGGCGGGCTACGAGATTTTTGGCGTGGTGGTGAAGGGCGACGTGCTGCGCCGCTATGCGGCGGACGTGGAGCGCATCGGTCTCGCCGATCATGTGCCGCACACCGAAGTCGTGCCGATCGGCGTGGCGCGCAAGGCGCGCTTGTGTGCATCGCTGCGTCAATTGCTCGACGACGGCGCGGCGAGCGGCGCACCGCTGTCTGCGTTCGCGCGCAACAATCTGCAGGCGTCGGTGCTGGCGTCGCTGTTCGACGTCGGCGCGTGGCCGGCTGCGGAACCGGTTGCGATGCCGGCGCGTCCGCGTCGGCAGTCGATCGTGTCGGAAGCGCGCGAGTACGTGCTGGCTCATCGCGAGCGCGCGGTGAGCGTGCCGGAGTTGTGCGAGCGGTTGCATGTGAGCCGGCGCACGCTGCAGTACTGCTTTCAGGACGTGCTCGGCATGGCGCCCGCCACCTATCTGCGCGCGATTCGCCTGAATGGCGCGCGGCGCGATCTGTCGAATGCATCGCGCGAATCGCGTTCGGTGCAGGATGTTGCGGCGGCGTGGGGCTTCTGGCATCTGAGCCAGTTCGCGACCGATTACCGGAAGCTATTCGGCATGCGCCCGTCGGAGACGTTGAAGGCGGCGGTGAGCGTTCGTCACGGCATGGCGGAAGCAGGGTCGCTCACTCACTAGGCGAGCGGGCGGCGGACATGTAATGATCCCGCGGCCCTGGCCCCGGCAACACGCGCCTCGCATCCGCACGTAACTCACTTGCGCAACAGACGCAGCCCGTTGCCCACCACCAGCAAACTTGCACCGACATCGGCGAACACCGCCATCCACATCGTGCCGAGGCCCATCAACGTCAGCACGAGAAACACGCTCTTGATGCCGAGTGCCAACGCGATGTTCTGCACCAGCACCGCATGCGTCGCCTTCGACAGGCGGATGAACTGCGGAATCTTGCGCAGGTCGTCGTCCATCAGCGCGACGTCGGCGGTTTCGATCGCGGTGTCGGTGCCCATCGCGCCCATTGCGAAGCCGATGTCGGCGCGTGCCAGCGCGGGCGCATCGTTGATGCCGTCACCGACCATGCCGACCGTTGCCCCGTCAGCCGACCATTGAGCGACCGCGTTCAACTTGTCTTGCGGCAACTGGTCGCCGCGCGCTTCGTCGATACCGACCTGCTGAGCGATCGCAGAGGCGGTGTGCCGGTTGTCGCCGGTGAGCATCGCCGTGGCGACGCCGAGCCGCCGCAATTCGGCGACGGCGGCGCGGCTCGTCTCCTTCACCGTATCCGCGACGGCGTAGAGCGCGAGCACGCGCTGCGCGTCCACCAGCATCACGACGGTTTTGCCTTCGCCTTCGAGCGTGTCGAGGCGCGCTTCGAGCGACGCCGAACAGCGGCCGAGTTCTTCGACGAGCCGATGATTGCCGAGCCAATACGGCGCGCCGTCGATAACGCCGCGCACGCCGCGACCCGCTAGCGCTTCGAATGCATCGACCGTGAGGTGTTCGATGCCGCCGGTTTGCGCCGCCGCCGCCGCGATCGCGATCGATACCGGATGATCGGAGCGCCCGGCGAGACTCGCCGCGAGCGCCCGGTAGCGTAGGGCGTCTGCAATGCTGTCAGCGCCGTGTAGCTGTTCGAACTCGGTCTGCGCCGGTTTGCCATGCGTGATCGTGCCGGTCTTGTCGAGCGCGAGCCGGGTGAGCTTGCGGCCCTGTTCGAGGTAGGCGCCGCCTTTGATCAGGATGCCCTTGCGCGCGGCGGCTGCGAGCCCGCTGACGATGGTCACCGGCGTCGAGATCACGAGCGCGCACGGACAGGCGATCACCAGCATCACCAACGCCTTGTAGACCCACTCGTGCCACGCTGCGCCGAACAGCAGCGGCGGCACGACCGCGACGGCGAGCGCGATCGCGAACACGATCGGCGTATACACCCGCGCGAACTGGTCGACGAAACGTTGGGTCGGCGCTTTGGTGCCTTGCGCTTCCTCCACCGCGTGGATGATCCGCGCGAGCGTCGTGTTGCTGGACGCGGCCGTGACGCGATAGTCGAGTGAGCCCGCCTGGTTGATCGTGCCGGCAAACACGGCGTCGCCGGTGGTTTTATCGACGGGCAGGCTCTCGCCCGTGATCGGCGCCTGATCCACGCTGGAACGGCCCGCGACGACCTCGCCGTCGAGCGCGATCCGCTCGCCCGGCTTCACGCGCACCACCGCGCCGAGCGGGATCGCTTCGAGCCTCGTGAGTTGCCAGCCGCCGTTGGGCTGCCGCACGCTCGCCTGCTCCGGCGTGAGTTGCATCAAGCCCTGGATCGCATGGCGGGCGCGATCGAGCGACTTCGCCTCGATCAATTCGGCGATCGTGAAGAGCACCATCACCATCGCGGCTTCCGGCCACTGGCCGAGGATCAGCGCGCCGCTGACCGCAATGCTCATCAACGCGTTGATGTTCAGGTTGCCGTTGCGGATCGCGAGCCAGCCCTTGCGGTACGTTGTGAGGCCGCAGGAGACGATCGCGAGGAGCGCCAGAGCCGCAGCCAGCCAGGCCGGTGCGCCGAGCCAGCCAGCGGCCTCTGAGCCCGCCGCAGCCGCCCCGGCGAGCGCGAGCGGCCACCACGGCCTGGGCGGCGTGGGGGAAACGCCGGAGGGCGCTGTGTCGGGGGCGGCGTCGGCGAGTTCGGGCGTGAAGTCGAGCGAGCGGAGCGCAGCGAGGATCGCATCGAGCGCATGCGGCGCGTGGACGACCGTCAGCACACGCTGCATCAGGTTGAAGTCCATGCTGCGCACGTCGGCCATGCGGCTGAATTTCTTGCGGATCAGCGCTTCCTCGGTCGGGCAATCCATTTGCATGATGCGGATCGCGGTGCGCATGTCGTCGCCGATGGCTTCGGATCGCGGCAGCGGGATGGCGGCGGAGACCGCGGTTGCGGGTGTGCAGCAGGCGGCGGCAGCGTGAGTGTGATGGGCGCGCCGATCCGCATGCACGTGGCCGTGATCGTGGCAATGGCCGTCGCCGTGCTCATGCCCATGCCTATGCTCATGCTCATGCTCATGCTCATGCTCATGCTCATGCTCATGCTCATGCCCGCAGCCCCCGTCCTGCCCGTGCGTGTCCCCATGCTCATGAGCATGCCCCACAAGCCCATGAGCACAGGCTTTCCCCTCTTCATGACGGTCTGCTTCGGATTCGCTGACGTGACGCATTGGTGGCTTCCTGGTTCGATTTGTGGTCTAGTAAACACCTTGAAGCCACTACAAGGTCAAGGCCGCTATCCGGAGGGTCCATGAAAATCGGCGAATTGGCGAAAATCGCCCATTGCACGACCGAAACCATCCGTTTCTATGAGAAAGAGGGCCTGTTGCCCGAAGCGGATCGCACCGAGGCCAATTACCGCAGTTACACGGCGAAGCACGTCGAGCGCTTGCGCTTTATCCGCAATTGCCGCGCGCTCGACATGACCCACGACGAAATCCGCGCGTTGCTGCTGTTGACCGACGCACCGGCAAACGGCTGCGGCGGCATCAATACGCTGATCGACGAGCACATCGCGCACGTCGACACGCGCATCGACGAGCTGAAGCAACTGAAACTGCAATTGACCACGTTGCGCGAGCAATGCCACGGCGAACAGGCCGTGGAAGACTGCGGCATCGTGCACGGCCTGAGCGAAATGGATGTGAGCGCGCCGCGTGCGCGCCATACGCATCTGGGCTGAAGCGTTCCGGCCGCGTCGCGTGATAGAGCGCGGCGACCCCTTCATGGCCGGGCCGTTCGTGCGGCCCGCCCAATAAACCACCGAATCCAGTTGGAGAATCAACGTGTTTACCTGTAGAAATCAGTCCTGCGACGCGCAGTGGGAACTGTCGGACGTCGTCATCAAGAACGAAGGGCAGGGGCTGCTGTTCCGTTGCCCGATGTGCGGCGCGCGCAATTACGTCGAGCGTTTCGACGGCGAAGACGGCTCGGTGCTGTACGAACAGATCGAAGGCCGTCCCGCTCCTGGCCCCATGGCCGACTAGTCTCCAGCCAATAGCGAACCCTCCCCCTATGAACAGTCCCACCACCGCCGGCGCGCCGTTCAGCGAACTGCCGCTGCCGGACGCGACCCTCGCGAACCTGACGCAGCTGGGCTACGTCGAGATGACGCCGATTCAGGCCGCGAGCCTGCCGATCGCGCTCGCCGGCCACGATCTGATCGCCCAGGCGAAAACGGGCAGCGGCAAGACCGCGGCGTTTTCGCTGGCGCTGCTCGCGCGCCTCGACGTGCGCAACTTCGCCGTGCAGGCGATGGTGCTGTGTCCGACGCGCGAACTCGCCGATCAGGTCACGCAGGAAATCCGCCGCCTCGCGCGCGCGGAAGAAAACATCAAGGTGCTGACGCTGTGCGGCGGCACGCCGATGCGTCCGCAAACGGCCAGCCTCGAACACGGCGCGCACATCGTGGTCGGCACGCCGGGCCGCATCATGGATCACCTCGAACGCGGCAGCCTGCCGTTGCAGGCGCTGAACACGCTGGTGCTCGACGAAGCCGACCGCATGCTCGACATGGGTTTCTTCGACGACATCGCGACCGTCGTGAAGCAATGCCCGAAAGAGCGGCAAACGCTGCTGTTCTCGGCGACATACCCCGAGGGCATCGTCAAGCTGAGCCAGCAATTTCTGCGCAATCCGAAGGAAGTGAAGCTCGCCGAGCGGCACGACAACACCAAGATTCGCCAGCGCTTCTATGAAGTGACCGAAGACGGGCGGCTGCATGCCGTCGGTCTCCTGCTGAATCACTATCGGCCGGTCAGCACGCTCGCGTTCTGTAATACCAAGCAGCAGTGCCGCGATCTGCTCGACGTGCTGCGCGCGCAAGGTTTTCATGCGCTTGCGCTGCACGGTGAACTCGATCAGCGCGAACGCGATCAGGTGTTGATCCAGTTCGCGAACCGCAGCTGCTCGGTGCTGGTCGCCACCGACGTCGCCGCGCGCGGCCTCGACATCGCGCAGCTCGAAGCGGTGATCAACGTCGACGTGACGCCGGACCCGGAAGTGCACGTGCACCGTATCGGCCGCACGGGCCGCGCCGATCAGGAAGGCTGGGCACTGAGTCTCGCGAGCATGAACGAGATGGGCCGTGTCGGCAGTCTCGAACAGGCGCAAAAGCGCGAAGTCGAATGGCACAAGCTGTCCGAACTCACGGCGGCGAGCAATGAGCGACTGTTGCCGCCGATGGAAACGCTGCAGATTCTCGGCGGCCGCAAGGAAAAGATCCGCCCCGGCGACGTGCTCGGCGCGCTGACCGGCGAGGCGGGTTTCGCCGGCTCGCAGATCGGCAAGATCAACGTGACCGAAATGTCGACCTACGTGGCGGTGGAGCGCAGCATCGCGCGCGACGCGCTGCGCAAGCTCAGCGCCGGCAAGGTGAAGGGCAAGAAGGTCAAGGTCCGCCTGATGGACGACGCCTGATAGCTCTCAGGGCAAGACAAGGGACGGCGGCATTCGCGGCCGCTCCCTTCGCGCATCACATTACGTCATACCTGCGCTTTATCCCGGTTGCTTTCCACGGCCCGGTTTCCTCCCCCAAGGCTTTGATCCGATTGGCTTCACCGGGCGCGGTGCGCTTTCGCGCGCGTCATGACGTAAACGCATGCCGCGCATGACAAAGTTTCGATTGTGACGGTTCTTTGGCTGATGCCTAATCACCAGACCGGAAAGACCGCCGCACTGTCGGTGCGTCCTTGAATCCGCGGCTGGATGAAGAAAGGGAGAAAGCCTTATGCAGAGCGCCATGCAAGCCCGCTCGAAACTGCCTGACGTAGGCACGACGATTTTTACTGTGATCGGCCAGCTGGCCGCTCAATACGATGCGCTGAACCTGTCGCAAGGCGCACCGAATTTCGCGCCGGACGCGAAACTGGTCGACGGTGTGGCGCAAGCAATGCGCGCCGGCCACAACCAGTACGCGCCGATGGCCGGCATTGCCGCGTTGCGCGAAGCGCTCGCCGACAAGGTCGAAACGCTGTATGGCGTGCGCTACGACCCAGTCAGCGAAGTGACCGTGATCGCGAGCGCGAGCGAAGGGCTGTATTCGACGATCAGCGCACTGGTGCATCCCGGCGACGAAGTGATCTACTTCGAGCCGTCGTTCGACAGCTACGGTCCGATCGTCCGGCTGCAAGGCGCGACGCCGGTGGCGATCAAACTCTCGTTGAGCGACTTCCGCGTGGACTGGGACGAGGTCGCCGCCGCGATCACGCCGAAGACCCGCATGATCATCATCAACACGCCGCACAACCCGACCGCGACCGTGTTCAGCGAGACCGACGTCGCGCGGTTGAAGGCGCTCACGCGCAACACCGACATCGTGATTCTCGCCGACGAGGTCTACGAACACGTGGTGTTCGACGGCGCGAAGCATCAGAGCATGGCGTGCGATGCCGAGCTCGCGGAGCGCAGCGTGATCGTCTCGTCGTTCGGCAAGTCGTATCACGTGACCGGCTGGCGCGTCGGCTATTGCCTCGCGCCCGCCGCGCTGATGGACGAGATTCGCAAGGTCCATCAATTTATGGTCTTTTCCGCCGATACCCCCATGCAGTACGCGTTCGCCGATGCGTTGGCCAATCGCGAAAGTTATCTCGGCCTGTCCGCGTTCTATCAGAAGAAGCGCGATCTGCTCGCGCACGCGCTGCACGAGTCGCGCTTCGAATTGTTGCCGAGCGAAGGCAGCTTCTTCATGCTCGCGCGTTTTCGCGGCTTCTCCGATGAAAGCGACAGCGATTTCGTGCTGCGCCTGATTCGCGATGCGCGAGTTGCCACGATTCCGTTGTCCGCGTTTTACACTGACGGCACGGATTCCGGTTTGATCCGGCTCAGCTTCTCGAAGGACGACGCGACGCTGCTCGAAGGCGCGCGGCGTTTGTGCGAGATCTGAGCACGCTGACGAATGTGGCCGCGTGCGCTGGCTGGTTTTTTGAACGCAGTATGATCATCGCGCCTCGTTGCGCCGCCGTGCATCGGCATGCCGCGGCGCGGGCGATACGATGAAATCGAAAGAAGAAAGGGATTCGCTATGAAGTTGCTCAAGCCTCTATTGGTGCTGGCCTGCGCGTTCGCGTCGCTGGCGGCATCGTCCGCCGCGAGTGCCGCCGACACTGCGACGCTGCGTTTCGGCGTCGAAGCACAGTATCCGCCGTTCGAATCGAAAGGCCCGAACGGTGAGTTGCAGGGGCTCGATATCGACGTGGGCAATGCTGTTTGTGCCGCCGCGCACATGACGTGCAAGTGGGTCGAGACCTCGTTCGACGGATTGATTCCCGCACTGCAAGGCCGCAAGTTCGACGCGATCAATTCGGCGATGAATGCGACCGAGCAGCGCCGTCAGGCGATCGATTTCACCACGGTCGTGTATCGCGTGCCGACGCAATTGATCGCGCGGCGCGACAGCGGCTTGCTGCCGACGCCCGAGTCGTTGAAGGGCAAGCGGGTCGGCGTGTTGCAGGCGTCGATTCAGGAGACCTTCGCGAAGACGCATTGGGAACCGGCGGGGGTGACCGTCGTGCCGTACCAGGATCAGAATCAGGTCTACACGGATATGGTGGCTGGTCGCCTCGACGCGACGCTCGTGCTCGCGCCCGCGGGTCAAACGGGTTTTCTGTCGAAGCCTAACGGCAAGGACTACGCGTTCGTCGGCCAGCCGGTGCGTGACGACAAGATTCTCGGCAGCGGCATCGCCTACGGGATTCGCAAGGGCGATACGGCGCTGCGTGATCAGTTGAACGCGGCAATCGCGAAGGTGCAGGCCGACGGGACGGTGAAGACGCTGGCGACGAAGTATCTCGGCAACATCGATGTGAGTGCGAAGTAAGTCATTGCTGCATCCGCAAACGCACGCGCGGTGATGTTGAAGCTTTCCCGGTGTTTGCTTGTTGACGGCGTGTTTGGCGGCTACGATACGTAGGCCTCGCTGCGGCGAGGTCTATGCACGCATCGGAGAGCACGCGGATGAGCGGGGTCACAGAGGCAGCAAGCCACGTTAAGAGCGCTTCTGCGCCGAAGTTCTGGCGCAGCGACGCGCTGCCGTTCATCGAAGCGCGTTCGATCGACGACGGCCGGGAGGTCTGCTACGCCAAACACTCGCACGAGACGTTTTCGATCGGCGCCGTGACCGGCGGCCGCAGCGTGTATCTGAACCGCCATGCGCGTGAGTGGATCGGCGCCGGCGCGGTCGTGATGATGAACCCGGACGACGTGCATGCGTGCAACCCGGTCGCCGACGAACGCTGGTCGTATCGCATGCTGCATGTCGATGTCGAATGGCTCACGGGGCTGCAACACGAACTGGGCTTTAGCGCGAACCGCGCGTTTTGCGCGTTCTCGCAGACCATGACGCTGGATGCGGCGTTGTTCGATGGCTTGAACCGGCTGTGCGCGATTCTGGTCGACGGCGACGCCGACACGCTGCGCAAGGAAAGCGCGGCGATCACCTTCTTCTCCGAAGTCCAACAAAAGCTGAATCCGGCGTCCTTGCCGGACCGCGACGCGAGCCAGCAACTGGCGCGGGCTGCGGAATTCATCGCTGAAAACTGCACGCATTCGCTGACACTCGAAGACATGTGCGAGGTGGCGGAGTTGTCCGCGTCGCATCTGATTCGCGCGTTCAAACAGCGCTATGGGATGACGCCGCACGCTTATTTGATCAACCGGCGCATTCAATACAGCCGCGCGCAACTCAGGCGCGGGCGCATGATCGCGGATGTCGCGCTGGATGCGGGTTTCGCCGACCAGGCGCATTTGCAACGGACGTTCAAGCGACTGGTCGCGGCGACGCCGGGGCAGTATCGCAGTTGAACTTGATTTTGACCTGGCGAGTGCGCTGAGCTGTGCAGCCGGCGCGTCGCGTCACGTGATCACTCCATCAGCAGATATAGCGCGCTGGCCGCAAGCAGCGCCGCCATCACGCGATTGAACAGCCTGACCCGCGCCGGTTCCTGCAAGTATTTGCGCAGGAACGTGCCTGCGTACGCCCAACTCGCAATCGACACGTAGCAGATTACGAAGTACAACGCGGTGAATTGCCAAACGAGGCCGCCGTCGCCGTTGGCCGCATAGGCGCCCATGCCGGCCAGCGACGCGAGCCAGGCTTTCGGATTGAGCCATTGCATCGCTGCCCCGTGGGCGAAGGACGGGCCGCGAGACGGTTTGTCCGCGCCGAGACGGCCGTCGTCGATGGTGAGCGCGTACGCCATGTAAAGCAGGAAGGCGATGCCGGCCCACTTGACGATGTCGATGAGGTTGGGGAAATGGGTGAGCAACTCATGCAGACCCAGGCCGATGAGCAGAAGCAGCGCGGTGAAGCCGACGGTCGCACCGCTCACGTGCCGCATGCTCGCGGCGAGTCCGTGCCGGGCGCCCGCGCTGAGCGCGACGACGTTCACCGGGCCGGGGGAAATGGAACTGGCGAGCGCGAAGGCGGCCATGGAGAGTAAGACGGTCATCAGGTGCCTCGGTACGTGAGTGCGTTGCGCAGGAACGGCGACGGTCAACGGTATCGGGCTAGCGGCGGGATGTATTGAAGGAAATTGCTTTGCAGGGGCGCGCTTGAAGGGCGCTAGAAAAACAAAAAGCCCGGTCGCAAGGACCGGGCTTTTTGTTTTGAAAACTTTGGTGGGGCGTGAGTGACTCGAACACTCGACCTACGGATTAAGAGTCCGCTGCTCTACCAACTGAGCTAACGCCCCCAACAGAAGCGAAATTATGCAGTAACTTTTCGAGCTTGCCAACCCCCCCTTTAGTAAATTTCTTAAAAATAATCTCGCCGGCAGAGTCGAGCCATTCCTCGACGGTGCCGCGAGCGTGAAAAAGGCGCGGCGTTGATCGTCCCGGTATCATGTCGCGGACATCTCGCCGCGCGAAGCGTCGCGCGGCTTCCGACCGGGGATCGCCATGGATGAGAAAGAAATTATCGAGTTGCTCGACCGCATCCTCGCGCCATGGGTCCGTGCGCTCACGCTGACCCCGGTCAAGGTCGATGAAGAAAGCGCCACGCTGCGCCTGCCGTTTTCCGGCGGCCTGCGCCATGCGGGCGGGGTGATCTGCGGCCAGGTGTTCATGGCGGCCGCCGACACGGCGATGGTCGTCGCCATTTCGGCCGCGCTCGGCGGCTTCAAGCCGATGAGCACGGTGTCGCTGAACATCAACTTCATGCGCGTGGTCCGCAAGGGCGACGTGCTGATCACCGCGCGCGTGCTGCGCATGGGCCGCAATCTGGTGTTCGGCGAAGTCGAACTGTTCGATGAAACCGGCAACATGGCCGTCCACGCCACCACCACCTATGCGCTGCTCGACTGAGACAGAAACAGCGCGGCAAGCCGCCCGAGAGGAAAAACCAGGATGTTCGATCAGGTCGTATTCGCTGGCGGCGGCAACCGCTGCTGGTGGCAGGCGGGTTTCTGGGACGTGGTGCAGCCGGAGCTACAGATCCGGCCGCGCGTCATTACCGGCATTTCGGCCGGCGCCGCGACCGCGTGCATGCTCTACACGCGCGACTCCGACTGGGTAATGCGCTATTACCAGGACGCGCTGCGCCATAACACGCGCAACGCTTACTGGGGCAACCTGCTGCGCGGCGAGTCGGTGTTTCCGCACTACCGGATCTACCAGAAGGCGCTGCTCGACATCTACGGCGAGAAGTTTTCGACGCTCGCCGACGCGCCGGAAATCCGCATCGGCGTGTCACATCTGCCGCGCTGGCTGGGCGCGCGTAGCGCGGTCGCCGCGGGCCTGATCGCGTACAACATCGAAAAATACGTGCGCAAGACGTTGCATCCGACCTTGGGTCAGACGCTCGGCTTTCACCCGGAATTCGTGCGTGCGCAGGACTGCGCGAGCGTCGAGGATCTGGCGGATCTGATCCTGCAATCGTCGAGTACGCCGCCTTTTACGCCAGTTCTGCGGCGCAACGGCCGGCCGGTGCTGGATGGCGGCATGGTCGACAACGTGCCGGTCGGCGCACTCGACGCCGACGTCCCCGGTAACGTGCTGGTGATGGTCACGCGTCTCTACCCGCGACCGCAGATGTTCGTCGTGCCGCACGGCGAGCAGCAACGGTTTTACGTGCAGCCGTCGCGCAAGGTGCCGATTTCGAGCTGGGATTACACCAGCCCTTCGCAGATGACGCATGCATACAACCTAGGCCGCGCCGATGGCGAGACCTTCCTCGAACGCGTGCCCGATCTGCTGGAGGCTGGCGCGCACGAAGCGCGCTGAGTCGAGCGGCGTCGCGAGGACAGGTTGCGTGAGACCGCGCACAGGCCGGCTACCCGCCACCGGCAATCGTCGCCGGCAGCCAGTCAACGCCCGACCTTACCGCCGCCGCCCGCCCTGCAATGCTTCCGGATTCGCGACGCTGGCGGTATCGCCGGCGTCGAACGCCAGAATGTTGTTGAACGCCGCGGTGAAATACTGCTCGTAGCTCTCGCGCTCTACATAGCCGATGTGCGGCGTGCAGATCACGTTTTCCATTCGCAGCAGGCTGTAGCCCTGCAGGATCGGCTCGCTTTCGTAGACATCGATGGCGACCATCCCCGGCCGGTTGTGCGACAGCGCACTCACCAGCGCGTTTTCGTCGAGCAGTTCGGCCCGGCTCGTGTTCACGAGCAACGCGGTCGGCTTCATGCGCATCAGGTCTTCCTGCTTGACGATGCCGCGCGTGTCGTCGTGCAGACGCAAGTGCAAGGACAGCACGTCGCTCTGCTCGAACAGCGCTTCGCGGCTCTCGGCGACGCCATAACCGTCGGCGCGAGCGGCTTCACGCGAATGCTCGCGGCCCCAGATCAGCACGTTCATGCCAAACGCCTTGCCGTAGCCGGCGACCAGACGGCCGATCTTGCCGTAACCCCAAATCCCCAGCGTTTGACCGCGCAGCACCTGACCCAGGCCGAAATTCGGCGGCAGCGCCGATGTCTTCAAGCCGGATTGCTGCCAGGCGCCTTGCTTAAGGTTAGCTACGTATTGCGGAATGCGGCGCTGCGCCGCCATGATGAGAGCCCACGTCAGCTCGGCCGGCGCGAACGGCGAGCCGGTGCCCTCCAGCACGGCGACACCGCGCTCCGTGCAGGCCGCGAGATCGATGTGGCCGGCCACTTTGCCGGTCTGACTGATCATGCGCAAACGCGGCAATTTGTCGAGCAGTTGCGAGTTGATGCGGGTACGTTCGCGAATCAGGACGAGCGCGTCGACTTCGGCGAGACGGCTTGCCAGTTGGCCGAGTCCGCGGACGGTATTGTTGAATACTTTGACTTCGTGATCGGCCAGCAATTGAAAGCAGTCGAGCTTGCGAACAGCGTCCTGGTAATCGTCGAGGATGGCAATCTTCATGGTATGTGTCTTGCGGCGCACCATGACGGTGCGGAACCGAGTGTTATGCTCACTGTCCCTCCATGTGACTTAGGTCACATGCCGGTGTGGCAGGATGCCTTACCGTAGATGCTGCTGCAAAGTACAACAGCACCACGTTAAGGGCAAATTGAAATCGTTTTTAACAGTTTGTTGCGTGTTGAGGCAAGCCGCTTTACAGACGGTTGCAGAAGCCCCGTCAATAGGGCGCCTCCGCCCGACAGGCTGTTGGCCCAGGATGACCTGCGCCATTGCGCGTCGGCGTAGTCGACACCGCGCGTGATGAATTGAATGCCTCTCGCATGCAGCGTCGCCGGGCCGGTGCCGTTTTTCTATTGCTTTCAAAACGGAGACAGGTCGATGAATCATCCCTCATTCGAAGGACAGCCCACTATCGAGGCGCCCGCGTGGGTCAAGAACCGCAAACTGATCGACTGGGTCCAGCGGGTTGCCGCGATGACCAAGCCGGCCAGGATCGTCTGGTGCGACGGCTCGCAGGAGGAGTACGACCGCCTTTGCGCGCAGATGGTCGAAGCGGGCACCCTCAAGAAACTCAATCCGGCGAAACGTCCCAATTCTTACCTGGCATGGTCCGATCCTTCCGACGTCGCGCGCGTCGAAGATCGTACCTTCATTTGCTCGCAGCGTGAGGAAGACGCCGGTCCCACCAATAACTGGATCGCCCCGGACGACATGCGCGCCACGCTCGACGGCCTGTTCGACGGCGCGATGCGCGGCCGCACGATGTACGTGGTGCCGTTTTCGATGGGTCCGCTCGGCTCGCCGATCGCACACATCGGCGTCGAGTTGAGCGACAGCCCGTACGTCGTGACCAACATGCGCATCATGACGCGCATGGGCCGCCAGGTGCACGACGTTCTGGGCGAAGACGGCAAGTTCGTGCCGTGCGTTCATTCGGTCGGCGCGCCGCTCGCGGCGGGCGAGAAAGACGTGTCCTGGCCGTGCAACGAGACCAAATACATCGTCCATTTTCCCGAATCGCGCGAAATCTGGAGCTACGGCTCGGGCTATGGCGGCAATGCGCTGCTCGGCAAGAAGTGTTTTGCGCTGCGCATCGCGTCGACGATGGGCCGCGCCGAAGGCTGGCTCGCCGAACACATGCTGATTCTTGGCGTGACGTCGCCCGAAGGGCGCAAGCATCACGTCGCGGCGGCGTTTCCGTCGGCGTGCGGCAAGACCAACTTTGCGATGCTGATCCCGCCGGAAGGCCTGAACGGCTGGAAAATCTCCACGATCGGCGACGATATCGCCTGGATCAAACCGGGTAAGGATGGCCGTCTGTACGCGATCAACCCCGAAGCGGGTTATTTCGGCGTCGCGCCGGGCACGAGCGAAAAGACCAACTTCAACGCGATGGCTACCCTGACGGAAAACGTCATCTTCACGAACGTCGCGCTGACCGACGACGGCGATGTCTGGTGGGAAGGCATGACCGACGAGGCGCCCGCACACCTGATCGACTGGCAGGGCAAAGACTGGACGCCGGCCAGCGCGAAGGAGCGCGGACGCAAGGCGGCGCATCCGAACGCGCGCTTCACGGCGCCGGCCTCGCAATGCCCGTCGATCGACGCGGACTGGGAAAATCCGGCGGGCGTCCCGATCGACGCGTTCATCTTCGGCGGCCGCCGTTCGACCACCGTGCCGCTCGTCACCGAAGCGCGCAACTGGGTCGAAGGTGTCTACATGGCGGCGACCATGGGGTCCGAGACGACCGCCGCCGCCGCCGGTCAGCAGGGCGTGGTGCGCCGCGATCCGTTCGCGATGCTGCCGTTCTGCGGCTACAACATGAGCGACTACTTCGGTCACTGGCTGAAAACCGGCGAGCGTCTTGGAAAACTAAACGCGAAGTTGCCGAAAATCTTCTGCGTCAACTGGTTCCGCAAAGGCGCGGACGGCAAGTTCGTCTGGCCGGGCTTTGGCGAGAACATGCGCGTGTTGAGCTGGATGGTCGGCCGGATCGAAGGCACGGCGCAGGGCGAGGACCACGCGTTCGGCGTGTCGCCGCACTACGAGGACATCGACTGGAGCGGGCTGGACTTCAGCCGCGAGCAATTCGAGCAGGTGATCTCGGTCGACGACGCGGCGTGGCGCGACGAACTCGCACTGCACGCTGAGCTTTTCGACACATTGCGGAATGGTTTGCCTCCCGCTTTGACGCAGGCCAAGCAGGCGCTCGAAGGAAAACTCGCCGCTTGATCATGTGAGCGTTCACTTCGTGAGGGAAAGCCGCCTCTGGGCGGCTTTTTCTTTTCTGATCCGTCCCCGGCTCAGGATTTTTTCTGATTCCGCAATGCCGGAGCGACCTTTACCTCTGTTCGAACAAAAAACACAGTCTTAGCTGCGCCGCAGCAGATTGTTTCGGTTCGAGGAACAATTGGCGGTCATGCCCCACATTAGGGAATACAGTCGCACGAAAATTGACAATATTTCGGGTTGCGCGGGCAACTTCTGCACGATTTTGCGAGTCGTAGGAGAATTCCAAGTTCGCTTCACTGGTTTTCACCAATTGTCAGGAAGCTGTAACACGGCAGGAGTTGTCCTATGGATCATTTGCAGTCGATGCGAGTTTTCGTCAAAGTGGCGGATCTCGGCAGTTTTGCCCGCGCTGCGAGCGCGATGGATATTTCCAACGCAGTCGCCACCCGTCACGTTGCCGACCTCGAAGGTCGTCTTGGTACGCGGCTGCTCAATCGCACAACCCGCAGCTTGTCGCTGACCGAATCGGGTCAGGTGTATCTCGAGCGTGCGCGTCAGATTCTCGACGAACTGGAAGACGTCGAACAGATGGTGGTCGCGCGTAATCACGAGCCGGTCGGCACGTTGCGAATCGTCGCACCAGTCGTCTTCGGTTTGCATAATCTCGCGCCCGTGCTTCAAACGTACGCGGAGCGCTATCCGAAAGTCATCCCCGATGTCACGCTGGTCGACCGCCAGGTTGATCTCGTCGAAGAAGGCTTCGACGTCGGCGTGGTGATTGCGCGGCAAATGCGCAGTGCGAGCATCGTCACGCGGCGCCTGACCACCGGCTGCATGACCGTGTGCGCAACGCCGGCCTATCTGGAGAAGCACGGCACGCCGACGCGTCCCGAGCATCTGTTGGAGCATCCGTGCCTGAGTCTGCCGTCCGAGTACTGGGGCGACGAGCGTGTGTTCACGGGCCCGGAAGGCGAAGTGCGTGTGCGTCCGTCGAACGTGATCGTCGCGAACAACACCGAAATGCTGCGTCAGTTTGCGCTGCTCGGCATGGGCATCGCGATTCTGCCGAGCTACCTGATCGGCCGCGACATGACGCGCGGCAGGCTCGTGCGCCTGCTCGGCGATTACCGCTTGCCGCAGGTGGAAATCAACATCGCGTATCCGAGCCGTCGTCACCTGCCGGCGAAGGTACGCACGTTCATTGATCATCTGGTCGAGCACTTCAGCCAGACGCCGAACAGCCTGCTCGGTGAGCAATGGATCAAGGACGGCCTCGAGCGGCCCGTCACGTCGGCGGCGTTCGATTCCGCGGACTCCATGCCGCCGGAAGCGTTCGACGGCGCTGAGCCGCTGTCGCGGCTGCTGGACAGCGAGTTGGCGCCGGTGCCGAAGACTTTGGCAAAGACGACGAATCGCACCCGGCCAACGGCTTTGTCGCCGCTGTAACGGTTGGGACGATAGAAGGTAGCAACGCAGGCGCATGCCTGCGGACAGTAAAAAGGCGCAGTCACCGAAAGTGACTGCGCCTTTTTTCATGACGAGCGCGGACGAAACCTGCCGGAAGTGACACGTCTTCCGGCGCGGCTATCAGCTTGAATCAGGAGCCGGTTTTACGCGCTACCGCTTTCTTCGCGGGCGCTTTCTTGGCTGCAGCGGTTTTGGCCGCGGGCGCTTTCTTCGCCGCAGCTTTTTTGGCCGCGGGCGCAGTCTTTACCGCCACTGCCGTTTCTCCATCGTCCGACTCCGGCGCCGCCTTCGCAGCCGATTTGGCCGCCGCGGTCTTCGCGGCAGTCTTGGCCGACGGCTCTTTCTTCTCGAATTCGAAGCCGATCTTGCCGTCATTCTGCTTGACGAGGAATGCCTTGAAGTTACGTCCAGTGCGCGACGACTTGAAGTTCGTGAGCAGGTCCGTGCGGCCTTCTTCGAGCAGCTTGGCCATCTGCTCGCGGGCAATTTCCTGCTGCAGGATGACCTTGCCCGAGCGGAAGTCGCAGGTCTTCGGGTTGGCGACCGAGTTCTCGCAGACGTAGCTCATGCCGTGTTCGAACACGCGACCCTTGCACTTCGGGCAAGCGCCCACCTGTTGCTGATCGGAAAAGTCAGGCGGTTCGCCGTCTTCGCCGCCCGCATCCTGGCCGAAATCGAACTCGAGCTTGTAGTTCTTGATCTCGTCGTCGAACGACAGCTTGAGGATGGCCGAAAACGGCCGGCCCATTTTGCTACGGAAGCCCGACAGCGGTCCGATCGTCTTGTTCTGCAGCAACTCTTCGACTTCGGGAATTTCGAACTGGCGTCCGCCCGGAATCTTCGAAATCGAAAACTCGCATTTCGAGCAGGCGAAACGCCGGTAGTTCTCCTTCACCTGACCGCCGCAATTCGGACACGGTGTCTGCAACGTCGCGTAATCGCCCGGGATCGTGTCGGAATCATATTCCTTCGCGCGCTTGACGATGGTCTGCGTCATGCGGGCGATTTCCTGCATGAACGCATCGCGCGGCAGGTTGCCGCGTTCCATCTGGGAGAGCTTGTATTCCCACTCGCCGGTCAATTCAGGCGCGGTCAGCTCTTTCACGCCGAGGCCGCGCAACAGCGTCATCAACTGGAAGGCTTTGGCGGTTGGAATCAGATCGCGGCCCTCGCGAATCAGATACTTTTCACCGAGCAGACCTTCGATGATGGCCGCACGCGTAGCCGGCGTGCCGAGCCCCTTGGCCGCCATCGCTTCGCGCAACTCGTCGTCTTCGACGAGCTTGCCCGCGCCTTCCATTGCGGACAGCAAGGTCGCTTCGTTATAGCGTGCAGGCGGCTTCGTCACCAGTTGCTGAGCGGCGATCTTGTCGGTCTTGACCTTCTCGTCCTTCTGCACCGGGACGAGGTTCGCGTCTTCACCGCTGATTTCGCGGCCGTAGACCTGCAGCCAGCCCGGTTCAACCAGCACCTTGCCTTCGGTTTTGAAGTGATGGCCGACCACTTGCGTGATCCGCGTCGTCACCCGGTATTCGGCGGCGGGGAAGAATACCGACAGGAAGCGCTTCACGACGAGGTCGTAGAGCTTCTGTTCCGGTTCGGACAGATTCTTCGGCGCTTGCAGCGTCGGGATGATTGCGAAGTGGTCGCTGATCTTCGAATTGTCGAAGATGCGCTTGTTCGGCTTCACCCAGCCCTTGTCGAGCACCTGCTTGGCGAATGGCAGATAGTTGTTGCTCTCCTTGAGCATGCCGAGCGTCTGCTTGACCGTATCCATATAGTCTTCCGGCAGCGCGCGAGCGTCGGTTCGAGGATAGGTCAGCACCTTGTGCTTTTCATACAGCGCCTGGGCGAGGCCCAGCGTGTTCTTCGCCGAGAAGCCGAAGCGGCCGTTGGCCTCGCGCTGCAAGCTGGTCAGGTCGAACAGGGCCGGCGACAGCTGCGTGGACGGCTTCGATTCTTCGCTCACCGTGCCGATCTGGCCGCGGCAGGCGGCGACGATCGTTTCGGCCGCGGGCAGCGCCCACAGGCGTGAATCGCGCTTCTCCGGGTCGAACTCGTCGCGCTTGAATTTCGGATCGAACCAGCGGCCTTCGTAGAAACCGCTCGCGCAGACGAACTCGGCCTTCACTTCCCAGTAGTCGCGCGGCACGAAGCGGCGAATCTTCTCTTCGCGCTCGACGACGATCGACAGCGTCGGCGTCTGCACTCGCCCGACCGTGGTCAGGAAGAAGCCGCCGCCCTTGCTGTTGAACGCGGTCATTGCCCGCGTGCCGTTGATGCCGACCAGCCAGTCCGCCTCCGAGCGGCAGCGCGCCGCATCGGCGAGCGGCTGCATCTCTTCGTCGCTGCGCAGACGGGCGAAGCCGTCGCGGATTGCGCCGGCCGTCATCGATTGCAGCCACAGACGCTGCACCGGCTGCTTGGCTTTGGCGTGCTGCGCGATAAGGCGGAAGATCAGTTCGCCCTCGCGCCCCGCGTCGCATGCGTTGATCAGACGGTCGACGTCCTTGCGCTTGAGCAGCTTGGTCAGCACCTTCAGGCGCGACTCGCTCTTGGCGATCGGGTTCAGATCGAAATGTGGCGGAATGACGGGCAGATTGGCGAAGCTCCACTTGCCGCGTTTGACTTCGTAGTCTTCGGGCGCGGCAATTTCCAGCAGGTGGCCGACTGCCGAGGAAAGGACGTAGTCGTCGCTTTCGTAGTACTCGTCATGCTTGGTAAAGCCGCCCAAAGCGCGCGCGATGTCGTTCGCGACGGAAGGCTTTTCGGCGATGATCAGTGCTTTGGACATGACTCGATGTGAGGTTGGTAGATCCGGGTTGATGGCCTTGAGTGCGCCATTTAAGCGCGCGACCCTCGTTTGCGACCTTTGCGACCCTTTAACGACCGCTTTATAGCACACGGCGCGAAGGCGGCGTGTCAAGTGCCTTGAAAGCGCGCCATCATAATTGCGCGCTCAGCCATTGGGCAAGCTGCGGCAAACCTGCTGTGCAGCGCTTCCAACACGCCCTTGCAGCAACAGTCGAGCGCGGGCGCCGCCGCGTTCAGGCGGCCGTCAGCGCGGGCCGCAGCTTGGGCGCGCCGGTGATGCCAGGCACGGCCGTCAGGTCCAGCAACATCCGCTCCACAATCGACGCCTGTGGCAAAACGGTACCGAAAAAGCGCGTCGTGACCGAGTCTTCAATCAGGATGGTCGGGAAGTTCTCGACATCCAGATCGTCGAAGCGGTCCGCATGAGTTTCGATGTCGATCCATGCGAAACAGATATCCGGATGCCGGTCGGCCAGTTTGTCGAACGCGTCCCGATAATCACGGCAGGTTCCGCACCATTCCGCGCACAGGCACGCCACGAACAACGTGTCGGGCTCGTTGACGCGCTCGGCGATCCGGTCCTGGTCGGTGTCGAGATTCAGCGCGGGCATGTAGTGGGTTCCTTGCGTACTTTGTCAGATGCTTTGGCGCGAATGTAGCATGGCCAATGCCGGAGGGTGCTCAACCTTGGTCCAGGCGGGGTCGGCCGTGGCTGGCCCGCATAAAGCGGCCGCCGGGCAGCAAGGTCACCTGTCCGGCGAGTTCCAGTTGCAGCAACGTGGTTTGCAGGGCCGAGTCCTCCATCTCGGTGCGGGTTGCCAGGATTTCAAGCGTGGTGGGCGAGTGGCCGAGTGCTGCGAGGAGTCGCTGCTCATCGGGAGTGACCGGGTTGAGGGGCGGCGCGGGCGGTTGTGGCGTTGCGAAGCCGGCGCGGGCCGTTGCCTGCTTCGCTGCAGCGGGTGTCGGTTCCAGCGGCGTTCCTGCTGCTATCGACAACGTGGTCGAGTCAGGCGCTGCGACAGAGCCTGCGCAAGCCGCTTCGCTCCCCATATGCGCAGTCGCTAACTCCGGGTAATTCGCATCGGCGGCCGGCGCCGTTGCCAGCGTGGGATGAGGCTTTGCCGAAGCGCCGACCGGCGGCAGCGTATTGCGCGAGTCGACGCCACCCCAAAGTACCGTCTGCTTTGAAGCCGAGGCAGTATGAACCGCCGGCCGCCTTGCAAAGCCCAACTCTTCCAGCACTTCCTCGGGCGACTCCACCAGCTTTGCGCCTTGCTTGATGATCCGATGGCATCCGCGCGACAGCGGCGCGTGAATCGAGCCGGGCAGCGCGAAGATATCGCGTCCCATTTCATTGGCGAGCCGCGCGGTGATCAGCGAGCCAGAGCGCATGGCGGCCTCGACGATCACCACGCCGCTGGCCAGCCCGGCGATCAGGCGGTTACGCTGCGGAAAATTGGCGGCGCGCGCGGGCGTGCCGAGCGGCCACTCCGAGAGAATTGCGCCCTGCACCGCAATCTGCCGCGCTAGCGCATGATGCGCCGCCGGGTACACGAGGTCCGCGCCGGTGCCGATCACCGCGACCGTGCTGCCGAT
The DNA here is from genome assembly GCF_056279605.1 of Paraburkholderia sp. TE9906. NCBI lineage: Bacteria > Pseudomonadati > Pseudomonadota > Betaproteobacteria > Burkholderiales > Burkholderiaceae > Paraburkholderia > Paraburkholderia sp. TE9906. The sequence goes on from NZ_JBWCCT010000008.1 coordinate 322,722, forward strand.
GCCTTCCAGGCCGCCCCGATGCGCGGCGCCGTCGATGCCGAGCGCCAGTCCCGACACGATGGCCACGCCTGCAGCCGACAGCTCGCGTGCGAAACGCTCCGCGTCTTCGACGCCTTGCGGCGTCGCGCTGCGGCTACCGATAAGAGCGACCGCTCGCGTATGCAACAGATCGAGCCGGCCTTTTATATATAGAAGTGGCGGCGGGTCGGGCATGGTCAGCAACGCGGGCGGATACGCGGGATCATCGAGCGTCACGACCTGATTGCCTGGCAGTTCGCGCCATGCGATCACCGCGTCGAGCTGAGCGTCGAATTCGGGGCCCGGCGGCGCGAGCGCGGCGCGCGCCGCGGCTTCGCCGGCGACCCCGGCCAGGACTTGCGGCGATTGACCCAAAATCGCTCCCGGCAATCCAAAAGCGCTCAGCATCAAGCGCAGCGCCGCGGGTTTCAGCCCCGGTGCGAGCGACAGCCGCAGCCAGGCGGCGAGTTCGATGTCGGTTGCGGGCAAGGTGTGCATTGCGAGTCGCTCCTTCTGCAGGGCCAGCGGGCAGGCGGGCGCCATGCTAAAATTTTCATCATCCGAAATAACCGCAGCGCCGCGCCCACCCGCGCGGGCTCGTCGTTTAGCGCATGTAGCGCGTTGAATCGAACCGGTTCGACACCAGCTATCCTCGGCGCAATACGATGGGCCCACAACCTGGCCGAACGGCCAACGCGAATCCTTCCACGGTCAGCGGCGCCTCAAATCACACTCGAAATCATGGCTTTACTGAATATCCTCAACTATCCGGACAAGCGTCTGCACAAGATTGCGAAGCCGGTCGAAAAGGTCAACGACCGGATTCGCCGTCTCGTCGCCGACATGGCCGAGACCATGTATGCGGCGCCTGGCGTCGGCCTTGCCGCGACCCAGGTGGACGTGCACGAGCGCGTGATCGTGATCGACGTATCGGACGCGCACGACCAGTTGCTCGCGTTCATCAATCCGGAAATCATCTGGTCGAGCGATGAGCGCAAGCTTTCGGAAGAAGGCTGCCTCTCGGTGCCGGGCATTTACGACAACGTCGAGCGCGCCGAGAAAGTGCGCGTGCGCGCCTTGAACGAGAAGGGCGAAACCTTCGAACTGGATTGCGAAGGGCTGCTCGCCGTGTGCATCCAGCACGAAATGGATCACCTGATGGGCCGCGTGTTCGTCGAGTACCTGTCGTCGCTGAAGCAGACGCGCATCAAGAGCAAGATGAAGAAGCTCGCCCACGCGATGTAATGCGCGTTCACCTCGTCCATCGTCCCCGTTCATGAGTCATTCGTTGCGCCTCATCTTTGCCGGTACGCCGGAGTTCGCTGCGGCCGCGCTGGCCGCGATTCACCGCGCCGGTTTTCCGGTGCCGCTCGTGCTGACCCAGCCCGACCGGCCCGCCGGGCGCGGGATGAAATTGCAGGCGAGCCCCGTCAAGCGCTACGCGCAGGAGCATGGGCTCGACATCGCGCAGCCGCCTTCGCTGCGCCGCGCTGGCAAATACCCGGCGGAAGCCGCAGCCGCGATTGAGCAGTTGCGCGCCACGCCGCACGACGTCATGGTGGTTGCCGCCTACGGCCTGATCCTGCCGCAGGAAGTGCTCGATATTCCGCGGCTTGGCTGCATCAACATTCATGCGTCGTTGTTGCCGCGCTGGCGCGGTGCGGCGCCGATCCATCGCGCGATCGAAGCGGGCGACGCGGAAACCGGCATCACGCTGATGCAGATGGACGTCGGCCTCGACACCGGCGCGATGATCTCCGAAACGCGCACGCCGATTTCCGCCGACGACACCACCGCCACGTTGCACGACCGTCTGGCGCAGGATGGCGCGAAGCTCATCGTCGACGCGCTGATCGAACTCGAACGCAACGGCAAGCTGGCATCGACCCCGCAACCGGCGGACGGCGTGACCTACGCCGAAAAAATCGGCAAGCACGAAGCCGCGCTCGACTGGCGCCGCCCGGCCGAGGTCCTCGCGCGCCAGGTGCGTGCGTTCGATCCGTTCCCCGGTGGCGTGGGCACGCTGGATGACGGCAGCTCAGTCAAAATCTGGGCCGCGGTTCCCGCTCAGGCCCAAGGCCACAGCGCGCCCGGCACGATTACCGAAGTCTCTGCCGACGGCGTGATCGTGGCTTGCGGCAAAGCCGCGTTGCGTTTGACGCAATTGCAGAAACCCGGTGGCAAACGCCTGCCGGTGCGCGAATTCCTCGCCGGCTCGACCTTGGCTGCGGGACAGCGTTTTCAACTCCCCGAAGCAAAGTAACAGCCCGCGCATGTCTTGAACATCGACCGTTCGGCCGATGTTCAAGGCCACCGCCGCGACCCTGCCGCGCGTTAGAATCCTCCATGCAGTCGCCCAAATTTCGAGGTTTTCAATGTTCGGCATTACCCATTTCGAGTTTTTCGTCGTTGCGGTCTTTCTTCTGAACGTGACGCCCGGTCCGGACACGGCGTACATCGTTGGGCGCAGCGTCGCTCAAGGCCGTGGCGCGGGCCTGATGTCCGCACTCGGCATCTCGGCGGGTTGCTGCGTCCACTCGCTTGCGTGCGCGTTCGGTTTGACCGCGCTGCTGGCCGCGTCGACCACGGCGTTCACCGTCATCAAGTTCGCGGGCGCTATTTACCTGATCTACCTCGGCGCGCGCCTCATTTTCTCCAAACCCGCAGCGCAGACGGCGGTGGGCGACGCACGCGCGGCAGATGCACCCAAGTCGCTGAAGCAGCTTTTTCTGCAAGGCTTCTGGACCAATGTGCTGAATCCGAAGGTCGTGCTTTTCTTCGTATCGTTTTTCCCGCAGTTCGTGACAACCGGCAGCGAACACAAGACGTTCGCGTTCCTCACGCTCGGCGCGGTGTTTGTCGTGATGAGCATGCTCTGGAACAGTTTTGTCGCCTGGATCGCGGGCAGCGTGACGCAGCGCTTTTCGGGCAAGCCTTCGGTGAAGAAGTGGCTGGATCGGGGAGTCGGCAGCGCGTTCGTCGGCTTGGGCATCAAGCTCGCCACCGCATCAAGATGATTGAATTTTCTCTATCTGTCCTTATCTAACGTTTCGCTTACAATCGGGCGCCGCGTTCAAGCGGCGCAGAGATGAAGCCCACGTTTTAGGAGTTGCAGACATGTTCAATTGGGTCAAAACCGCGATATTGATGGCCGCGATCACGGCCCTTTTCATCGTGATCGGCGGGATGATCGGCGGGTCGCGCGGCATGATGATCGCGCTCGTGATCGCCCTCGGGATGAATTTCTTCTCGTACTGGTTTTCGGACAAGATGGTGCTGCGCATGTACAACGCGCAGGAAGTCGACGAAAGCAGCGCGCCGCAGTTCTATCGCATGGTGCGTGAGCTTTCCACGCGCGCCAACCTGCCGATGCCGCGCGTCTACCTGATCAACGAAGACGCGCCGAATGCGTTCGCCACCGGCCGCAATCCGGAGCATGCGGCGGTTGCCGCCACCACCGGCATCCTGCGCGTGCTGTCCGAGCGCGAAATGCGCGGGGTGATGGCGCACGAACTGGCGCACGTGAAGCACCGCGACATCCTGATTTCCACTGTGTCGGCGACCATGGCCGGCGCCATTTCCGCGCTGGCGAACTTCGCGATGTTCTTCGGCGGCCGCGACGAGAACGGCAATCGGTCGAATCCGATCGCGAGCATCGCCGTTGCGTTGCTGGCGCCGCTCGCCGGTGCGTTGATTCAGATGGCGATTTCGCGCGCGCGGGAATTCGAAGCCGACCGACGCGGCGCGCAGATTTCCGGCGACCCGCAAGCGCTCGCTTCGGCGCTCGACAAGATCCATCGTTACGCGAGCGGGATCCCGTTCCCCGTGGCCGAGCAGCATCCGGCCACCGCGCAGATGATGATCATGAATCCGCTGTCGGGCGGCGGCATCGCGAATCTGTTTTCGACGCACCCGGCCACTGAGGAACGCATCGCGCGTTTGATGGAAATGGCGCGCACGGGCCGTTTTGAATAAGCCGAGTGAAGTGACGGAAGAAGGCGGGCCTGCGGGCCCGCCTTCTTTATTTCAGGCACCGGAAGAGAGCACAAGCCGAGGTGTCGCCGGATGATTTCACGAACAATCCCAGATAGCGCCACCCGGCGAGTTCGCCTCACCTCTTTTCCGGCTGCCGCAGCGAACCCGCGCCCCATTACTACGCTCGCGCGGTTAGCCTCGGTATGATTCCGCCCCTGATTTGCCATGGCTCCGCCGTTGGCCATCAAGCCACGGCGGCCCGCACCCGGCGCCACGCTACAATGTGTGCTGATTGCGCCGCGCGCACCGCGCGGCCTGCCTTTGCCTCTTTCATGACATCAAAGCCTTCTTCGCGTTCTGCTTCTCCGTCGGCACGTCCGCGCGAATCCCGTTTGTCGATGTTGCATCTCGCGCCAGAATCGCTGGGTTTCGCGCTCGACTGTGCCGGTCAGGCCGTCGGCGCCGTGCGTCTCGGCGCGGCCTTGCCGGCCGCGCTGCAATCCGTCTTCGGGTCCGCGCCTGAGGGGAGCGCCGCCGCCGCGCGCGGCGCGGTGCAGGACATCGCGTACCGCACGATGCGGCGTCTCGCGACCGCCGAATGGCTGATCGCGAAGCTGGTGAAGAAGGCGCCGCCGCCGCACGTCGGCCATCTGCTCGCCTGCTCGCTCGCACTGCTGGTCGATGACGAAGCGAGCGCCGCCTACACGCCGTTCACCGTGGTCGATCAGGCGGTGAGCGCGATCGCTGCGCGTCGCGAATTCGCATTCGCGAAGGGGCTCGTCAACGCGGTGCTGCGCAACTTCCTGCGCGAGCGCGAGACACTGCTGAGCGCCGCGCAAGCCGACGAAGTCGCGCGCTGGAACTATCCGGCCTGGTGGATCGATGCGGTCAAACGCGCATGGCCCGACGCGTGGCAGGCGGTGCTCGCGTCCGGCAACACGCAAGGCCCGCTCACGCTGCGCGTGAACGTCCGCCGCTCGACGGTCGACGCCTACCTGCAAGTGCTGCAGAGCCATCACATCGCCGCGAGCCGGGCCGGCGATTACGCGGTCAGACTCGACACGCCAATGCCGGTGGACCGCATCCCCGGTTTCAGCGATGGTGTCGTCTCGGTGCAGGACGCCGGCGCGCAACTCGCCGCGCAACTGCTCGGCGTGCGTGACGGCATGCGCGTGCTCGACGCGTGCGCGGCGCCGGGCGGCAAGACCGGCCATCTGCTCGAACTCGCGAATCTGCAACTCGTGGCGCTCGAAAGCGATGCGTCGCGCGCGCGCCGCATCGGCGAAAACCTGCAGCGGCTCAAGCTCGAAGCGGAAGTGCGCATCGGCGACGCGGGCACGCCCGCGAAGTGGCACGACGATATCGACCAGCCGTTCGACCGCATCCTCGCCGACGTGCCGTGTTCGGCATCGGGCATCGTGCGGCGTCATCCGGACATTCGCTGGCTGCGCCGAGCGTCCGATATTCCCGCGCTGGTCGCCGAACAGCGCCGCATCCTCGATGCGCTCTGGCCGCTCGTGAAGCCAGGCGGCGAGTTGCTCTACGTTACATGTTCGATCTTTCCGGAAGAAGGCGAATTGCAGGCGCAGTGGTTTGGAAACAAGTATCAGGATGCGGTACGATTGGACGCGCCGGGGCAACTTTTACCTTCAGTCGCCCGCGCGCCCGCCGATACCTCGGCCGGTTCCCATGCCGGACAATCCGCTGAAGACAGCGCCGGCGCGAACTCAGACCACGACGGATTTTTCTACGCGCGCTTTCAGAAACGGTGACCATCAAACGCTTCTTCCCGCTTCGGCTCGCTGCCGTGCTCTGGATCGCGCTGGCCGTATGGCTTGCAGCGCCGGGCGCGGCGCACGCTGATTCGATCGCGGTGCAGCGGGCGTCGCTGCAATCTGACAGCAGCGGTTGGAGCCTCGACGCGCGTTTCGACTTCGAACTCAACAGCAATCTCGAAGATGCAGTCAACAAAGGCATTCCGCTCTATTTCACGACCGACTTCGAACTGAGCCGGCCACGCTGGTACTGGTTCGACGAGCAGCCGGTGAGCGTGTCGCAAAGCATTCGCCTGTCGTTCCAGCCGCTGACGCGCGAATACCGCGTGTCGAGTGTGTCGTCCGGTGGGTTGCAGCTTGCCTTCGGCACGCTCAAGGATGCGCTCGCGGTGATCAAGCACGTCACGTCATGGCATGTGATCGAGCGTAATCAGGTGCGGGCCGGCGAGACCTACAACGCGTCGGTGCGCATGCAGCTCGACATCGCGCTGATGCCCAAGCCGTTCCAGATCGACGCGGTGAACAACCGCGACTGGAACCTCGCCTCCGAATGGAAGCGCTTTACCTTCACGGCGACCGAACGTGCTAAATAAAGTGCGCTCAACCACCAGTGTCAGCAGCATCGTCGTGCGCGTGCTGGTGTCGACGGTCGCGGTGACGGCCGTGTTACTGCTCGTGCTGCTGGCCGCCGCGAGCGCGAATACCGAATTCTTCGACCGCTATTACCAGTGGCTGTACGGCGCCAATGTCGCGGTCGCGATGATCTTTCTGCTGGTGGTGGCGGCACTCGTCATCATCATCATCGTGCGGCTGCGTAAGGGTAAGTTCGGCACGCGGCTGCTCGCGAAACTCGCGTTCTTCATGGCGCTGGTCGGCGTGGTGCCGGGCGGGATCATTTACGTGGTCTCGTATCAGTTCGTGTCGCGCAGTATCGAATCGTGGTTCGACGTGAACGTCGAAACCGCGCTCACGGCCGGTCTGAATCTCGGGCGTGGCATGCTCGACGCGTCGCTGTCGGACCTGCAGACCAAGGGCCGCCTGATGTCCGAGCAGATCGCCAGCGCGGACGCCGCCGGCACCACGCTCACGCTGTTGCGCCTGCGCGATCAGTTCGGCGTGCAGGACGCGATCATCGTCGAGCCCACGCGCAGCATGTCGGGCGCGACACCCGACATGCATGTGGTTGCACAGGCCTCAGGCAATTACGCGATGCTCGTCTCGAACGACCTGCCCACGCCGCTGATGATCGAACAGGCGCGCGGCCGCGGCTACGCGGCGATCGAAGGCGAAGTGGACGGCGATCCGCAAGCGCACGGCAGCAAGGGCGTGCTGCGCCTGCGCGTCGTGCAGCGCATCCCCGACTCGAACGCTTCGCTCTTGCAGCCGGCCGAACGCTTCCTGCAACTCACGCAGCCGGTATCGCCGTCGCTCGCGCGTAATGCGGACGCGGTGCAGCGCGCTTATCGCGAGTACCAGGAGAAGGCGCTCGGCCGCACGGGCTTGCGCAAGATGTACATCGGCACGCTGACGCTCGCGCTGTTTCTCGCCACCTTCATCGCGATGATGCTGGCGCTCGCGCTCGGCAATCAACTGGCGCGGCCGTTGTTCCTGCTCGCGCAGGGCACCAAGGAAATTACCGAGGGCGATTACACGCCGAAGCGCGAAATCAAATCGCGCGACGAGCTCGGCTTTCTCACGCAGTCGTTCAACGCGATGACGCGGCAGTTGTCCGAAGCGCGCGCGGCGGTCGAGAACAACCGCATCGCGCTCGAACATTCGAAGGCGTATCTGGAAAGCATCCTCGCGAATCTGACCGCGGGGGTGTTCGTGTTCGACCGGCAGTTCAGGCTCACCACCGCGAATCGTGGCGCCGAGCGGATTTTCCGCCAGCCGTTCCAGACCGTGCTCGGTTCGTCGCTCGATCAGATCGGCGCGTTGAGCGAATTCGGCGGCATGGTCCGCAAGGCGTTTGCCGATCGCGAAGCGGCAAGCGGCGACGGTCACGACGATCGTGGCCACTGGCAGCAGCAGTTCTCGATTCAGGTGCCGGGCGAAACCGAACCGCTCACGCTGCTCGTGCGTGGCGCGCGCCTCGTCTCGGCGGCGGACCGTGATGCCGAAGACATGCAGACCTCCGGCTACGTGGTGGTGTTCGACGACATCTCCGACGTGATCTCCGCGCAGCGTTCGATTGCATGGGGTGAAGTCGCGCGCCGGCTCGCGCACGAGATCAAGAATCCGCTCACGCCGATCCAGCTCTCCGCCGAGCGTTTGCAGATGAAGCTCGCCGACAAGCTGTCGCCATCCGACGCCGACGTGTTAAAGCGCGGCGCGACCACGATCGTCAACCAGGTCGCCGCGATGAAGCAGATGGTCGACAATTTCCGCGACTACGCGCGCACGCCTCCTGCTGTGCTCGCGCATCTGCAGTTGAACGATCTGGTCAGCGAAGTGCTCACGCTGTACGGTATCGAAGAAGGCAAGGGCGCGATCCAGGTGGAGCTCGCCGCGTTGCCCGTGATTCGCGGCGACGCGACGCAATTGCGGCAGGTGATTCACAACCTGCTGCAGAACGCGCAGGATGCGGTAGCTGATGTCGAGCATCCGCGTGTGTTGCTCGAGACGAGGACAGTAGAATACGGAGACCCCGACACGGAAGGCAAAGTACGCGTCGCGGTGCGTCTGACAGTGTCGGATAACGGACCAGGGTTCCCCGCGCGCATCCTCACGCGCGCATTCGAACCTTATGTGACGACCAAGGCCAAAGGTACGGGCCTAGGTCTTGCAATGGTCAAGAAGATCGTCGACGAGCATGGCGCGCGCATCGACATTCGCAATCGCATGAAAGCGGGCGACGTGATCGAAGGCGCGCAGATTTCGATCCTCTTCCTTCAACTGGCGGACGATGCCGCGGCACCCGGTACAGGGCCGCGACCGGCGCACGGCAGCGGTGCGTCGCAGGGAAAGACAAAAGCAACAGTGCAGACAAGGGCAGCGTAAATGGCAACCATCCTGGTGGTAGATGATGAAATGGGCATCCGGGAATTGCTCTCGGAGATCCTGAGCGACGAGGGGCATGTCGTGGAGGCCGCTGAAAATGCGCAGGAAGCGCGCGAGTTCCGTTTGCGCCAGGCGCCGGACCTCGTGCTGCTCGACATCTGGATGCCCGATACCGACGGCGTGACCTTGCTCAAGGAATGGGCGGCGCAAGGGCAACTGACCATGCCGGTGATCATGATGTCCGGTCACGCGACCATCGATACGGCGGTCGAAGCGACCAAGATCGGCGCGCTCAATTTTCTCGAGAAACCGATTGCGCTGCAGAAGCTCCTGAAGGCCGTCGAGCAAGGTCTCGCGCGCGGCAATTCGGCCGGGGCGCCCGGCGGTGCAGCGGCCAAGCCGGTGTTGCCGGTGAGCGCGTCCGCGGTGGCGTCGTCGGCCGCGTTGCCGATGCTGTCCACCGACGGCATGGGCAGCGGCGCGCTGGCCGCGCAAACGGCCTCGATCTCGTTCGACATTCCGTTGCGCGATGCGCGCGATGCGTTCGAGCGCGCGTACTTCGAATATCACCTTGCGCGTGAGAACGGCAGCATGACGCGCGTGGCGGAGAAGACCGGTCTGGAGCGCACGCACTTGTATCGCAAGCTCAAGCAGCTCGGCGTCGATCTCGGCAAGAACAAAGGGGAGTGAGGACGCGTGTGAGCGCGCCGCTTCACCCGTTGCTTCCGCCTCGACAGATTTTTTCACGAAGGGGCTTGTCAGACTGAATACCCCTTGATATCATTTCGTTCTTCGTTGGCCCGGTAGCTCAGTTGGTAGAGCAGCGGATTGAAAATCCGCGTGTCGATGGTTCGATTCCGTCCCAGGCCACCAGGATTCAGCCCCAGGAAATCGCAAGATTCCTGGGGCTTTTCCTTTTCTGACGGGCATTCGTGGCTTCGGCTTGCGCGTACGGCTGCGCCAAGGCGCGCTCGGCGGCATTCGGCGTCGCGTGATAAAATCGCGCCAGTTCAAGGACTTGCGCGCAGGCAAATGTGTCACCTGCGTCGCGCCCGGATGCCGCGCGGCACAGGCCGCCATCCGCACCGAACCCTTCGCCCGACGATTAACGGTATAAGCGCCCAGCGACTCTGCCTGCAGAAGGCGCGGCCTATACTGCTTTGGGCCGGCAGCAGTGCCGGCACGCGTCGCGCCGCGTTGCTCGCATGGCGCACCTCGCGCAGCGCGACGCGGCACTCATCATTCACGGAGTTTCACGGTGATCCGCAAAGACGCTAAGCGTAGCGCTCTCGTGCTGTTTTCCGGCGGCCAGGATTCCGCCACGTGCCTTGCCTGGGCGCTCGATCGTTACGAGACGGTCGAAACGCTCGGCTTCGATTACGGTCAGCGTCATCGCGTCGAACTCGATTGTCGCGAAGGATTCCGTCAGGGTGTCGCGCGAGCGTTTCCGGCGTGGGCCGAGCGGCTCGGCGAAGACCATATGATCGATCTGTCGGTGCTCGGCTCGATCAGCGATACCGCGATGACACGCGAGATCGAAATCGAAGCCATGGCCAACGGTTTGCCGAACACGTTCGTGCCGGGCCGCAATCTGATGTTCATGACCATCGCGGCGGCGATTGCTTATCGGCGCGGTTTGCAGGTGCTGGTCGGCGGAATGTGCGAGACGGACTTCTCGGGCTATCCCGATTGCCGCGACGACACGATGAAGGCGCTGCAGGTTGCGCTGAATCTCGGCATGGACACGCGCATGCTGCTCGAAACGCCGCTGATGTGGCTCGACAAGGCCGACACGTGGCGTCTCGCCCGCGAGCTGGGCGGCGACGAACTGGTCGAACTGGTGCGCATCGAAACGCACACCTGTTACGTCGGCGAACGCGCCGAACTGCATGCGTGGGGCTTCGGCTGCGGCGAATGTCCGGCATGCCGCTTGCGCAAGCGCGGCTATGAAGCCTACCTGGCCGGCGAAAACGTCACCGAGCCGCCGCTCTGACAAGCGGCGCACGGCACACGACGAAGCAGCACAACGCAGGCCATCATTTTCAGGAACACAAGGCAGAAAGCAGCATGACTTACGCGGTCAAGGAAATCTTCTACACGTTGCAGGGCGAGGGCGCGAATGCCGGGCGTCCGGCCGTGTTCTGCCGGTTTGCCGGCTGCAATCTGTGGTCGGGTCGCGAGGAAGATCGTGCGCAAGCCGTGTGCCGTTTCTGCGATACCGACTTCGTCGGCACCGATGGCGAGAACGGCGGCAAGTACCGCATCGCCGAAGACCTGGTGCAGATGATCGCGTCGCAATGGCCGCAAGGCGAGGGCGAGCGTTTCGTGGTCTGCACGGGCGGCGAGCCGATGCTGCAGATCGATCAGCCGCTGGTCGACGCGCTGCATGCCGCGGGCTTTGAGATCGCGATCGAAACCAACGGTTCGTTGCCGGTGCTCGACACGATCGACTGGATCTGCGTGAGCCCGAAGGCCGACGCGCCGCTCGTCGTGACCAAAGGTAACGAACTGAAGGTCGTGATCCCGCAGGACAACCAGCGCCTGTCCGAGTATGCGAAGCTCGACTTCGAGTATTTCCTCGTCCAGCCGATGGACGGTCCGTCGCGCGACATCAACACCAAGCTCGCGATCGACTGGTGCAAACGCCATCCGCAATGGCGCCTGTCGATGCAGACCCACAAGTATCTGAACATTCCCTGATTTGCCGTGCTGACGATTACACGAAAACTCGAATTCGACGCGGGTCACCGCATCCCCGATCACCGCAGCCAGTGCCGTAATCTGCACGGCCATCGCTATGTGCTCGAAATCACGCTGCAAGGCGATCTGGTCGACACCGAAGGCGCGCCCGATCGCGGCATGGTGATGGACTTCGCCGACGTGAAATCGCTGGCCGTCGAGCATCTGGTCGACAAGTGGGATCACGCGTTCCTCGTCTACGAAGGCGACACCCAGGTGCGCGGCTTTCTGGAGAGCATGGCAGGCCACAAGACGGTGGTGCTCGACCGCATCCCAACCGTGGAAAACCTCGCCGCTGTCGCGTTCGATATTCTCGCGAACGTGTACGACGCGCACTACGGCGTGAATCTGCGCCTGCACAAGGTGCGTCTGTACGAGACGCCGAATTGCTGGGCCGACGTGGTCCGCGACTAGACCGCAAGGCGCGGCTGCGCGCCCCATAGAAAGTGGCCTGACCCCCGCGTTATTGACACGGTATGATCGCTCCGATAATCACACGGAGCGAGACATGCCGGTCACCGCATTGCGTCGCAGCAGGCATCCAGGCCGAACCGGCCTGCGCCATTGTCTTTGTTCTTGCCGGGCCCACGAGGCCGGCCTGCTTTCCCGCGTTTCAGGCGATCCATGCGATCGCCATCACGGAGCACGGCGATGAGCACCTTCACCAATCCCCTCAAGCAACGTCTGGCGGAAGCCGATCCGCTGTTCGGCCTGTGGCTGTCGCTCGGCAGCGACGCCGCCGCCGAAGCGCTCGCGCACGCCGGTTTCGACTGGCTGCTGATCGACATGGAGCACGCGCCGAACGATAGCGGCGACGTCGCTTCGCAACTGCGCGCGATCGCCGCCGCGCATCTGCCGAGCGAGCCGGTGGTGCGCGTGCCCGCCAGCGAGGGCTGGCTCGTCAAGCGCGTGCTGGATGCCGGTGCTCGCACGCTGATGTTCCCCAACATCGAATCCCCCGACGACGCGGCTCACGCCGTGCGTCTCACGCAATATCCGACCGCCGAGGCGCTCGACGGCCAGCGCGGCGTCGCCGGGGTGGTGCGCGCGTCGGGTTACGGCATGCGGCGCGACTACGTGCAGACGGCCAACGCGCAGATCGCGACCATCGTGCAGATCGAGTCGGCGCGCGGCTTGCAGGAGGTCGAGAAGATCGCGGCGACGCCGGGTGTCGACTGCCTGTTTGTCGGACCGGCCGATCTGGCCGCGAGCCTCGGCCATCTCGGCGATTCGAAGCATGCCGACGTGCAGGCGGCAATGGCGCGGATCGTCAGCGCCGCTGACAAAGCCGGCATCGCGGCCGGCATTTTCGCGATGGACGTCGCGAGCGCGAAGCAGCATCGCGATGCGGGTTTTCGTTTCGTCGCGCTGGCCGCCGACGTTATGTGGATGTTGCGCGCAACCCGTCAGGCGTTGCAGGAGGTGAGGTCATGAAGTGCAGGGTGCAGGGAGTCGTCGTGCGGACGGTGGTCGTGGCGGTGTTGCTGGTGAGCGGCGTGGCGAGCGGTACCGCCTATGCGCAGGACCGGGTCGCGAAGTCGAACGATCCGGAGACGCAAACCGCGGTGGCCGACTACAACGCCGGCAACCTGAGCGCGGCGCTGGCCGAGTTTCGCAAGGCTGCCGAGCGCGGCAGCCGGCTCGCCGAATTCAATTACGCGATGATGCTGCTCAACGGTGAAGGCACCCCGGTCAATGTCGACGAAGGCAAAAAGTGGCTGCGCAAGGCCGCCGACGCCAACATGTCGCATGCGCAATACGTGTACGGCAAGATGTACGACGATGGCGAGTTCGTCGGGCGCGATCCGGTCGAGGCGCACCGCTGGTTTCTGAAGGCCGCGCAACAGGGCCACGTGCAGGCGGAACTCGCGCTGGCCAATCAGTTTCTCGACGGGCGCGGCACCGAGCGCGACAACAAGCAGGCGTTCGTCTGGTACAAGAAGGCGGCGCAGGGCGGCGACATGACCGCGCAATACGTGACCGGCTCGTTCTACGAGCGCGGCGGCGACGGCGTGGACAAGAATCTGAACGTCGCGCGCGCCTACTATGCGGCAGCGGCAGCGCAGGGCGATCCGGCGGCGCGTCTGAAGTATCAGCAGCTCAGCGCGCAGTTGCGGGATCAGAAGGAAGTGAAACCGCAGTAAATGAAAAGGGGCGCTCCCGTGAACGGTGCGCCCCTTGAGCGTTTTGATTCTTCGTTCAGGCCTGCTCCGCTCCAGCCAGCGTCAATCTTCGACCATCGCCGCGCGGCCTCCCGCGCCGCGCTAACTCTGCATCAACCGCTTCTGGCGCGCGACGCTCATGATGAGGCCGATCGCGACCCCCAGCGTCGTCAGCGCGGTGCCGCCATAGCTCATGAACGGCAACGGCACGCCCACCACCGGCAAGATCCCGCTCACCATGCCGATATTGACGAACGCGTAAGTGAAGAAGGCCATCGTCAACGATCCGGCCAGTAGCCGCCCGAACAATGTCGCGCCGTTAGCCGCGATATACAGCCCGCGCGCGATCAACAGCATGTAAAGCGTGAGCAACACGACCCCGCCGGCCAGGCCGAACTCTTCGGAGAAAACCGCAAAGATGAAGTCGGTGTGCTTCTCGGGGATGAACTCCAGATGCGCTTGCGTGCCCTTCAACCAGCCTTTGCCGAGCGGTCCGCCCGAGCCGATCGCGATCACCGCCTGAATGGTGTGGAAGCCCTTGCCGAGCGGATCGGAGGTCGGATCGAGCAGGGTACAGATGCGGTGCTTCTGATAGTCGTGCATCAGCGGCCACTGCACCTCGGGCTGGCAGATCTTGTCCTGAAACGCCGCAATCGAAGCGACCGCGATCACGCCGGCAATCAGCACCGGCACGATCAGTTTGAAGCTCAGGCCCGCGAAGTAAATCACGAAGAAGCCTGCCGCGAACACCAGCACGGCCGTTCCCAGATCGGGCTGCTTGGCGATCAGACCAACCGGCACCGCGAGGATCAGAAGACCCACCAGATAGTCGTACCAGCGCATCACGCCCTCGCGGCGCTGGTAGTACCAGGCGAGCATCAGCGGTGTGGCGATCTTCAGGATTTCCGACGGCTGGATCACCACGCCGACATTGATCCAGCGCTTCGCGCCCTTGCGCGTGAGGCCGAACATCGCCACCGCGACCAGTAACGCGATTCCGAACGTATAGAGCGGGACCGCGAAGCGCATCAGCGTGGTGGGCGGCACATTGGCGAGCCCCCACATCAGCACGAACGTCAGCAGGATGTTGCGCAACTGGTCTTCCACGCGGCCGGGGACGTCCAGACTCGCGCTGTACAGCGTGACGATGCCGACGCACAACAGCAGAAACACGATCAGGGCGAGCGGGCGGTCGAAGCCCGCGAACATCTTCTTGATGCGCTCGAGCCAGGCGCGCTTGTCGAATTGCATGCCTTTCTCCTTACTCGTCGATGCCGCCGGTAACCGGCTGGCGTGGCGACGTGGCCTCGGCGGCGTCATCCCGCGACGGGGCGGGGCGCGTTACGGCGGTCGGCGTCGGGTCGCTGGCAGGACGGGGTTGATGCGGAGCGCCGGATTTACGCGGCGCTGGTTTCTTTGCGGCGGCGCCGGACGCGGAGGCGGGCACCGCCGCCGACGCACCTGCCACCGCTGCGGCGGAGGCCGCTGCCGGCGCGGACGCGGCATTCGCGGCAGCGGAAGACGCCGCAGCCGCAGAGGCCGCTGCTGCTGCCGAAGCCGCTCCGGGCATCGGCAACGCGGTGAAGCCCGCGGCGATTTTGACTGGCTGCGCGCCTTCCTGCGGTGTCGGCGCATCGCCGACCTGCGGCGCGGACGCGTCCTCGGTCGCCGACGCCGCCGCTGCGACGGCCGCCGCCTCGGCACCCGGCTTGTTCTTGCCGACCAGGTAGTAATCGAGCACCTTGCGCGCAATCGGACCCGCCGACTCCGCACCCCAACCGCCGTTTTCGACGATCAGTGCGAGCGCGATCTTCGGTTGCTCGGCTGGAGCGAACGCGATGAACAGCGCGTGGTCGCGCAGATGCTCGGCGATCGCGTGACCTTTGTAGTTCGCGCCCTGCAGCGAATAGACCTGCGCCGTGCCCGTCTTGCCGGCCGCCTGGTACTGCGCGCCGATGAACAGTTTGGACGCCGTACCGTTGGTCACGACGCCTTCCATTGCGCGCTTGATGATGTCGATGTCCGACTGCTTCACCGCGATCTTGTCGCTCGGATCGCGCACCACGGCGCGGGTGTCCTTCGTGATCGGGTTTTCGATGTCGCGCACGAGGTGCGGCTTCATCACGACGCCGTTGTTTGCGAGCGTCGCGGTGGCGTGAGCGAGCTGCAGAATGGTGAACGAGTTGTAGCCCTGACCGATGCCCAGACTGATCGTTTCGCCTTCATACCAGCGTTGCTGTTCGGGCTTGCGGTACGCCTTGCGCTTCCATTCCGTCGACGGCAGGATGCCGCGCGCTTCGCCCGAGATGTCGATGCCGGTGATCTGACCGAAACCCCACGGCTTCATGAAGTTGGCGATATTGTTGACGCCGAGATCGTGCGCGAGCATGTAGAAATACGTGTCGTTCGACACGACGATCGCGCGGTTCATGTCGACCCAGCCCTGGCCCGAGCGCACGTCGTTGCGGAACGTGTGACCGCCGAACGTGTACGAGCCCGGATCCTGGAAACCCCAGCCCGGCGTGCGCTTGTGCAGCGTCAGCGCGGCGAGCGCCATGAACGGCTTGTAGGTCGAACCCGGCGGGTAGGTGCCGTGCAGCGGCCGGTTCAGGAGCGGATGGTCCGGCGAGTTATTCAGCTCGTCCCAGGTTTGCTGGTCGATGCCGTCGACGAAGGAATTCGGGTCGAAGCTCGGCGCCGACACGAACGCGAGCACGTCGCCGGTTGCCGGTTCGATCGCGACCAGCGCGCCGCGGCGTCCGGCGAACGCCTGCTCGGCGACTTGCTGCAGGCCGATATCGAGCGACAGCACGAGGTTGTTGCCGGGCGTCGCCTGGGTGCGCGACAGCGTGCGCACCGGCCGGCCGCCGGCCGTCACTTCCACTTCCTCGAAACCGGTCTGGCCGTGCAGTTCCGTTTCGTAACTCTGCTCGACGCCGATCTTGCCGATGTAGTCGGTGCCCTTGTAGTTGTTCGCGTCCAGCCGCGGATCGTAGTGGTCCGGATCGCTGTTGTTCTGGTCGCTGGCGTCGTCGATACGGTCCTGGTCGCGCTGCGAAATCCGGCCGATGTAGCCGATCACGTGCGCCGCGGTCGCCCCGAGCGGGTATTGGCGGAACAGGCGCGCGCGCACTTCGACGCCGGGGAAACGGAAGCGCTGCGCGGTGAAGCGCGCGACTTCGTCGTCGGTCAGGCGGGTGCGGATCGGCAGGCTTTCGAAGTTCTTCGAATCTTCCTGCAGCTTCTTGAAGCGGCGCCGGTCACGGGCATCGATCGAGACCACCGTGGCCAGACTGTCGATCACGTTTTCGAGCGAGTCGTTCAGCTTCGACGGCGTGATTTCGAGCGTATAGGCCGAGTAGTTCTTGGCCAGCACCACGCCGTTGCGATCCGTGATGATGCCGCGGTTCGGCACGATCGGCGCGACGGAAATGCGGTTCTCATCGGCCTGCAGCGAATATTTGCTGTAGTGCCAGACCTGCAGGAACAGGAAGCGGAAGCCGATCAGCCCGAAACAGACGAACACGAACAGGCCCGCCGCCGCGACGCGCAGGCGGAACTTCGAGAGCTGTTGCTGAGTGTCCTTGAATTCGGTCATGCGATTCTGCAAAAGGCCGGACGACGGCCATCATGAGTGTGCGCCTGATCCGGCCGGAACCGGAGGGCATGAACAGCGATGCGCGTCGGGCGGGCCGGGCGGATGAGTTCCATCGGAACGGAACGGCCGGCGGGCCCGATGCGGGATCAAATGGGCCGCGTATCGTCCGGATCGGCCGGGCGGCGTTGCGGCATCAACAACAGCACGCTGGCGATCGGCCACAGCGCGGCTTCGACGAAACCGTCGATCAGGTAACCCCAGCCCGGAAACGCCGCGCCCGTCAGCAAACGGATCACGAACGGCACCAGCTGCGCGACGACCAGCAGCGGCATCACCGCGAAGGTCTGCACGCCGAGCGACATCCACAGCACGCGCCGGTGGATCGTGATTGCCCCGTACGACAACAGCGTGTACGCCAGCGCGTGCTCGCCGAGCAGGCTGGCGTTGTGCACGTCCATCAGCAAACCGAGGAAAAACGCGATGCCCATGCCGACTTTGCGCGGCTGGTGCACGTTCCAGAACAGCAGCACGAGCGCGACGAAGTCCGGCACGCCGACGAGGCGCCCCCACGGCATCAGGTTCAGCAGGAACGCCGCAGCGAGGCTGAACGCGATGAAGTACGGATTGACCGGCTGCAGGATGTATTGCGGACGGTTCATGGCTTGGCTCCCGACGCAGCTTGTGGCTTTGCGCTCTTCTCGGGGACCGGTTTTTTCTCGGCGGCGGACTTCTTCTCCGCGGCGGCCGGTTTGGCCGGCGCTTTGTCGGCGGGTTTCCCGGTTACGGCTTGCTCGGCCGCAGCCTTTTCTGCCGGCCTGGCGGCGGATTTATCCGCTGCGCCCTTGCCGTCCGCCGATTTGCCGGCCTTCTTCTTCGCTTCCTTCGCGGCGGCGGCCGCGTCGGGTTCTTCGGGCGGGCGCGGCGGCACGTCGTTGACGTAGTGCAGGACGAGCAGTTGACGCGCACCGCGCACCGGCGCGACCGGCACGCAGACCACGCGCGCGAACGCCGTGTCGGCCTGTTTGTCGACCCGCACGACCTTCGCGACCGGCAGTCCCGGCGGATATACACCGTCGAGCCCACTGGTGACGAGTTCGTCGCCGGTTTGAACGTCGGCGCTGATCGGCACGAAGCGCAGGTCGAGCGTGTCGCCCTTCGGCGTGCCGTAGATCACGCTGCGCAAGCCGGTGCGCACGATCTGCACGGGCACCGCCTGATCCTTGTCGGTGAGCAGCGTGACTTCGGCTTGCAGCGGGAACACGCGCGTCACCTGACCGATCACGCCGTCTTCGTTGACGACCGGCGAACCGTTCTGGATGCCCTGTTGCGCGCCGCGCCCGATGACCACCTTCTGCGTGAACGGATCGCGCGTGTCGTACTGGATTTCTGCAGGCAGCGATTGCGTGGTCGCGCGCTGCGACAGTTGCAGCAGCGCACGCAAATGGGCGTTTTCGGCGGCGAGTTCGGCGGCGGTATTGGCTTTCTGAGAAAGCTGCAGGTCTTTCGTGTGCAGCTTGTCGTTCTCGCTGCGCAGTGTGGCGCTGGTCACGGCCAGATCGGCGGCGCCCATGAAGATGTCGCGCGGCACCAGAGCCGCGCGCTGCAACGGATAGAGACCCGCGCCGAGCACGCCGCGAACGATTTCGAGCGTCTGGAAGCGTGCATCGGAGATCAGCAGGGCCAGCGCCAGCACGACGAAAAACAGCAGTCGTGCCAGTGCGGAAGGGCCTTGCTTGAACAGGGGCGGCGGACTGTATTCCATGGTCGGCGCCGGGGGCGTGAACAGTTGGGTGAGACGGCGGCGCGCGACGGACGCGCGCTCAGCGCGCGGCGGCTGGTCGGCCCAGCCGGTGATAAACACAAACCGGCCCGCAAGGGGCCGTGTGCCAGATCCGCGCTACTGACATGGAGAGGCGCTCGCTTACTCGTACGAGAAGATGCTGCCGAGCTTGTCCATGCGTTCGAGCGCCATGCCCGAGCCGCGTACGACGCAGGTCAGCGGGTCTTCGGCGACGAGCACCGGCAGGCCGGTTTCTTCGGCGAGCAGGCGGTCCAGATCGCGCAGCAATGCGCCACCGCCCGTGAGCATCATGCCGCGTTCGGCGATGTCGGCGCCGAGTTCCGGCGGCGTTTGTTCCAGCGCGATCTTCACCGACGACACGATCTGGTTCAGCGGATCGGTGAGGGCTTCGAGAATTTCGTTGCTGGAAATCGTGAAGCTGCGCGGAATGCCTTCCGACAGATTGCGGCCCTTTACTTCCATTTCCTTGACTTCGGAACCGGGGAACGCGGAGCCGATTTCCTTCTTGATCGCTTCGGCGGTTTGCTCGCCGATCAGCATGCCGTAGTTGCGGCGGATGTAGTTGACGATCGCTTCGTCGAACTTGTCGCCGCCCACGCGCACCGAGCCCTTGTACACGATGCCGCCGAGCGAGATCACGCCGACTTCCGTCGTGCCGCCGCCGATGTCGACGACCATCGAGCCGGTCGCTTCCGACACCGGCAGGCCGGCGCCGATTGCGGCCGCCATCGGTTCTTCGATGAGATAAACCTGCGACGCGCCCGCGCCGTGCGCCGCTTCCTTGATCGCGCGGCGCTCGACCTGGGTCGAACCGCACGGCACGCAGATGATGATGCGCGGCGACGGCGAGAACATGCGCGATTCGTGAGCGGTCTTGATGAACTGCTTGATCATCTGCTCGGTGACGGTGAAGTCGGCGATCACGCCGTCTTTCATCGGGCGGATCGCCTCGATGTTGCCCGGCACCTTGCCGAGCATCTGCTTGGCTTCCTTACCGACTGCCTGGATGGTCTTCTTGCCGTTGGGACCGCCTTCCTGGCGGATCGAGACCACCGACGGTTCGTCCAGCACGATGCCCTTGCCACGCATGTAGATGAGCGTATTGGCGGTGCCGAGGTCAATCGCCAGATCGTTGGAGAAGTAGCTGCGAAGAAAACCGAACATTCAAAATCCTGTCTCGCTGGGGGCCGGGCCTCGCAACGTTTGCGTAGGGCGGCAGCGGAAAAATAACAGCTTCAACCGGGCGGACACTGCGCCACTTGAACTTGAAACTGCGAGGGAGTCTACCGGAGGCCGTTGCAAAGCCAAATCAGAAAAATCCGAACGTTCTTTGGGAATTGTTCAGAAAGGACTTGGTAAGTCGGTCCGGGTTTGGGTCGAACGCGTAATGATACCTTATAATTTTGGATGTTTTGAAGGAAACGGAGGGCACTTTTTGCCTCCGCCGACCCCCTTTTTCGGGGTTGTCCTATTGCCTCATAACTTGCTGTTGCAGTGTCGTTTTTTTAGCGCTGCGATGGTCCACCACAATTTCCGGTGACTGCATGGCTCTGACCCTGACCGATGTTAAACGGATCGCGCATCTCGCGCGGCTCGAACTGGCCGACGCCGACGCTGAGCACACGCGGGCCCAGCTCAATGATTTTTTCGGCCTTGTCGAGCAGATGCAGGCGGTCGATACCACCGGCATCGCCCCGCTTGCCCACCCGATCGAGCAGATCGAAGACGTCGCGCTGCGCCTGCGCAACGACGTCGTGACCGAGACGGTCGAACGCGAAGCCTTCCAGCGCCCGGCGCCGGCCGTGCAGGACGGCTTGTACCTCGTGCCGAAGGTGATCGAGTAAGACCCGCGCAGCAAGCCCGGCGTGGCTTGCCAGCCTGCGGCATGCCGCCCCGCACGAGCGGCGCGCGTGTGCGCCACCGCCGGCCTCCTCGGCCCGGTTTGCCGGCGGGCAGCCGGACGCCTCCACGGCAGCGTGACCGCGCTGCCGCGCTTTCCAGGATAAAACGCAATGCATGAAAAAAGTCTGACCGAACTGCGCGCCGCACTGGCGGCCAAGGAATGCTCCGCAGTCGAACTGGCGCAGCTGTACCTGAAGCGGATCGACGCGGCCACTGGCCTGAACGCGTTCATCCAGGTCGATCACGAATTGACGCTCGCGCAGGCGAAAGCCGCCGACGCGCTGCTCCACACCGGCCATGCCGGCCCGCTGGTGGGCCTGCCGATCGCGCACAAGGACGTGTTCGTCACCAAGGGCTGGCGCTCCACCGCCGGCTCGAAGATGCTGGCGAACTACGAAAGCCCGTTCGATGCCACGGTGGTCGCGCGTCTGCAAAACGCCGGCATGGTGTGCGTGGGCAAGACCAACATGGACGAGTTCGCGATGGGCTCGTCCAACGAGAATTCGTACTTCGGCCCCGTGCAGAATCCGTGGGACCCTAAATCGGTGCCCGGCGGTTCGTCGGGCGGCTCGGCGGCGGCGGTGGCCGCGCGTCTCGCGCCCGCCGCGACCGGCACCGACACCGGCGGCTCGATCCGTCAGCCGGCGTCGTTCTCCGGCATCACCGGCATCAAGCCGACGTATGGCCGCGTGTCGCGCTACGGGATGATCGCGTTTGCGTCGTCGCTGGATCAGGGCGGCCCGATGGCGAAGAGCGCCGCGGACTGCGCGACGCTGCTCAACGCGATGGCCGGCTTCGACGAGCGCGATTCCACGAGCCTCGTGCGCGACGACGAAGACTACACGCGTTACCTCGGCAAGCCGTGGCAGGACAACGGCGCGGACAAGTCGCTCGCCGGCCTGCGCATCGGTCTGCCGAAGGAATATTTCGGTGCGGGTCTGGCCGACGACGTGCGCGCGTCGATCGACGCGGCATTGAAGCAATACGAAGCGCTTGGCGCCACGCTGGTCGACGTTTCGCTGCCGAAAACCGAACTGTCGATTCCGGTGTACTACGTGATCGCGCCGGCCGAGGCTTCGTCGAATCTGTCCCGTTTCGACGGCGTGCGCTTCGGCCATCGCGCCGCTGAATACCGCGATCTGCTAGACATGTACAAGAAGTCGCGCGCCGAAGGTTTCGGGCCGGAAGTGAAGCGCCGCATCATGGTCGGTGCGTACGTACTGTCGCATGGCTACTACGACGCATACTACCTGCAGGCGCAGAAAATCCGCCGCATCATCGCCCAGGACTTCCAGGAAGCGTTCAAGCAGTGCGACGTGATCATGGGGCCGGTCGCGCCGTCGGTGGCGTGGGATCTCGGCGCGAAGGGCGACGATCCGGTGCAGATGTATCTGGCCGACATCTACACGCTGTCGGTGAGCCTCGCCGGTTTGCCGGGCATGAGCGTGCCGTGCGGCTTCGGCGCGGGCGCGAATGCGCAGCGTCCGGTGGGCCTGCAGATCATCGGCAACTATTTCAACGAAGCCCGGATGCTGCAAGTGGCCGACGCGTTCCAGCGCGCGACCGACTGGCACCGCCAAGCACCGGCAGGAGTGTGAGCACCATGACCAAACAATGGGAAGTCGTGATCGGTCTGGAGACCCACGCGCAACTGTCGACTCAATCGAAAATTTTCTCTGGCGCCGCCACGCAATTCGGCGCGGCGCCGAACACGCAGGCTTGCCCCGTCGATCTCGCCTTGCCGGGCACGCTGCCGGTGATGAACCGCGGCGCGGTCGAGCGCGCAATCGAGTTCGGTCTCGCGATCGGCGCGACGGTGGCGCCGCGCAGCATCTTCGCGCGCAAGAATTACTTCTATCCTGATCTGCCGAAGGGCTATCAGATCAGCCAGTACGAAATCCCCGTGGTGCAGGGCGGCCAGGTGACGATTCAGGTGCCTGCCAATGAGAAGGCGGGCAAGGAAGGGTACGAGAAGGTCGTGAACCTCACTCGCGCTCACCTCGAAGAGGACGCGGGCAAGTCGCTGCACGAAGACTTCGCGGGCATGACCGGCATCGACCTGAATCGCGCGGGCACGCCGCTGCTGGAAATCGTCACCGAGCCGGAAATGCGCAGCGCGGCCGAAGCGGTGGCCTACGCGAAGACGCTGCACACGCTCGTCACGTGGCTCGGCATCTGCGACGGCAACATGCAGGAAGGCTCGTTCCGTTGCGACGCGAACGTGTCGGTACGGCCAGTCGGTCAGGCGGAATTCGGCACACGCGCCGAGATCAAGAACCTGAACTCGTTCCGCTTCCTCGAAGAAGCGATCCAGTACGAAGTGCGCCGTCAGATCGAGTTGATCGAAGACGGCGGCACCGTGGTGCAGGAAACGCGTCTGTACGATCCGGACAAGCGCGAAACGCGCTCGATGCGCAGCAAGGAAGACGCGCACGATTACCGCTATTTCCCCGACCCCGATCTGATGCCGCTCGTGATCGATGCGGCGTGGGTCGAGCGCGTGAAGGGCGAGATGCCGGAACTGCCGGAAGCGATCCAGCAGCGCTTCGTGTCGCAATACGGCCTCACGCCCTACGACGCCAACGTGCTGACGTCGAGCAAGGCGATGGCCGCGTACTACGAAGCGGTCGTCGTCAAGGTCGGCCCGGCCAACGCGAAGGTTGCGGCGAACTGGCTGATGGGCGAAGTGTCGTCGCAACTGAATCGCGAAGGGCTGGAGATCGACGCGTCGCCGGTGTCGTCCGCGCAACTCGCGATGCTGCTGCAACGCATTGCCGACGGCACGATCTCGAACAAGATCGCGAAGGAAATTTTCCTCGCGATCTGGGACGAGAAGGCCACCGACGAAGCCGCCGCCGACCGCATCATCGAAGCGAAGGGCCTCAAGCAGATTTCGGATACCGGCGCGCTGGAAGCGATCATCGACGAAGTGCTCGCCGCGAACCAGAAGTCGGTCGAGGAATTCCGCGCCGGCAAAGAAAAGGCGTTCAACGCGCTGATCGGTCAGGCGATGAAGGCGACCAAGGGCAAGGCCAATCCGGCGCAGGTGAACGAACTGCTGAAGAAAAAGCTGTCCTGAGTTGATGAAGCGCGGTCTGGGCGTTTTCGCCCGGACCATCACGGGCTGTTGCCGGAAACGAAAGTGGGGCAACGGCCCGTTTCATTTTGCTGGCTCGTTTTTCCGAACCGCTGAACACAGATCACGGAGTGTGTGGATGGCGAAGCAACCCGAACTCGACGATTTCCGCGTGCCGTATTTCGACGACGTCAAGAAAAAATCCAGATTCTCGCTCGGCGATTTCGATACGGCTGCGAAGCCATTTTCAACCGGCTCGAAAGATGCGGACCGTGAGCGGCTCGCCGAGATCGGTACGCAGCTCGAGATCCAGCAGGAGTGCCTGCACGCGCAGCAGAAGCGTCGCGTGTTGCTGGTGCTGCAAGGCATGGACACGAGCGGCAAGGACGGCACGATCCGCGCGGTGTTTCACGACGTCGATCCGCTCGGTTTGCGCATCGTGCCGTTCAAGGCGCCGACGCCGGTGGAACTGGCGCACGATTTTCTCTGGCGCGTGCACGCGCAGGCGCCCGCCGCCGGCGAGCTGACGATCTTCAACCGCAGTCACTACGAAGACCTGCTAGTGCCCACCGTACGCGGCGAACTGGATGAGCAGGCGTTCGAGCAACGCTGCTGCCACATTCGCCAGTTCGAGGAGATGCTTGCGTATAGCGGCACGACTATCGTCAAGTGCATGCTGCACATCTCGAAAGACGAGCAGCGCGAGCGTTTGCAGGCGCGTATCGACGACCCGAGCAAGCACTGGAAATTCGACGTGGCCGATCTCGACGCGCGCAAGCAGTGGGACGCGTATCAGTCGGCGTATCGCGACGCGCTGGCCGCGACGTCGACCGACTACGCGCCGTGGTACGTCATTCCCGCCGACTCGAAGACGCATCGCAACGTAATGGTCGCCGAGTTGCTGTTGCGCGCGCTCAATGCGCTGAAGCTCGAATACCCGCCTCCCAAAGAATCGCTGAAGGGCATCAAGGTCGAGTGAGACCGGCTGTGCCCCTTGGCTCCAGAAACGAATCGAACATAAAGGAACGACATGTTGCGTGTGATTACCGCCAACCTGAACGGCATCCGCTCCGCGGCAAAGAAAGGCTTTTTCGAATGGTTCGGCGAGCAGAACGCCGATGTCTTGTGCGTGCAGGAAATCAAATGCTCGCAGGACGACATGACGCCGGAATTCATGGCGCCGCACGATTTCACCGGCTATTTTCAGCACGCGGTGAAGAAGGGCTATAGCGGCGCGGGCGTGTACACGCGTCACGAACCGGACGAAGTGGTAATCGGCTTCGGCAGCGAGGAGTTCGATCCGGAAGGGCGCTACGTCGAACTGCGTTTCGGCAAGCTGTCGGTGATTTCGGTGTATGTGCCGTCGGGCTCGAGCGGCGACGAACGCCAGCAGGCCAAGTACCGCTTCATGGACGAGTTCATGCCGCATCTCGCCGAACTCGCGAAGGAACGCGAAGTGATCGTGTGCGGCGACGTGAACATCGTCCACAAGGAAATCGACATCAAGAACTGGAAGAGCAACCAGAAGAATTCGGGTTGTCTTCCGGAAGAACGCGCGTGGCTGACCAGACTGTTCGACGAAGTGGGTTACGTCGACGTGTTCCGCACGCTCGACCAGCGGCCGGAGCAGTACACGTGGTGGAGCAATCGCGGTCAGGCGTATGCGAAGAACGTCGGGTGGCGGATCGATTATCAGATCGCGACGCCGGGCATCGCCGGCAAGGCGAAGCGCACCGACGTGTTCCGCGATATCAAGTTCAGCGACCATGCGCCGCTGACGGTCGACTACGATCACAA
Source organism: Paraburkholderia sp. TE9906 (assembly GCF_056279605.1). NCBI lineage: Bacteria > Pseudomonadati > Pseudomonadota > Betaproteobacteria > Burkholderiales > Burkholderiaceae > Paraburkholderia > Paraburkholderia sp. TE9906. The sequence continues at coordinate 348,565 of NZ_JBWCCT010000008.1, forward strand.
GGTCAAGAAGTAAGCACCTCCTCGCCCGCGTCGCTCAATACCGGTCTGTCAATCGCGGATCGGCTTGCGGCGCGGACGGCCCATGCCCGCGTAATCCGGCAGCGCGTCCACGCTCTTGCCGATCGCTTTCGCATAGAGCGGCAGCATGTCCGGCAAGCGCTTGATGATGTCCTGACGACGCGCCGGCGTGTACGGGTGCACGTAGATGAAGCCCCGCTCGCGATCTCCGCGCGTGGCTTGCGCGAGGTTGTCCCACAGCGTCACCGCCGCGCGCGGATCGAAACCGGCGCGTGAGGCGATGTCGCTGCCGATCACGTCGGCTTCGGTTTCGTCGGTGCTCTCGTACTTCATTTCCAGCAGGCGCGAGCCGATGCCGAGCGGCGCGGCACCGAGGTCGGCCAGCCCGAATAGCTGCGGGATCGTGCCGGTCGAATCGAGCTGGCTCGCCTGGAGCTGGCCAAGCCGTTCGCGTGCATGCTCGCGCAGCGCGTGCGCGATCTCGTGGCCGATCAGCATGCCGAGTTCGTTGTCGCTCAGACGCACGCGGTCGAGCAGCCCACCGTAGACGACGATCTTGCCGCCCGGCAGACAGTACATGCGGATATCGGGCGAGCGCACCACCGCCACATCCCACTTCCAGTTTTTGGCCCGCTCGTTCCATTTCAGCGAGTAGGGAATCATCCTGTCGACGATCGACCGCACGCGCGTGACGTGCGCATCGGTGTCGCCGTACAGGCGGTTGGCGTGCTCGGCGCCGTACGCGATCTGGCCGAACTCTTCGGCGGCTTGTGCCTCGAGCATCGGCGACGGAATCAGGTTGCGGAACACCATGTAGCCGCCGAAGCGCAACTGGGTGTTCGGGGTGTACGAGAGCGGCGACGCGGGCGGCGCGGAAGTCGCCGCAGGCGTTTTCGCGGTGACGGGCGGTTGAGCCGGCGGCGCTGCGGAGGTCGGTGCGGTGGCGGCGGGCGTGCTGCCGGTGTTCGGGCCGCTCGCCGCGTTGTTCGCGGCCGGCGCCGCCGAGGTTGAGTTCTCGGCGCTTGCCGCAACCGCCGCAGACTTTGCCGTCGGCGCGGTTGCCGGGCCCGCCGCTGAGACCGGTGCGGCTGCTGTGGCCGCGCTGGCGCCGGCCGCCGGCGCGCTTGCCGCGTACGCGTTCGACGGCATGGTCAACGTGAGGCCGCTTGCCCAGCCGAGCGCGCAGGCCGCATACAGCACCGTGCGGCCCGCTTTGAGCGACGGAACCCAGATCGCGCGCAAACGCCGCGCACGCGTCGAGCGTTGCGTCTTCACGAGCGGGCCCTCCACGGCGCGATGCGCAACAGCAGCAGCATGCCGGGCAACGCCAGCACCGTGCACGCGATGAAGTAGTCGAACCAGCCGATCTGCGCGACCACATAGCCGCTCGCCGCCGACGCCAGCGTGCGCGGCACCGACGCGAGGCTCGTGAAGAGCGCGAACTGCGTGGCCGTGTAGCGCGGGTCGGTGGTGCTGGCGATATACGCGGTGAAGGCCGCCATCGTCAGACCGGTGGTGAACGTTTCGAAGCCGTAGACCAGCGCGAGCGCGACCGAGCGCGGCTCGAACTGCACAGTCCAGTCGATGCCCACCAGCGCGAGCAGCTTCGTCGTCCCCTCGCTGAGCCAGACCGCGATGTTGTAAATCTCCGTGAGACCCGGCGATGCCGGACCGAGATGCGCGAGCCACGCGAAGCCTAGCGTCGACACCATCTGCAGGATGCCGAAGATCCACAAGCCGCGGCCAATGCCGATCTTCATCAGCCAGATCCCGCCGACGATGCCGCCCGCGAGACTCGCACCGAACGCGGTGGTCTTCGCGATCACACCGATCTGGGTGCGCGAAAAGCCGATGTCGAGGAAGAACGACGTGGACAGCGTGGTCGCCATCGTGTCGCCGAGCTTGTACAGAAAGATGAAGCCGAGCACAAACAGCGCGCCGCGCCAGCCGTCGCGCTGAATGAATTCCCGGAACGGCTGCACGATCGCTTCGCGCAGGTTCTTCGGCGGCTTGCCGTGCACTTCGGGCTCGCTGACCACCAGCGTCATGACCATGCCCGGCAGCATGAACGCCGCCGTGACGATGAACACGGTGGTCCACGGCAAATGATCGGACAGAATCAGCGCGAGCGAGCCGGGCACCAGCGCCGCGATCTTGTAGGCGTTCACATGCACCGCATTGCCGAGGCCTTGCTGCGTGTCGCTCAGCAGCTCGCGCCGGTACGCGTCGATCACGATGTCCTGGCTCGCGCCGAAAAACGCGACCAGCGCCGTCAAAGCCGCCACTGTCCAGATCGAATCGCGCGGCGACACGAAGCCTAGCGCCGCGATGGCGCCGGCCACCAGGATCTGCGTGACGAGCATCCAGCCGCGCCGTCGGCCCGGACGCCAGCCCGGAAAGCGCGGCACGTAGCGGTCCATCAGCGGTGCCCAGATGAATTTCCAGGTGTACGGGAACTGGATCAGCGCAAAGAGGCCGATTTCCTTCAGATTGACGCCTTCGGAGCGTAGCCATGCCTGCACCAGATAGACGAGCGTGAACAGCGGCAAGCCCGACGTAAAGCCGAGAAAGACGCAGATCAGCATGCGCGTATTCAGGAACGCGCGCCAGCCGGGATGTTCTTCGTGAGCGTTAAGTGCAGGCGCCTCGTGCGGCGGGTTCGACATGTGGATAACTTGCGTTAGCTTTTCTTGACGCGATAGACCGCAAGACTACCACGCCAGTTCACGCCCCAGCGCACGGTCTGCCCGTCGTGCAGTACCACGCGGTCGAGAATTTCGATGCCGACTTCCGGCGCGAGCGCTTCGAAGTCCTTGATGGTCAGCACCCGCACGTTCGGCGTGTTGTGCCATTGATAAGGCAGCGACTTCGACACCGGCATGCGCCCCTGCAGCACCGACAGCCGATGCGCCCAGTAGCCGAAATTCGGAAACGACACGATGCATTCCTTGCCCACCCGCACCGTCTCGCGCAAGATCGCGGCGGTCTGATGAATGGTTTGCAGCGTCTGCGACAGAATCGCGAAGTCGAAGCTGCCGTCTTCGAACAGGCGCAGGCCGTCTTCCAGATTCTGCTGGATTACGTTGACACCGTTTTGCGTCGACGCCAGCACGCCCGCGTCGTTGATTTCGATGCCGTAGCCCTGCACGTCGAGTTCTTCGGTCAGCAGCGACAGCAGCGAGCCGTCGCCGCAGCCGAGATCCAGCACCGTGGCGCGCGGTTCGACCCAGCGGGCGATCGCGCGGAAGTCCGGGCGCAGCGCCAGGTAATCGAGTGCTCGCTGGTTCATGCGTTCACCTCGTTCGCAATACGTTCGTAGTAGGCGCGCATAACGTTGTGATAGCGCGCGTCGTCGAGCAGGAAGGCGTCGTGGCCGTGCGGCGCGTCGATCTCCGCGTAGGTGACCGTGCGCTTGTGGTCGAGCAGCGCCTTCACCAGCTCGCGCGAGCGGGCCGGCGCGAAACGCCAGTCGGTCGTGAAGCTCGCAATCAGATATTTCGCCGTGGTGTGCGCGACCGCTTTGGTCAGATCACCTTCGAAAGCTTTGGCGGGATCGAAGTAGTCGAGCGCGCGCGTGATCAGCAGATACGTGTTCGCGTCGAAGTAGTCGGCGAACTTGTCGCCCTGGTAGCGCAGGTACGACTCCACTTCGAACTCGACGTCGAAGTTGAAGTTGTACGCGTCCAGCGCGCCTTCCGCGCGGCGCAACGAGCGGCCGAATTTCTCGGCCATGTCGTCGTCCGACAGATACGTGATGTGGCCGATCATGCGCGCGACGCGCAGGCCGCGCTTCGGCTTCACGTTGTGCGCGTAGTAGTTGCCGCCGTGGAAGTCCGGGTCCGACAGGATCGCCGAGCGCGCGACCTCGTTGAACGCGATGTTCTGCGCCGACAGCTTCGGCGTGGACGCGACCACGATGCAATGCGCGACACGCTGCGGATACATCATGCTCCACGCGAGCGCCTGCATGCCGCCGAGGCTGCCGCCCATCACCGCGGCGAAACGCGTGATGCCGAACTGATCGGCGACGCGCGCCTGGGCGTTGACCCAGTCTTCGACGGTCACGACCGGAAAGGTCGCGCCGTACGGTGCGCCGGTGGCCGGGTCGATACTCATCGGCCCGGTCGAGCCGAAGCACGAGCCGAGGTTGTTCACGCCGATCACGAAGAACTTGTCGGTGTCGAGCGGCTTGCCCGGCCCGACCATGTTGTCCCACCAGCCGACGTCTTTCGGATTGTCCGCATACACGCCCGCCACGTGGTGCGACGCGTTGAGCGCGTGACACACCAGCACCGCATTGCTGCGCGCCGCGTTGAGCGTGCCGTAGGTCTCGACCATCAGGTCGTAACCGGCCAGCGAGCTGCCGTTCTGCAACTGCAGCGGCTCGCTGAAATGCATTGTTTGGGGAGCGACGATACCGATCGATTCCATTCATTCCGCCATTAAAAAAACAGGGCGGCTAGATGGCGTCGGCGAAGCACGGAGGAAAGACTGTGTGCGCGGCTGACGACCTCTTTAGCCGCATTTATAGTGAACCGCGGGAGTATTCCAGTGGTTCGCGCGCCCGCAATCGAGTCAGCAAATCGGCGCGTGATGAGTGTTCAGGGTGTTCCGGACCGCGGTTCAGGATGCATCGAAGGGCCGCGTTCAGGCGCAAAGTATAGCGGAAAATCTCGTGCGACAGCGTCGCCGGCGCACCCTCGCGCGGTGCGTGCCGCGCGGATTACTGGAGGATCAGGAGCAGTTGCGCGTCGGCGTGTTCGGCGGGCATCCGGGCGAAACCGCTGCGCACGTAACGATGCCAGCGGCCGATGATGTAGCTCAACAGCAGGCTCGCACGAATCGCGGGATCGTAGCCGGCGGGCAGCGGGACGGCGGTGTGTGCGGCGCCGTTCGCGTCTTCGCTCGCGCGCGCATTCGCTTCCGTCTGCGCCAGCCGCAAACACTGCTTCAGCGACGCCTCGACGCGCTCCAGCATCTGGTTGACGCGCTCGGTCAACCGTTCATGCTCGCCGACCAGCGCCTCGCACGTCAGCACGCGCGTCATGCCGGGGTTCTTCGCGGGGAAATTGAGCAGCATCAACGCGATGGCGCGTGCTTGCAGCACCCCATTGCTTTCCTTGTCGGCGATCTGGTTGATGAGGCCGAAGAGCGTTTGCTCGATGAACTCGATGAGCCCTTCGAACATTTGCGCCTTGCTGGCGAAATGGCGGTACAGCGCGGCTTCCGACACGCCGAGCCGGGCGGCGAGCGCCGCCGTGGTGATCTTTTCGCTTTTCGGCGCCTCCAGCATCGCGGCGAGCGTCTGCAGAATGTGCACGCGGCGCTCGCCGGGCTTCAGACGCTGCGCGCGCTGGGCCGCCGCTGCATGGGCCGGCGCAGCGGCTTCGTGTTCGGCTAAGGCTTCGTCAGGTTTGTCGATCGGCTGCATGGCTGTCGTCCCGGCTGCTGTCCCTTCCATCGAACCGAGCGGCTGCCCAGTCGTAGCGATTTTAACGAACGAATGCACCGGTCGACATAATGCGGCCGGCCGGTGCCCGGCAGACGCGTCGGCACGCCGTCCGCGTGCGGTTTGCGCGGCAGATGCCCGGTGATCCATACCGTGCGGATGCCGAGACGCCGATAGTTCTTCAGATGCGAGCGCGTGTCTTCGACGAGGATCGCATCCTTGAGCGAGACGTGGGCGTCGCGCATGGCCTTGCGCAACATCGCGTGGTCGGGCTTGGCGCGCCAGCGGCGGCGATCGCGCATGTGCTCGATCGCGATCATCTGCTCGAACAGACGCTCGATGCGCAGTTCGGCCAGCACCGCGCGCGCATACGCTTCAGGCGCGTTGGTCAGCACGATCTTGCGGCCCGGCAGCGCCGCGACGAGGCGCGCGATGCCGCGTTCGTGACGGATCATCGAGCCGAGATCGGGGAACGTGTGGACGACCTTCAGGAAGTCGGTCGGGTCGAGCGGATGGTGGCGCGTCAGGCCGAGCAGCGCCGCGCCGTAGCGCTGCGTGTAGCCGGTGCGCAGACGGTTGGCTTCGTCGATGTCCACTTGCAGCGCGTCGATGATGTACTGCGTCATGCCGTGGTTGATCGCCGGGAAGATGGCGTGCGAGGCGTGGTGCAGCGTGTTGTCGAGATCGAACAGCCAAACCGGCTTGCCGCCTGCGATATGCGGACGGCGGCGGCGGGAAGTGGGGGTGCGCATGGTGGAGAACGCCGGTCAGGCGCGGACGGTCGCTGCTCGCGGCGAACGTGGCGTGTTCGCGAAGCGGGCGGCGGGAGAGAAGGGGAGTACTGGCTGGGGCGCCACGAAGGCGTTTCGTGGGCGGTTGCGGGGGCCGGACGGGGCGCATTGGCCGGGCAGCGTGCCCGGCTTCGCCGCGTAACCGCACGGCACACATGACGCGCCGTTGCGACGCGCCGCGTGTGCCGGGTTTGATGCAGGAGTCAATGCGAGCGGATCATCGTGCCGAACGGCTGTTCGGTGAGAATCTCCAGCAGCACCGAGTGCTCGATGCGGCCGTCGATGATGTGCACCGAGCGCACGCCGCTCTTGGCCGCATCCAGCGCCGACGAGATTTTCGGCAGCATGCCGCCGGAGATCGTGCCGTCGGCGAACAGGCCGTCGATTTCGCGGGCCGACAGATCGGTCAGCAGATTGCCTTCCTTATCCATCACGCCGGGGATGTTGGTCATCATCACGAGCTTTTCGGCGTTCAGCACGACCGCCAGCTTGCCGGCGACCAAATCGGCGTTGATGTTGTACGACAGACCGTCTTCGCCGAAGCCGATCGGCGAAATCACCGGAATGAACGCGTCGTCCTGCAGCGCTTTCACGACCGCCGGGTTGATCGCCTCGACTTCGCCCACCTGGCCGATGTCAACGTACTGGCCCGGGTTATCGCGATCCGGCATCAGCATCTTGCGTGCGTGGATCAGGCCGCCGTCCTTGCCGGTCAGACCGACCGCGTGGCCGCCGAAGTGGTTGATCAGCGTGACGATGTCCTGCTGCACTTCACCGCCGAGCACCCATTCGACGACTTCCATCGTCTCTTCGTCGGTGACGCGCATGCCCTGGATGAACGTGCCCTGTTTGCCGATCTTCTTCAGCGCCTGGTCGATTTGCGGACCGCCGCCGTGCACGATCACAGGATTGATGCCGACCAGCTTCAGCAGAATCACGTCACGCGCGAAGCCCTGCTTCAGGCGTTCCTCGGTCATGGCGTTGCCGCCGTATTTGATGACCACGGTCTTGCCGTGATACTGGCGAATATAGGGCAGCGCCTCGGCCAGGATTTCAGCCTTCAGGGTGGGCGCGATCTGCGAAAGGTCGGGAAGCTCGGACATGGCGGCAGGCTCAGGCACGGAACAGTTAAAACAGGGCGAATTGTACAGGACTGGCGCGCTGCAACAGGGTTTTCGATAGCGGCGCGGGCAGCGGGCGGCGTGGGCTTTGCGCACTGCGCAACGGCAGGCCGCAGGCTTCGCTCGGCGATCAAGCTTAACGCGCGCGCGTGACGTCCGTGAATTGGCCGAATGGACGACTCACGCAGGCTCGCCAGCCGTGGCATCATCTCCTCATCAATGCCTCGGCGCACGTCCCAGCCCGTCATGAAACCGTCCGCTTCCCGTTCGACCAACAGCCCGCGCTGTCCGCGCTGCGGTACTGCGTTCGATTGCGGCAGGCATGCGCAGCCGTTCGAGTGCTGGTGCCGCGAGATGCCGTCGTTACAGGCGGACAGACTCGATCCGGCGCGCCCGTGTTTGTGTCCCGAATGTCTGGCCGGGGAGATTGCGCAAGCCGCTCGCGGGGGACCGGGCGCCGGCTCGGCCTGAGCTGGCTGCAGCTTGCGGCGAGGCCGACACTCCATCGGCGAAATGCCGCAGCGCTAGGCCGTGCGATGCTGGGCGGCCAGCGCGTGCAGGTCGCGGGCGACGGCTTCCAGCGCCGGCTCCCATTCGCCGAACTGCGGCTGCCGGTACAGCGCCGCGCTCGGATACCACGGGCTGTCGTTGCGTTCGAGCAGCCAGACCCAGTGCGGATTGACGTCGAGCAGCACCCACGTGCGCTGGCCGAGCGCACCGCTCAAATGCGCGACGGACGTGCACACCGTGATGACCAGATCGAGTTCGCTGACGAACGCGGCCGTGTCGTCGAAGGTCGTGAATTCGGCGGTGTGGTCGGTCATCGGCAGGCCGGCCGCTCGCGCGGCGGCCACGTCGGCGTCCGCGCCCGGTTGCAGCGAGTAGAACGCCACGTCCTGCATGCCGCCGAAATGGGCCGCATAGCGTTCCCAACCGACACGCCGGAACGGATTGCGCTGATGGCCAAGGCTGCCGGTCCACGTGAGCCCGACCTTGAGCCGTGATTCCCCGCCGAGCCGCTTGCGCCACGAGTCGCGCGCTGACGCTTGCGCAAAAAGATACGGCGACGCAGCCGGAATCGTCTCCTCGCGCGTCTCGAAGATCAATGGCAGGCTGAGCAGCGGAATCTCATAGTCGAACGGCGGCAGCGTTTCGATGCCGCCGCCGGCGGAGTACTCGTCCACGTGGCTGCCGAGGCTGCGCGCAAGCAGCGCGCCCATGTGCGGAAACGAATTCCACGACAATCGGCCGCCCTCGCGATGAACACGCTCGGCCAGCATCGGGATATAGCGGCAGAATTGCAGGAGGTCGCCCATGCCCTGTTCGCCCCACACCAGCAGAGTCTTGCCCGCGAGCGGTTCGCCACGCCAGGTGGGTGCCGCCATCTGTGGACGGCCACCGCGGAGTTCCTGCGAGCCGTCCCAACGCGCCTCGTGCGACAGCCAGCCGTTCGCGTAGTCGCCGCGCATGAGCTGCAGCATCCCGAGAGCGGCGCGCATGGTGGCGTCGTGCGGAGCCAGGCTGTAGGCGGTTGTCGCGGCTTGTTCGGCTTCGCTCCAGCGTTGCGCTTCGCGTAACGCCAGCGCATAGTTGTTATGCGACAGCGGGCTGTGCGGCGCGCATTGCATGGCGCGCGCGCCCGCCTCCAGCGCATGCGGCAGGTCCATGCTCAAGCGATAGGTGTTGGTGAGATTGATCCAGCCGTCGCCATTGCCGGGTTCGTCGCGGACCGCGCTTTCCAGCAACGCCCGTCGTTCATCCAGGTCCCCGCCGCTGAGTATCAGCGCGGCGGCGAGATTGTTGCGCAATTGTGGCAAGGTCGGCTCGATGACGAGCGCGCGGCGATACGGGGCGACGGCTTCGCGATGCAGATTGGCCATCTGCAGCGCGAAGCCGAGACGAAAGTGCGTCAGAGCGCGGTGTGGATCGAGTTGAGCAATAATGGCGGCGAGTTCGATCGCGTCCTGATGACGATGCTGTTCGGAGAAGCTTGTGATGAGCGCTGCGAGAGAAGTGTCGTCGAGGGGATGCAATTGCGCCGCTGCCTCGAAACAGGCGGCCTCCGTTGCCGCGTTTCCGCTTTCTCTCGCTGCGGCGGCATCGCGCAAATAATTCAGGAAAGCTGATGAGGCGTCGGCTTCGCGGTCGGAGGTGGGCGGCATGGGACGGTTGCGCGGCGCAGGCGCCGATGGCGAAAGACCGGCCCCTGCGATGCTGTGGCAAAAGCAACATTTTACTGGCGGCACCGCTGCAAAGTAAGTCGGAGTAGTCCGAACGGGTAGACTAAAGTGATGCACCGTATAACCAACACCGGCCGGGTCAATCTTGGCCATCTGTTCTGGCTGCGCAGCCTCGCCATCATCGGTCAGCTCATGACGATCGCATTCGTGCAGATCTTCATCGGCGTGAACCTGCCGCTGCCCGCGATGCTGCTCGTGATTGCGCTCGAAGTGCTGTTCAACGCGCTCACATGGTGGCGCGTTTCGCAGCAACGGCCCGAGTCGAACATGGAATTGTTCGGCCAGATCTGGGTCGATCTCGGCGCGTTGTCCGCGTTGTTGTTTCTCTCCGGCGGCACCACCAATCCATTCGTTTCGCTGTACCTGCCGTCGCTCGCGATCGCCGCCGCGGTGTTGCCGTGGCAACTGATGGCCTGGCTCGCGGCGTTTGCCGTGGCCTGCTACGCGGTGCTCGGTTTCGATTCCGTGCCGCTGAATCTCGACAACCCCGCGAATCTCTTCGAATACTACCGCGCCGGCATGTGGGTCAACTTCATGGTCAGCGTCGGGCTGATTGCATGGTTCGTCGCGCGCATGTCGCGGGCTCTGCGGCTACGTGACGCAGCGCTCGGAGAAGCGCAGCAGCGCTTGCTTCAGGACGAACGCGCGGTCGCGCTCGGCGTGCAGGCCGCCACCGTCGCTCACGAAATCGGTACGCCTCTGTCTACAATCGCGATGTTGTCCGAAGAACTACGCGACGCGGCACGCAGCGACAAAGGGCTCGCGCCTTACAGCGCCGACCTCGAATTGCTCGAACAGCAGATGACGCTATGCACGTCGGCGCTGGCCCGCTTGCGCAGCCGCGCGTCGACGACGACCAATCGGCAGCCGGTCGGCGAGTGGCTCGAATCGTTTGCCGAGCAGTGGCGCCTGCGTCATCCGCATGTGAAGTTCGAACGGATCGGCGCACCGCCCGCGGATGTCAGTCTCGACGACACGGTGGCCGTCAGCCAGATCCTCACGATTCTGCTCGACAACGCCGCGCGTGCGAGCCGCGATCACGTGACGCTGTCGTGCGCGCTCGATCCGCGCGGCGAGAAAATCGTGTTCGAAGTCTGCGACGCGGGCCCGGGCATTCCGGCCGCACTGCGCGGCTCGCTTGGCGCGATGCCGGTGGACAGCACACAGGGCGGTCACGGCGTGGGCCTTTATCTGGCCTTCTCGGCGGCGTCGCGTCTGAGAGGTTCGATCGAGCTGACCGACGTCAGCGCGATCAAGCCGCGCGGCACGCGTGCGGTGCTGAAACTTCCGCTCGCCGGCGGGCGCAAATTTTCTGGCACGGGCCGTCAAGGCGCCACGCCATCCAACACGGAGAAACAGGCATGAGCGAAAAGAATTTTCTGGTGATCGACGACGATGAGGTGTTCTCCGGCATCCTCGCTCGCGGTCTGACGCGGCGCGGTTACACGGTGAGCGAAGCGCACAACGCGGACGAGGCGATCAAGCTCGCGAACCAGCAGAAGTTCAGCCAGATCACAGTGGATCTGCATCTCGGCAACGACTCGGGCTTGACGCTCGTCGCGCCGTTGCGCGATCTGCAGCCCGACGCGCGCATGCTGGTGTTGACCGGCTATGCGAGCATCGCCACAGCGGTGCAAGCGGTGAAGGACGGCGCGGACAATTACCTCGCAAAGCCGGCCAACGTCGAGACGATTCTGTCGGCGCTGCAAACCGAAGCGAGCGTGCTGCAAGCGGAAGAAGCGATCGAGCATCCCACGCCTTTGTCGGTGGCGCGCCTGGAGTGGGAGCATATTCAGCGTGTGCTGGCCGAGCACGGCGGCAATATTTCGGCCACGGCGCGGGCGTTGAACATGCATCGTCGAACGTTGCAGCGCAAGCTGGCGAAGCGGCCGGTCAAACAGTAAGTCGTTCTGCTTCGACGTAGGCAGTGTGACAAAAGAAAACGGGCTGCCTTCGATCAGGCAGCCCGTTTTTTTGTGCGTCAGATTTGATCTGGGTCAGGCAATGTGGATAACCTGACCCAGCCTGTGCATCGGCACGGATATCACAGCACGTAACGCGACAAGTCTTCGTCTTCCGCTACTTCGTTCAGCGCGCGATCGACATACGCCGCATCGATCTGCACGGCTCTGCCCGAGTGATTGCCCGCCGAGAACGACACCTCTTCGAGCAGTTTTTCGATGACCGTGTAAAGACGCCGCGCGCCGATGTTCTCGGTCTTCTCGTTCACCGAGTAAGCGATTTCGGCCAGACGGCGAATTCCGTCCTCGGCGAATTCGAGATGCACGTCTTCGGTGGCGAGTAGTGCCTGATACTGCTTGACGAGGCTCGCATCGGTGGACACTAGGATCGATTCGAAGTCGTTCACCGACAGCGAGTCGAGTTCGACGCGAATCGGAAAACGGCCTTGCAGTTCGGGAATCAGGTCGCTCGGCTTGGCCAGATGGAACGCGCCGCTCGCGATGAACAGAATGTGATCGGTCTTCACCATGCCGTACTTGGTGTTGATCGTGGTGCCTTCGACGAGCGGCAGCAGATCGCGCTGCACACCCTGGCGGGACACTTCACCGCCGCCTGCTTCGTTGCGCGAGGCGATCTTGTCGATCTCGTCGAGAAACACGATGCCGTTCTGCTCGACGTTCTGCACCGCCTTGGTTTTCACCTCTTCGTCGTTGAGCATCTTGCCGGCTTCTTCGTCGGTGAGCACCTTCAGCGCTTCCTTCACCTTCATCTTGCGGCGCGTCTTCTTGCCGCCGCCGATGTTCGCGAACATCGAACGGATCTGCTCGGTCATGTCTTCCATGCCCGGGGGGCCCATGATGTCCATGCCTGCTTGCGGCTGTTCGACGTCGAGTTCGATTTCCTTGTCGTCGAGGAGGCCTTCGCGCAGACGCTTGCGGAACGTTTGACGCGTGCTGCTGCTTTCGTCGGCGGTGTCGGCGGCGCTCGAACTCGCACCGAAGCCGACCGGGCGCGCGCTCGGCAGCAGGATGTCGAGGATGCGGTCTTCAGCCTGGTCGCCGGCCTTGGTCCGCACTTTGCGCATTTCCGTTTCGCGAGTCTGCTTGACCGAAATCTCGATCAGATCGCGCACGATGCTGTCGACGTCGCGGCCCACGTAGCCCACTTCCGTGAACTTGGTCGCTTCGATCTTGATGAACGGCGCGTCCGCCAGCTTCGCGAGACGCCGCGCGATTTCGGTCTTGCCGACGCCGGTCGGTCCGATCATCAGAATGTTTTTCGGCGTGATTTCCTGGCGCAACGGGTCTTCGACCTGCTGACGGCGCCAGCGGTTGCGCAGCGCGACGGCCACGGCTTTTTTCGCGCGGCCTTGGCCGATGATGTGTTTGTCGAGTTCGGAGACGATCTCGGCAGGGGTCATTGTGCTCATCGTGGGTCCTTACTCGATCGTCTCGATAACGCGGTTGTGGTTCGTGTAGATGCACATGTCGCCGGCAATCTCCAACGACTTCTCCACGATTTCGCGGGGCGACAGCTCGGTGTTGTCGGCGAGCGCTTTCGCGGCGGCTTGCGCGTAGGCGCCGCCCGAGCCGATCGCGCAGATGCCGCCTTCCGGATCGAGCACGTCGCCGTTGCCGGTGATGACGAGGGTAGTGGTCGCGTCGGCGGTGATCAGCATCGCTTCCAGACGACGCAGCATGCGGTCGGTGCGCCAGTCTTTCGCGAGCTCAACTGCGGCGCGCGTGAGGTTGCCCTGATGTTTTTCCAGCTTCGCTTCGAAGCGGTCGAGCAGCGAGAAGGCGTCGGCCGTGCCGCCGGCGAAGCCGACCAGCACCTTGCCGCTATAGATGCGCCGGACCTTCTTCGCACCGCCTTTCATGACGATGTTGCCCAGCGTCACCTGGCCGTCACCGCCGAGCGCGACCTTGTCGCCGCGGCGCACGGAGACGATCGTCGTGCCGTGAAATTGCTCCATATGCGTTCCTCTTTGCAAAACGGGTAGGACACGGCAGCGCGACGCGCTACCGCATGAATCCTGAAAACGGACGGCGCGCGACGCTGAAATTCGACCGGTCGGCGCGCTCGTGCAGCGCATGTCCGATTTATTTTAGGGCGTGCACGGTCATATCAAGAGCTGCCGAATGGCATAAGACAAAAAACCGGGGATTTGGTGCGTGCGCTGCGATGGTGCAGCGGGGCGCGGCGCAAAGGAGCGAGCTTCGTCGCAAGGCGACTCGCGTCGCGAAAAACGATAGCCTCTGGACGCCGAATCACATCGGCGATACCGGTCGACGACGGGCTTGAAACCGTCTTCATAGCGCGGCACAAAACAGCGCCGTACAAAAGAAAAAAGGCGCACGTTTCACCGTGCGCCTCTCGACGAAGCAGCGTGTCAGGGCGCGGAGCCGAAGCCGCGCCACAGGCGTTCAGTCGCCGAACAGCTTCTGGCGCAGTTCGCGGCGTTCCTGTGCTTCGAGCGACAGGGTTGCCGTGGGCCGCGCGAGCAGACGCGGAATGCCAATCGGCTCACCGGTTTCCTCGCACCAGCCGTAGTCGCCGGAATCGATGCGCGCGATCGATTGCTGCACCTTCTTCAGCAGCTTGCGCTCGCGGTCGCGCGTGCGCAGTTCGAGCGCATGCTCTTCCTCGATCGTTGCACGGTCGGCCGGGTCCGGCACGATTACGGTTTCGCGCAGGTTCTCGGTCGTCTGGCCGGCATTGCGGAGAATGTCCGCCTGCAGCTGTTCGAGCTTGTTCTTGAAGAAGGCGAGCTGATCCTCATTCATGTAATCCTTGTCGCTCATCTTCAGGATTTCGGCTTCGGTCAAGAGTCGTTTCGTCGTCATCTGGCTTACTTCTTCAATGTGAGGCAAAACTCTTACATAGTGCCCGCACTTTCGTATTGCCCGCAAAGGCGCCTTGAGGACGCGGAAGCGCGAAGGCGGGCACGAACGGTGGACTGTCGTGACGCCGAAGCGCCTGGCGCCCACACGCCGGGCGTCGCAACGCCAATGCGGGGCCGAACTCCTCTGGAAACCGATTCTCAAATGCTCCTGAGGTATTGCTTGCCGGCAGCGCACCTTTTCAGGCAGTGCCAGCCGGCATGATCGGCGTATTTCCCCGGACAAGCTTTTCCGGCGCCGCTTCAGGCCCGGCGCGGCCTACGCGCTGACCGGGCAATTCGTTGTCATTCTCCAGTGGGCACGTATTGTAACTGAATCACAATCCGGCACCGCATCCAGCGAAAATCTGCTTGCAGCGCACTGATATCCCGAAAATATAACGCGCGCACGACCAAAAAGCGATGGTCGTGAACGTATTAATACAGCAGGGTTTTCACGCGCTTTTCATCCGCGTGACTTTTTCGCGGGCTTGCAACGGGCGTCGCGCGCATTCAGCAGATGATTCTCGCCGTGCCTGGGTGGCGCGTGCGTTGAGCGCGCAAGCACGCCTTGTGCCGTGCCGCTGACGCAGCACGGCAAGCGCCTGAAGCTTAGGCGAGACAGGCGTCCAGACCGTCGGTGATCAGGTCTTGCGGCAGTTCGATGCCGATGAACACCATCTTGTTGGTCTTCTTCTCGACCGGCTGCCATTTCGCGGCCAGATCGCTGCCCATCATCTGATGCACGCCCTGGAACACGACCTTGCGATCGACGCCCTTCATGTACAGCACGCCCTTGTAGCGCAGCAGGCGCTCGCCATAAATCTGCAGAATGCCGCCGAGGAAATCTTCGAGCTTGTTCGGATCGAACGGACGATCGTTGCGGTACACGAACGACTTGATCTTGTCGTCGTGATGCGCGTGGCGATGGTGCGCGTGATCGTGGCCTTCGTGGTCGCAATGGCCGTGGTCGTGATCGCAGTTTTCGTGATCGTGGTCCTCATGCGTATGGCCGTGCTCGTCGTGCGCGTGAGCGTGGCTGTGCGCGTGCTCGTCTTCGGCGAGGAAGTCCGGGTCGATTTCCAGCTTCGAATTCAGGTTGAAGCCGCGCAGATCGAAAATTTCCTTGATGTCCGCTTCGCCGAAATTGACGACCTTGATCGCCGCCTTCGGGTTCATGTGCAGCAGACGGTGGCGCAGATCACTCACGTGCTTTTCGTCGACCAGGTCGGCCTTGGTGATGAACAGGCGGTCGGCGAAACCGACCTGGCGCTGCACCACTTCGTGCTCGTCCAGCTGATGGTTCGCGTGCTTCGCGTCGACCAGCGTGATGATCGCGTCGAGCAGAAACTCGCTGGCGATCTGGTCGTCCATGAAGAACGTCTGCGCGACCGGGCCCGGATTCGCGAGACCGGTGGTTTCGATCACGACGCGGTCGAAGTCCACTTCGCCCGCCTGTTTCTTCGCCGCCAGATCGCCGAGCACGCGCGACAGGTCGCCGCGAATCGTGCAGCAGATGCAGCCGTTGCTCATCTGAATGATCTGCTCGCTGGTGTCCTGCACGAGGATTTCGTTGTCGATGTTCTCTTCGCCGAACTCGTTCTCGATGACGGCGATCTTCATGCCGTGCTTTTCGTTCAGGATGCGCTTGAGCAGGGTGGTTTTGCCGCTGCCGAGAAAGCCGGTCAGGATGGTGACTGGGAGCATGTTGGTCGCCTGTAGTTCGTGAAACGGTGCGTGATCGAAAGCGTAGCCGGGCGCGGCGGCCGGATGGCGCGCAGCCCTGTCTAGCCGGTTATTGAAACATATCTGTCAAGCCCGCGCTGACGGCCGGGGTTCGCGCCCGCTGGCGCCAGGGCCGCCCGCGCGCGAAATGAGCCTGAAAATTAAGCTCAAATTATGGGCGATCAGGCGATTTGCAACAGCAGACCCTTCAGGTATTCGCCTTCCGGGAACGCCGTGAGCAGCGGATGATCCACGCCCGCGCCGAGGCGCTTGAGAATGCGCGCATCGACGCGCGCGTCGGCGGCCGCGCTGGAGACGATCTTCTGGAACAGGTCGGAATCGATCGCGCCCGAGCACGAGTAGGTGAACAGCAAGCCGCCCGGGCGCAGCAGCTTCAGGCCGGTCAGATTGATGTCCTTGTAAGCGCGCGACGCGCGATCCACGTGTTCACGCGACGGCGCGAATTTCGGCGGATCGAGCACGATCAGGTCGAAGCGCTCGCCTTCGTCGTACAGGCGGCGCAGCGTCTTGAACGCGTCGGCGTCGAGCCAGGTGGCGCGTTCGGCGTCGAAGCCGTTGGCCGCCACGTTCTGCTGGGCGAGGGCCAGTGCTTCGCCCGACGAATCGATCGAAACCACCCGCTTCGCGCCACCCTTTAACGCGGCCAGCGAGAATCCGCCGGTGTAGCAGAAGCAGTTCAGCACGTCGCGATCCTGCGCGAGCTGCTGCACCAGCAGGCGGTTGTCGCGCTGATCGACGTAAAAGCCGGTTTTGTGGCCGTTGCGCACGTCGACGTGATAGCGCACGCCGTTTTCGCTCGAAATCAACGCGTCCGACGGCGCCTCGCCCGCCAGCACGCCGGTGATCTGTTCGAGTCCTTCCTTCTGGCGAATCGACACGTCCGAACGTTCGTAGACATTCGGGCAGCCCGTCGCGCCGACCAGTGCCGCGACGATCGCTTCCTTCCACGCCTCGACACCCGCCGCCATGAACTGGCAGACGATCTGACTGCGCTGGCCTGCGTCCTCGGCGACGTAATGATCGACGATCAGGCCGGGCAGTCCGTCCGCTTCGCCGAAAATCAGCCGTACCGCGCCGGTGTCGTGCACCATCGTCTGACGATGCGCGAGCGCGCGCTGCACGCGGCGCTTGAAAAACGCGTGATCGATCGGCTCGGTTTCGTCGAAGCTCCACACGCGCGCGCGGATCTGCGAATGCGGGCTGTAGGCGGCGCGCGCGAGAAAGCGGCCGTCGTGCGCGCGCACCAGCACGGTCGCGCCGGGCGCGGGATGGCCATCGACGCGGTCGATCGCGTTGGCATAAACCCACGGATGGCGGCGCAGCAGCGATTTTTCTTTCGACGGTTTGAGCGTAACGGTATTCATCAGGATGTCAGCAGAGCAATGGGCCGCGTGGCAACGCGCACGCAGCGAGTGAAGCGAAAGCGCAGGAGACTACACGCCGCAACACGCGGCGTCAGTCGCGTTTTTTGGCGCGCGGATGCGCCTGGTCGTAGACGTGGGCGAGGTGCTGGAAATCGAGCGCGGTGTAGACCTGCGTAGCGGTGATGCTGGCATGGCCGAGCAGTTCCTGCACCGCGCGTAGATCGCCGCTCGACTGCAGCACGTGCGTCGCGAACGAATGCCGCAGCACGTGCGGATGCACATTGGCTGGAATGCCCGCGACTAGCGCCGCGCGCTTCACGCGTTCACGCACGACATTCGGCGACAGCCGGTTGCCGCGCGCCGACAGAAACAGCGGATGCGGATCGTGCTTCACCATCTGGCTGCGCACCGCGAGCCACGCGTTCAGCGCGTCGAGCGCCTTGCTGCCGACCGGCACGACGCGGCGCCGGTTGCCCTTGCCGAGCACTTCGACTTCGGCGGACTCCAGCTTGAGCCAGCCGGCGGAGCGGTAGCCCCCGGCATCGGCGAAACGGGCGTCGAGGCCGACCAGCTCCGCCAGGCGCAGACCGGACGAGTAAAACAGTTCGAGCATCGCGTGATCGCGCAGACCTTCGGGCGATGCGGCGGGCGGCGTTTCCATCAGGCGCGTGGCGTCGTCGACGGAAAGGGCCTTGGGCAGCGTCCTCGCCTGCTTCGGCGCGCGCACGGTGGCGACAGGGTTGGCCGGCAGATCGACGCGTCCGGCGAGCCAGCGATAAAACGCACGCCACGCCGACAGCCGGTGACTGATCGAGCGCGCCGTCAGGCCGCCCGCATGGGCGCGCGCCACGGCGCCGCGGATGTCGACGGCGCTCAGGCTTTCGAGTGGCCGCCCTTTGGCCAGCAGCCTGAGCTCTGCGAGTTCATGGGTGTAGCCGCGCAACGTATGCGCCGACAACCGCCGCTCATGTTCGAGATTCGACAGATAGGCGGCGATCGGATCGGCGGCGGTCACGGTGGTGGGCCTGGGCGCGTGCGGGCGAGCGAGCGCGGCTCAGCGCGGCAGCAGACGGCTCAGCGCGGCGCTGGCCAGTGCGCCGATCTGCGTCAGGAAATCGGTGGCCATGCCGTCGTGGAAGCGGCGCGAATCGGCCGAGCCCATCACCAGCAGACCGAAGGTGGGCGCTTCTTCGTTGGCCTCCGGGTCGCGCAGCGCGAGCAACGCAATCGATTCGGTGGCGTGCGCCGACTCGGACGTGGCATTGCCGGGTGCGCTCTCGTCCGCCACCGCGTTGACCGCCGGAGTCAGCCACTGCGCGGCTTCGAAGCCGGTGTTCGCGCCGCAATACGGCGTCGTGAGACTGCTCGCGAAAATGCGCACTTCCTCGCCGACGTGGCGCGCGAAGTCGGCCTGAGCGTAAGGCTCGGCCACGTCCCACACGCGCAGCGCGGCCTGCGGCACGTCGAAAATCTCGCGCAAGCCGGTGGCGATCGTGCGCGGCAGCGCGTACGGATCGCGCTCGGCCATCACGCGGATGGTCCAGCGGTTGAATTTCGACGCGATGCTGTCGTTCTCGTGGCCGTAACGCAGCAGTTCGGCGAGACGCCGTTCGAGATGCTTGTTCTTGTCGCGCAGCATTTCCATCTGCCGTTCCTGTAGCGACACCGCGGCTTTGCCGTGCGGGTTCCCGAGCCGGATGGTCGCTAGGATTTCCGCGTGTTCGGCGAAGAATTCGGGGTTGGCGAGCAGGTATTCGGCGACTTCGCGATCGTTCATGGTTTCGGCTAAAGGACTACAGGACGACGCCCCAAGGGCGGCGCATCGGTCAATGAGTTTAAGCGGCCAACGAGTCGGCCAGTTCGATCTCGCCTTCGAAAACGGTGGCTGCGGGGCCCGCCATCAGCAGCGGTTCGCCCTCGCGGGTACTGTCCCACGTGATCGTCAGCTTGCCGCCGTGCGTGTGGACCAGCACCGGCGCGTCCAGCAGCCCGCGCCGGATGCCCGCCGCGACCGCCGCGCAGGCGCCCGTGCCGCAGGCGAGCGTTTCGCCCGCGCCGCGTTCATACACGCGCAGCTTGATCTCGCTGCGGCCGACGATCTGCATGAAGCCCGCGTTCACTCGCTGCGGGAAGCGCGCATGGCGTTCGATCACGGGGCCTTCGACCAGCACCGGGAAAGCTTCGACGTCGTCGACCACCTGCACCGCATGCGGATTGCCCATCGACACCACTGAAACCCAGCGCGTCGTGCCGCTTACGTCGAGCGGCCAGAGCGTGTCCGCGCCCTGGCGGCGGCCTTCGAGGCCTTTGGTGGCGAACGGCACGCGCTCCGGGTCGAACACCGGCGCGCCCATGTCGACCAGCACTTCACCGTTGTCCTGCTCGGTCAGCGTAATGGTGCCCTTTTGCACTTGCACGCGCACGCTGCGCCGATCGGTCAGGCCGCGGTCGCGCACGAACTTGACGAAGCAGCGCGCGCCATTGCCGCAGTGCTCGACCTCGCCGCCGTCGCAATTGAAGATGCGATATCTGAAATCGACGCCATCCACGGTGGGCTTTTCGACCAGCAGCAATTGATCGGCGCCGACGCCGAAATGCCGGTCCGCGAGCGCGCGCACCTGCGCCGGGCTCAGATTGACCGGTTGGGTGAAGCCGTCGAGCACGACGAAGTCGTTGCCCGCGCCGTGCATCTTGGTGAATTTCAGTTTCATCACGCTATTGTAAGTGACGCACCGGCAGGTGCGCCGAACGCCGCGTTATTTCCGCGTTCGGGCGGCTTTCCCGGCTGGCCGCGCCGGCGTCGTTCAGGTCGATCCGGGTCAGTACACGCTCGGGACGCCCGGCGGTCGTGTCTTGAAGCGCTTGTGCACCCAGTAGTACTGCTCGGGCAGCAGCGGAATCTGTTCTTCGAGGAAGGCGTTCATGCGTCGCGCGTCCGCGTCGTCGTCGCCGGTGGGGTAGTTGTCCCAGGGCTTGAACACCTTGAGGCGGTAACCCTTGTAGTTCGGCAGCACTTCGCCGATGAACGGCACGACCTGCGCGTGGCCGACCTTGGCGAGACGTCCCACCGCGGTCAGCGTGCAGGTCGGCACACCGAAGAACGGCACGAAGGTGGAATTGCGCGCGCCGTAGTCCATGTCGGCGCCGAGCATCACCGGCTTGCGATCGCGCAGCCAGCGCAGCACGATGCGCGCGCTGTCGGCGCGGCTCGCCATGTCCGCGCCGAAACGCGCGCGCGCCGCTTTGGCGACCTCTTCGAGTTCCGGGTTCGACATCGGCTGATACAGCGAGCCGCATTGACGCTTGAGCGAGTAGTTCAGGAAGATCGACCCGGCCTCGATGCCGACGAAGTGAAAGCCGAGAAACAGCGTGGGCGGCAGGTTCGGGTCCGTCAGATCGATCGCGCTGTCGAGCTGGATCAACTTTTCGAGCTTCTTCGCCGAGCCGAACCACTGCACGCTGCGTTCGATGTAGCTGCGGATCGCGTGGCGGAAGTGCTTCTGTGCGACGTCTTTGCGGCGCTCATCGCTCCACTCGGGAAAGCACAGCGTCAGATTGGTGTGCACGATGCGCTTGCGCCGGCTCGGAATCTGATAGAGCAGCCAGCCGAGCCCGTCGCCGAAACGGGCGACGAGGCCATAGGGCAGCAGTGCAAAAAGTCTCAACAGCCCGATCGCGAGCTTCGCGCCATAGCGGCTCAGCATGTTGCCTCCAGGAAAGAAGAGGCGCTGCGCACGACCGATTTCAGGAAAGCGGAAGAATTGACGTAATACCGCACTCGAGGACACTCTGTGACAATCAAAGGAAGTCGCTATAATAAGGGCTTCGCCGAGTTAATAGACAACTTGCGGGGCGAAGCTGGCGGGTGCGATCCATGTGATATGCGCCGGCCGGTCAAAGTAATCCGCTAAAGCGTCGCCGCTTCAGACTCCCGAAGCTGGCTACGTGAAACTCAACCGTAACCATCAAACAGGAGTCTGCAACGTGGCAAACGACTATCTCTTCACTTCAGAATCCGTTTCCGAAGGCCATCCCGACAAAGTCGCGGATCAAATCTCGGACGCCATTCTCGACGCGATTCTGGCTCAGGACAAATACTCGCGTGTCGCAGCAGAAACGCTGTGCAACACGGGTCTGGTCGTGCTGGCCGGTGAAATCACCACCACGGCGAACGTCGATTACATCCAGGTCGCGCGCAACACCATCAAGCGCATCGGCTACGACAACACAGACTACGGCATCGACTACCGCGGCTGCGCGGTGCTCGTCGCGTACGACAAGCAATCGCCGGACATCGCCCAGGGCGTGGATCGCGCGCACGACAACAACCTCGATCAAGGCGCCGGCGACCAGGGCCTGATGTTCGGTTACGCGTGTGAAGAAACGCCGGAACTGATGCCTCTGCCGATCCACCTTTCGCACCGTCTGGTCGAGCGTCAGGCGAATCTGCGCCGCGACGGCCGTCTGCCCTGGCTGCGTCCGGATGCGAAGTCGCAGGTCACCGTGCGTTATGTCGACGGCAAGCCGCATTCTATCGACACCGTCGTGCTGTCCACGCAGCACTCCCCGGACATCGATCTGGACACGCTGCGCGAAGCCGTGATCGAAGAAGTCATCAAGCCGACGCTGCCCGCCGAGCTCATCAAGGGCGACATCAAGTTCCTGGTGAACCCGACCGGCCGTTTCGTGATTGGCGGCCCGCAAGGCGATTGCGGCCTGACGGGCCGCAAGATCATCGTCGATACGTACGGCGGTGCCGCGCCCCACGGTGGTGGTGCGTTCTCGGGCAAGGACCCGTCGAAGGTCGATCGCTCGGCGGCTTATGCAGGCCGTTATGTCGCGAAGAACATCGTGGCCGCTGGCCTCGCGTCGCGTTGCCTGATTCAGGTGTCGTACGCGATCGGCGTTGCGCAACCGACTTCGGTGATGGTCAACACGTTCGGCACGGGCCGCGTGTCGGATGCGACGATCACGCGTCTGGTGCAGGAGCATTTCGACCTGCGGCCGAAGGGCATCATCCAGATGCTCGACCTGCTGCGCCCGATCTACGAGAAGAGCGCTGCTTATGGTCACTTCGGCCGCGAAGAGCCGGAATTCACGTGGGAAGCCACGGACAAGGCGCTCGCGCTGGCGGAAGCCGCAGGCACCGAACCGGTTGCCGCGCTCGCCGAATAAGCACGCGCTCCCCGTTCAAACAAAAACCCCGCCGGCGTGAGCCGGGCGGGGTTTTTTATCGCCTTGCGTACTGCGTGACTGCTTCGTCGTGCGGTTACTCCGCGTTGTGCGACATCCGCGCCAGCGATGCCGGCGGGGTGCGTGTCCGAGACCCGTCTTAACGGCTCGCAAACGCGAACACGAACCAGCCGCTGCTGCTGCTCGTCGACATACGGCGCGGGCGGCGGCTCGTATTCTGCCGCGCGACGACCGGTGCACGTTGCGCGGCGGTGAGCCGCAGTGGCGTCGGTTTGCGCAGCAGCGTGCGCAGCGAGAAGCGGCGCGAACCGCCTTGCAGACGCAGTGCGGAGAAGAACGTGTGGAACCAGGTGCGAATGCCGTCGACTGCTTTGGCATCGCGCCACTGTTCGCCCAACGCACGGGTGCGCGTGGCGTGGTGACGCAGCGCACGCACGACGTGGCGGCGCGCGGGACGCGCCGCTTTCAGCGCGGCGCGGGTAAGACGGGTGCTCAGAAGAGTATGCATGGCTTCACAGGTAGGCAACGTGTCGCGCGACGGAAGGTGCGCCAATAGCAGCACCAAACATGCCAAAGGCAGGGTCTCGAGGGACGGCGCGAAGGCCCGGAATTCGTCGGGAAAAAGGGCGGAGCTCGGCGGCGCGGGCTTGGGCAGCCTGCGCACGGCGCAAAAGTGCGGGAGCGGCGATCAACATGCGTGCAGGCTACACGCGATTCATGACGGCAGAAAGTCGGGTTTTTACCCTGCAAACGCGGGTTTTTACGAAGATGACCGCCGCGCAGGCCCCCACGGTTGCGCCGTCGCGATCGATTATCGTGCGCGTTTGCCCCGTCGCTGTGCCGTGGGAACGCTCCTGCGCGTGAAAGTAGTGCGTAAGGCTGCGGCGCGTTGGCGGGCGAAACTGCGCGCAGTGCGATCGCGCCCGTTTTACAATCGAGCATCAGCTAGTCGACAGTAACGGATCACCATGTCATTTCATTCGAAGAAAGAGCAGATTCAGACGTTGCGGGAGCAGGGCTTCGTCGTGGTGCCCGGCCTGGTGTCGCCCGAGCGTTGCGCCGAATTGAAGCAGATCGCGCAGCATCAGTTGCAGGAAGCGGCGGCGCCGATCGAATTCGAAGCGGATCTGCAGTACCCCGGCGCGCCGTCGTCGAAACACGCGCCGGGCGGCCATACGGTACGGCGGCTGCTGGATGCGTATGGGCGTCATCCGGCGTTCGCACAGTGGGCGACCGCGCCGGAAATTCGCGGCTGGATGGAGTTGTACTTCGGTGAAGAGCCGCGCCTGTCGCGCGCGCATCACAACTGCATGATGACCAAACACCCCGCATACGGCAGCCTGACCGGCTGGCATCGCGATGTGCGCTACTGGTCGTTCGAGCGTGACGATCTGGTGTCGGTGTGGCTCGCGGTTGGGTGGGAAACGGTCGATAACGGCGCGCTGTGGCTCGTGCCGAAGTCGCACAGCGAGTCGTTCACGTCCGACCGGTTCGATGAAGCCAAATTTTTCCGCTCCGACCTCGAAGAGAACCAGGCCTGGATTCGCGCGGCGGTGTCGCCCGAACTGAAGGCCGGGGACGTCGTGTTCTTCCACTGCAACACGCTGCATTCAGCGGGCAAAAACCTCAGCGATCAGGTGAAGTTTTCTCTCGTGTACACGTATCACGGCGCGAGCAATGTGCCGTTGCCGGGTACCCGTTCGGCTGCCAAGCCTGAAGTGGCGTTTTAGGTGTTTATCTTTGGCGGCGGCGCTTGTGCGCGTTCATTCATACGATCGAACGCCAAGCGCCGCACCCGCCCATCAACGCTTACCGTTTGCGCCCGGACAATGCGATTCCCGTGAGTCCGGCGAGCGTGGCTACCACGCCGGCCACGATCAGCATGATCGCCTTGTTGCTCGGCGAGCCGGTGAACACGCGCGCGACGTCGCTGCTCACCGAATTGAACGCCTGCCCACCGAAATACAGCAACACGATCCCGCCGACGAGCAGCGCGAATGAAATAGCCTTCGTCATGCATTCCTCCCATAAGCTTCGACGGGCCAAAGTGTAGGGGACCCGCAAGCCATCGTCCATCCCGCATACTGGGCGTCTGCACGCATCGCGTCGATTGGCTACCATAGCGCTCTAGCTGCACTTCGCATAAACCCAAAAAGCAGCCTGCCTCTCGCAACGTGTGATCGCCTCACGCCCGCACTGACCGGGCCACTTCACCAACAAGGACACTAGCAATGGCTTACGAAGCAGCTTCAGAACGCTATTCGGACATGCAATACCGCGTCTGCGGCAAGTCGGGCCTCAAACTGCCGGCGCTGTCGCTCGGCTTGTGGCACAACTTCGGCGACACCACGCCGATTTCCACGCAGCGCGACATCCTGCGCACGGCGTTCGATCTCGGCATCACCCACTTCGACCTCGCGAACAACTACGGGCCGCCGTACGGCAGCGCGGAGACGAACTTCGGGCGTCTGTTCAAGGACGACTTCAAACCGTATCGCGACGAGCTGCTGATTTCGTCGAAGGCCGGTTGGGACATGTGGCCGGGTCCGTACGGCCAGGGCGGCGGCTCGCGCAAGTACGTGCTCGCGAGTCTCGATCAGAGCCTGCAACGCATGGGCCTCGACTACGTCGATATCTTCTATTCGCATCGTTTCGATGCCGACACGCCGCTCGAAGAAACCGCCGGTGCATTGGCGAGCGCCGTGCAGCAAGGCAAGGCGCTGTACATCGGTATTTCGTCGTACTCGGCAACCAAGACGCTCGAAATGACGAAGCTGCTCGCCGAGTACAAAGTGCCGCTGCTGATCCATCAACCCGCGTACAACATGCTCAACCGCTGGATCGAGCATGAGCTGCTGGATACGCTGGAGAAGGTCGGCGCGGGCACGATCGCATTCACGCCGCTCGCGCAGGGTTTGCTCACCGGCAAATACCTGAACGGCGTGCCGGACGATGCGCGCGTCAACAAGCCGGGCGGCGGTTCGTTGAAGCAGGAGCATCTGAGCCCGCAAAACATCGAGCATGTGCGCAAGCTCAACGACATCGCGCAGCGTCGCGGACAGAGCCTCGCGCAAATGGCGCTCGCATGGGCATTGCGCGATTCGCGCGTGACGTCGGTGCTGATCGGCGCGAGCCGTGCGGAACAGGTGCGCGAGAACGTCGGTGCGTTGAAGAACCTCGTGTTCACGAAGGATGAACTCGCGGAGATCGATCGCTATGCGACCGAAGGCGGAGTCAATCTGTGGGAGAAGCCGTCGACGGATCAGGCCATCTGATCATCGCGACTCGCATCCGCAGAAAGCCGATAAGCAGAAGCGAAAAAGCCGCCGGTGAGGCGGCTTTTGTACTGTGCGCTACACGAGCGCCGGAAGACCTTCGACCAGCGCGACCGCGCACATCACGCCGATCAGTGCGCCCAGCACACGCAGCGCGTTGTGCCGCATTTCCGTTTTGCAAGGTAGCGCGCCGACGAATAGCGCGCCCGCGAGCGCCATCGGAATGACGAGGATGAAATCGCCGATCGTGAAGTAGGTCGTCATATTCGTCTCCCATGCAACATGGTTGCTATGTATTGGTCGCGAAGGGACGGCTCGATCTGCCGGAGTCATTCACCGCCCCCGCTCGATTTGAGTATAGAAGACCGTTGGACCGGCGTAGCAACGACGTGCGGCGCCGCGGCGACTTTTCGCAAGGCGCTGAATGCGCTGCGACAAGGCTCGCCACGATTGGCGCGGCGCAGCAAACAAATCGAAAAAAATGAAGTGCTTGCTTACGCCGGCCTTACTTTTTGGCGTTATTCAATGCGCAGTGGGTTGCAGATTGAACAGATTGAACAGCTTGGAGCTTAGGCGCCCGCCCGTTCGCGTCCGCGCAAACGCCTCGCCGCAATGAGCCCGATGACGAGCAACGCGCCCACGAGTCCCGCGACGCCATTCCATCCATGACCGGCCCACACGTGGCCGCCGTACGAACCGACCACGCTCGAACCGATGTAATACGCAAGCAGGTAGAGCGCGGCGGCCTGGCCTTTCGCGTCCTTGGCGAGGCGTCCCACCCAGCCGCTCGCCACCGAGTGCCCGGCGAAAAAACCGAACGTCACGCACGCGATGCCGGTGGCGATCATCGCCAGCGGATGCAGCATCGTGAGGGCGAGACCGACCAGCATCAGCAGCAAACTGCCGGTGAGCACACGGGCACGGCCGAACGTATCGGCCATGCGCCCCGACCATGGCGACGCGATCACACCGGTCAGATACACGACGAAGATCGCGCCGATCTCCGTTTGATTCAATCGATACGGCGGCGCGAGCAGCCGGTAGCCGATGTAGTTGTACAGCGTGACGAAGCTGCCCATCAGCACGAAGCCGAGCAGGAACAGCAAGGGCAGACCCGGCCGCGTGAACTGCTTGAGCAGCGCGGTGC
The DNA here is from genome assembly GCF_056279605.1 of Paraburkholderia sp. TE9906. Lineage (NCBI taxonomy): Bacteria > Pseudomonadati > Pseudomonadota > Betaproteobacteria > Burkholderiales > Burkholderiaceae > Paraburkholderia > Paraburkholderia sp. TE9906. Next base: position 375,752 of record NZ_JBWCCT010000008.1, read on the forward strand.
GGTGATGCGCGAAGCCGAGTCCGCGTCGCGGCACGAAGTGACGCGACGGTGGCAGCAGCGCGCGAAACGCGAGCATCGACAGAAGGCCGAGCACCCCGATCGTGCCGATCGCCATGCGCCACGAGAACAGATCCGCGACGACACCCGTGATCACGCGTCCCGCCATGCCGCCGATCGCGGTGCCGCCGACATAGAGGCCCATCGCTAGACCGAGGCCGTCGGGATGCACTTCCTCGGCGAGGTAGGCCATCGCGACGGCGGGCACGCCGCCAAGCGCGAGACCGAGGAGCGTGCGCAGCACGAGCAACTGATGCCACTGCGGCGCGATCGACACGCCGATCGTCAGCAAGGCCGACACGGTCAGCGATAGCGTCATCAGTTTGTGACGGCTCCAGCCTTCGGAGACGAAGCCGGCGACGAACACGGCGAGCGCGAGCGCGGCGGTGGTGAGCGAGAGCGACAAGCTGCTTTGCGCGGGCGTCACGTCGAACGCCGCGGAAAACGATGGCAGCAATGGCTGCACGCAGTAGAGCAGCGAGAAGGTCGCGTAACCGGCGAACAGAAGCGCGATGCTGGCGCGCCAATAGGCGCGCGTGCCGCGTTCGAGATAGGGGATGTCGGGCACGGCGCAAGCGTTGGGAGAAGCAGATGAAGAAGGAACAGCCGAGGTAGCAGTCCGCTGGGATTCCGGCGGCGGGGTCACGAAAAAATCTCCTTGGGGAACGCAAAAAGCGCAAAAAGGAGTTAAGGATACGCTGAAATGTTGATGCAGGCCGCCGCGCGGCACGGCAAGGTCCCGCGAAGGGGCGGCCTCGCGTGAGTGCGCAGGGGGCGCTGCACGGCTTTTTGATGCAGTAAAAGCCGCTCACCGAAGCCGATAGCGGCCCGTGCGCTAGCCCTGCGCCGCTGCATCACTGGCCGGCGGCGACGGATGCACGATCTGCTCGTCGGTCGGCAGTGTCGACGCATCCCAGCCGCCGCCGAGCGCCTTGACCAGCGCGACGCTCGCGGCCATCCGGCGGCGCGCAATCGCCACCGCGGTGCGCTCGTTGGTGAGCGCCGTCGTTTGCGCGACGACCACGTCGAGATATGTGAACGCGCCGTTTTTGTAGCGGTCCGACACGACCGCCAGCGCGCGCTGCGCGGCACTCACCGCGTCGTCCTGCGCGGCGGCTTCCTGTTCGAGCACGCGCAGCGCGGCGAGATTGTCCTCGACCTGGCCGAATGCGGCGAGCACCGTTTGCCGGTATTGCGCGACGCTTTCGTCATAGTGCGCGCGGGCCTGTTCCTTCACGGATGCGCGTCCGCCGAAGTCGAGCAGCGTGCCCGCGAGCGCCGGCCCGAGCGACCACAAGCGGCTCGGCGCGAGCAGCCATTGACTGTAGTTCGTCGCTTCGAGGCCGCCCGTCACCGACAGAATCAGGTTCGGGAAGAACGCGGCCGTCGCGACGCCGATCTGCGCGTTCATCCCGGCGACCTGCCTTTCCGCGGCCGCGATGTCGGGACGCCGTTCGAGCAGCGCGGACGGCACGCCCGCTTGCGCCACCACGGGCATGGCCGCGAGCGGCGCGACCGGCAGCGAGAAAGTGGATGGCGGCTGGCCGATCAGGATCGCGATCGCGTGTTCGAGCTGCGCGCGCTGCACGCCGAGGTCGAGTGCTTGTGCTTCGGTGGTCTTCAGTTGCGTCTGCGCCTGCGCGACATCGGCGTCGGTGGCGATGCCGCCGGCGTAGCGGTGCTGCGTCAGATCCAGCGCTTCGCGGTAGGCCTTGATCGTGTCGTCGAGAAGTTGGCGCTCCTGGTCGAGTCCGCGCAGTTCGAAGTAGTCCGTCGCGAGTTCGGCCTGCATCGACAGGAGCACGGCTTGCGTGTCGGCGGCGCTCGCCTGCGCTTGCGCTTTCGCGCCTTCGACGCTGCGCGACACGCGGCCCCACAGGTCAGGTTCCCACGACGCGTCGGCTTGCACGAGATAGTCGTTCAGCGTGAGGCCGGCGGTCGATTTGTGCAGCACGTTTTCCGAGGATCGCGCGCGCGAGTAGGCCGCATTCGCGGTGACCAGCGGGAAGAAACTCGATCGATATTGCGCGACCGTGGCGCGCGCGGCGCGAAAGCGCGCTTCGGCGGCCTGCACGTTCTGGTTCGCGCCGGCGACCTGCTGTTCGAGCGCATCGAGCGATGGGTCCGCGTAGATGCTCCACCAGGTGCCGCGCGTGAGCGTGTCGGCGGGTTGCGCGGGCTTCCAGCCGGTGCCTTCGAGTTCCTTGAAGGTGGCTGCGGTGGGTGTGGGAGGTTTGACGTAGTCGGGGCCGACTGTGCAAGCGGTGAGGGTGATGGCTAGGGTCAGCGCGCATGCTGAGGCGCTCATGGAAACGGGCACGAGGGCGCGCCTTGGCGCGGCCGTGACGTTGCGGTGTAGTGCTCGCGCGGTCATGACGATGTCCTTGCAGCCGCCCCGGAAGCGCCAGCCGCTCCATCCCCACCGGCCCCCGCACCCGAAGCACCCTCCGCCCCTTCCGCTTTGCGCGGCACGATCCGCACAGGCGCGCCATCGACAATCGAGTCCTGCGGATTCAAGATCACCTGCTCATCGCCGTGCAACCCGGACGCAATCGCGACCCGCGTGCCGAAGTCCGTCCCGAGCGACACCGGCAGCAGCTTCACCTTGCGTTGCGCATCCACGGTCGCGACCTTCACGCCATCCGGGCGGAACAGCAAAGCGTTGCCCGGCACCGTGAACGGCGCCGCGCCCGCGCCCAACGCGAAATGCACCTGCGCGTAAGCACCCGGCAGCAAATCGCCATCGCGATTGTCGACGTCGACTTCGACCAGCATGGTCCGTTGCTGCTGATCGACAGCGCCCGCGGTGCGTGCCACCGTGCCCGGATAATGCCGCGACGGCGTCTCGGTCAGCGTAAGAAACGCCGTCTGCTGCGCGCGCACCTGTTGCGCATAAGCCTGCGGCACATTCACATACACGCGCAGCCGGTCCGCCTGCGCGACATGAAACAGTTCCTTCGCGGGCCCACCCGCGCTGCCCGCGTCGATCAACGCGCCGACGTCGACGTTGCGCGCCGTGACCATGCCGTCGAACGGCGCATACACCTTCTGGAACGACTGCGTCTTCTCCAGACGCGCGACGTTAAAACGTGCCGCGTCGAGCGTGGCTTTCTTCGCGAGCATGTCGCCGACCTTCTCGTCGGTCTCCTGCTTCGACACCGATTTGCTCTTCAGCATCTCGCTCCAGCGATCGGCGGTGCTTTTCGCGAGCGCATAGTTCGCGTTGGCGTTCGCGAGATCGGCGCGGGCGGCGCGCAGTTGATCGTCCACTTCCGGCGTGTCGATTTCCGCGAGCAATTGGCCGCTTTTCACGCGCGCGCCGATGTCGGCGTACCACTTCTTCAGATAGCCGTTGGTACGGGCGTAAATCGGCGTGTCGAGAAAGGCCTGCACGTTGCCGGGCAAAACGAGATCGAGTCCGGCCGACGACTTCTGCGGGCGCACGACTTCGACGCTCATCTGGCTCGCATGCTCGGCATCGCGTTCGAGCGCCGCGTGCGCATTGTGACGTGACCGGATGCCCTGGGCCGCGAGCGCGATCGCCACCACGGCCACTACGACGACGAACCAACGCGTGCGCTTCGCTTTCGCGGGATCGCGCGCGCTGCCGGAACCGTCTGGACGTTGTGCTTCCATCAAATTTCCCCCATGTATTTGCGTGGGCAGTCGACGCTGCCTCTTGTGTTGCATGCGGTGTCGCGCATCGTATCGCGTGCCATGCGTATTGCTTCCCGCCTCATGGCTGACCCACCACATGCCCGGCCGCACGCTGACGCCGCGCCGCGAGCCGCCGGTAGATCATCGAGAACACCACCGGCACGAAGATCAGCGTCGCCAGCGTACCGACCGTCAGCCCGCCGATCACCGCGCGCCCGAGCGGCGCATTCTGCTCGCCGCCTTCGCCGAGACCGATCGCCATCGGCACCATGCCGATCACCATCGCGAGCGCCGTCATCAGCACCGGGCGAAAACGTGTGAAGCCCGCTTCGATTGCCGCGCGCGTCGCGTCGCCGTGTTCGAGCAGCTGTTCGCGCGCGAAGCTGATCACGAGAATCGAGTTGGCGGTGGCGATGCCGATACACATGATCGCGCCGGTCAGCGCGGGAATCGACAGGGTGGTGCGCGTGAGAAACAGCATCCACACGATGCCCGCGAGCGCGCCCGGCAGCGCGGTGATGATGATGAACGGATCGAGCCACGACTGAAAGTTCACCACGATCAGCAGATACACCAGCACGATCGCGAACACCAGACCGGCGAACAGCCCCGAGAACGAATCGTTCATGGTCTGCACCTGGCCACGGATTTCGATGGTCGAGGACTTCGGCAATTCGGCGCGGGCGTCGTCGATGATCCTGCGGATGTCGTCGGAGACGCCGCCGAGATCGCGGCCGTCGGCGGTGCCGAAAATATCGATCGTGGTCTGCGCGTTGTAGTGCGTGAGCACCGCGTTGCCGGCGTCGCGCTTCATGGTGGCGAGCGAGCCGAGAATGTTGGTGCGGCCGTTCGCGTTCAACGGAATGTTCGCGAGCGATTGCAGCGAATCGATCGTGTATTGCGGCGCTTCGGTGATCACGTTGTAGCTCACGCCATTACGCGGATTGAGCCAGAACGTCGGCGTGGTTTGCTGGCTGCCGGACAGTGTGATCAGCAGATTGCTCGCGATCTCGCGTTGCGAGAAACCGGCTTGCTGCGCGCGCGTGCGATCCACGTCGATGAAGATGCGCGGCAAGTCGGCGGGCTGCTGGATGCGCACATCGGCCAGACCCGGCACCGTGCGCAAACGGTGCAGCAAGTTCGCGGCGAACACGCGATTGCCGGCGACGTCACGGCCGACAATCTGGATGTCGATCGGCGAGGGCATGCCGAAGTTGAGCGTCTGGCTGACGATGTCCGCGGGCAGGAACGCGAACTGCACGCCGGGGAATTCGTCGGTGAGCGTGCGCCGCAACGTGCGCACGTAGTCGGCGCTCGGATGATGATCGGGATTGAGCGTGATCAGCACGTCGGCATCCGAGGTGCCGATCGTGCCGGTATTGCTGTACGAGAGGTTGATGCCCGACACCGGCAAGCCGATGTTGTCGATGATCGAATGCAGCTCGGACGCCGGGATCAACTGACGAATCCGCGTGTCGACGCGATCGGTCAGCATGGCGGTTTCCTCGACCCGCATGCCGGTTTTCGCACGCAGATGCAGTGCGATCGTGCCGGCGTCGACGGCTGGGAAAAAGTCTCGGCCGAGGAACGGCATCAGCAGCATCGATGCACCGCAGCCAAGCAGAAACAGCGTCACGAACAGACCCGGCCGCGCGACGCGCGCTTCGAGAAACACGCGATAGCGCTGGCGCAGACGCGCAAAGCCGCGTTCGAAAGCGTAGTGCACGCGCATGAACGGATTGCGCGTCTGCGCGGGCGCGTGATGCAGGTCGGCCGGTTTGTGGTGATGACGCAGCAGATATTTCGCGAGCGTCGGCACGAGTGTGCGCGAGAAGAAATACGACGCCAGCATTGCGAACACCACGGCTTCGGCGAGCGGAATGAATAGATAGTGTGCGACGCCCGTCAGCAGAAACATCGGCACGAACACGATGCAGATCGACAGGGTCGACACCAGCGTCGGAATCGCGATCTGATGCGCGCCGTCGAGAATCGCCTGTTCGAGCGTCTTGCCCTGTTCCAGCTGATGGCTGATGTTTTCGATCGCCACGGTCGCATCGTCGACCAGTATCCCGACCGCGAGCGCGAGCCCGCCGAGCGTCATGATGTTGATGGTTTCGCCGAGGATCGACAGCGCGATGATCGACGTGATCATCGACAACGGAATCGACACGAAGATGATCAGCGTCGCGCGCCAGTTGCCGAGGAACAGCAGAATCATCAGACCGGTCAGGCACGCGGCGATCAATGCTTCACGCAGCACGCCCTGCACCGACGCGCGCACGAACAGTGACTGATCGGCAACGGGATCGATATTCAGCGACGCGGGCACGAGATTGCGCAGCGTCGGCATCATCGTCTTGATGCGGTCGACGATATCGAGCGTGGACGTGTTGCCGCTTTTGTTGATCGTCAGCAGCGAAGCGCGCTGGCCGTTCACGCGCACGATGTTGGTCTGCGGCTGGAAGCCGTCGCGCACATGCGCGACGTCGCGGATATAAACGGTGCCATTGGCCGTCGAGCGGATCGGGATGTTGTTCAGGCCGGCCAGCGAATCCGGGCTGCCGTTCATTTCCACCGAGTACTCGGTCGAGCCGATTTTCGCGGTGCCCGACGGCAGGATCAGATTCTGCGCGGTGACCGCGTTGACCACGTCCAGCGGCGAGAGATTGCGCTCCTGCAACTTGCGCGAATCGATGTCGACCATGATCTGCCGCTGCTTGCCGCCGTAGGGCAACGGCGCCGACGCGCCGGGTACGGTGGCGAGCTGCGTCTTCAGAAAGTTGTTGCCGAAGTCGTACAGCTCCTGCTCGGTCAGCGACGCGGACGACAGCGCGAGGCGCAGGATCGGCACCGTCGACGCGTTGTAGCGCAGGATGTTCGGCGGCGTAATGCCGGGCGGCAGCGAGCGCAATTGCGTTTGCGACAGCGCGGTGACCTGCGCGAGCGCTTCGTTGATATTGGCGTGCGGCTGGAAAAAGATCTTGATCACCGCGATGCCGTTCAGCGAGGTCGATTCCGTGTGCTCGATATCGTTCACTGCTACCGACAGTCCGCGCTCGTAGTTGAGCACGATGCGCTTTTCCATCTCGTCGGCGGGCAGGCCGTTATACGACCAGATCACCGAGAGCACGGGAATGTCGATGTTCGGGAAGATGTCGGTCGGTGTGCGCAGAATGGTCAGCGGCCCGACGATCAGCAGGAGCAGCGCCAGCACGACGAAGGTGTAGGGACGCCGCAGCGCGAGACGAACGATCCACATGGCTAGCGTGCCCGCTCGAACACGCGCAGGGCGCTGCCGTGTGCGTGCGCGACGCGGCGGCCGCGCTGAACATGGCGCGCACCGCGCCGCAGACTGTGGCGCAATGAGGGCGTGGCGCGCGGATTAAACGAATCGTCCTGACTGTGCACGTTTTTGATATCCCACCCCAGCAGGGTTTATGATGGACTCGTTACGAGGTTTTACGCCCAGATCATCGGTCGCGCGCAGTGTAATGGGAATAGGGCGAAACGACGGGTGAACAGCCTTTAATTCGCGCTTTCCAAAGCCCCGTAAAACGGGAACAATGACTCGAACCTCTCACGCGTATCACGCGCAGCAGATTGGGTGCGTACGCAACGTTAGCGGCGAAGCGGCGCTTTTATCATCACCTTGACCGGCATGAAATCACTAAGCCGGCTACGGGAGAAACGGGGAAACATCATGCAAATCGGTTCCATTGTCCGGTCGGTGCATATCGCCGTGCCGCAAGGCGCGCGCGGAATCGTCATGCGCATTCTTGGCGACATGGCCATGGTGGCGTGGTATGCGGGCGAGCCCGGTGCGTCGCCGCATCTGAATACTGAACCCTTTTTTCTCGAAGACCTGATCGACACCGGCGAGCAGGTCCGCCCGTCGAGCGCGCAGATGCATTGACGGCGTTTCGCTGTCGAAGTGTAGGCGCGTTGTAGCTGAGTTGTAATCCGTATCGTGAGCCGTCGCTCTCGTTTTTGACGGCGGCCCGGCGCACAATGCGGGCATGAACGACGACAACCTCGACTCCCAGGACGGCGCGCAGAGCGCCGCGCCTTTCGCCCGGCTCCAGCCGGAAATCGTGCTCGATGCGCTCGACAGCGTGCTCAGCACGATCGGCGTGCGCACCGACGGCCGCATGCTGCCGCTCAACAGCTACGAAAATCGCGTGTACCAGGTGGGCGTCGAAGACGGCCCGCCCGTGGTCGCGAAGTTTTATCGCCCCGAGCGCTGGAGCGATGCCGCCATCCTCGAAGAACATGCGTTCGTCGCCGATCTCGCCGCGCGCGAGATTCCGGCCGTGCCGGCGCGCACGTTGGACGACCGCACGCTCCATACCTTCGACGGTTTCCGCTTCTCGATCTTCGAGCGCCGCGGCGGCCGCGCGCCGGATCTCGACCGGCGCGACACGCTCGAATGGCTGGGTCGTTTCATCGGCCGCATTCATGCGGTCGGGCAGACGCAGAACTACGCCGAACGGCCCACGCTCGACATTCACACGTTCGGCTATGAGCCGCGCGACTTCCTGCTCGCGCAGCGCTTCGTGCCCGACGACGTGCGCACCGCATGGGAGACCGTGGTGAACCTCGCGCTCGAAGGTGTCGAGCGCGCGTTCGAGCGTGCCGGCGACATCCGCATGTTGCGCATGCACGGCGACTGTCATCCTAGCAATGTGCTGTGGACCGACGCAGGCCCGCATTTCGTCGACTTCGACGACAGCCGCATGGGTCCGGCGGTACAGGATCTGTGGCTGCTGCTGCCGGGTGAGCGCGCGGAGGCCTCGCGTGCGCTGGCGGATCTGCTCGCCGGCTACGAAGACTTCTGCGAGTTCGAGCCGCGCGAACTGTATCTGGTCGAAGCGTTGCGCACGCTGCGGCTGATTCACTACCAGGCGTGGCTCGCGCGTCGCTGGGACGACCCGGCATTTCCGGCGGCGTTTCCGTGGTTCAACACGCAGCGCTATTGGGAAGACCGCATCCTCGAAATGCGCGAGCAGATCGGTGCGATGCAGGAAGGGCCGCTCTGGCCGGTTTAAAGACTCGCGCGGATGCTGTTGCGCGGGTCATTCGCGGACGGTCCAAACATGAGGCGCGGATGCGGCTGCCGCTGGCCGCTGGCCGCACGTGGCGGGGCATGGTGCGCGAGTGGGTTTGATGTGCGCATCTCGGCAGCGATTCTGGCGGACGTAGGGGCCGCGCAGTGCGCGTGGGGCCGTTTCAAGGCGCTTGTGACACCACGCTCGACGGCTCCGTCAACGTCGACCTGACGATCACCTCCGCGCGCACGTCGCGCCCGATCGCTTCGAGCGCGGGACGCATCTGCGCGAAGTCCTCGGGCGTGCAGACCTCGCTCGCGAAATGAGTGGCACCGTCGCGCGTCATCGTGACGACGTTGCTGAGCGGTTCGAACGTGTACTGCGACTGGAAATCGACGAAGCGGTCCTGGGTGCGCTTCGCCTCCGGCATGTCGAGCACCCGGAAATTGGCGGGCAATTCGATGCGCGCGTGTTCATGCACCGCCACGTTGTGGCAGATGAACGGCTGGGTGCGCTGACGTTCGCCGAGCCAGTAGCGCGTATCCGCTTCGACGCCGCCGGCCAGACTCGTCAGCGCGCGAATCGATGCCGCCGCGCCCGGCACCACCAGGCTTTCCAGCGTACCGTTCATCGTGACCGTGAGCGGGCCGTCGGCCACGGTGAGGTCGCTGGTGGTGAGCGTGGCATTACCGCGCAGATTGACGCTGCGCAATTCGGCTTCGATCGATTCCTCACGCTGCGCGGGCGACTGCGTGCGCAACCTCGCGCGCGCCTGTTCGGCGAACGGGCCGGTGTCTTCCATCCGGTACGTGAAGCTCGCCGAGCCGTCCGGTTCGACCTTGATGGACAGATCGGTGCTGCGCGTCATCAATGCGGTGGCCGGCGTATGGGCGAGCACCCCCTGGCCGATCAGCACGGTCGGCCGGTTCATATCCGACGACGGCAGAAAGCCGAACTCCACATTCGACGCGGTCGAATCCGCGTACTGCTGCAGATCCGGCAGCCACGTGATCACGTGATTGATAACGCCGTAGCCGGGCACGCTCGGCAGCGTGTAGATCGTGCCGCTGCTGATCAGCGCCGGTTCGTTGCGCACGCCGACCGCGTCGAGCAGTGCGCCGTACAGCGCGACGTGGTCCTTGCAGTCGCCGTAGCGGTCCGCGAGGATCGCGCTCGCGCGATGCGGCACGACCGCGCCGCGCCCGACGTTGATCGCCACGTAACGGACATTGCGGCGCACCCAGTCGTATAGCGTCTTGGCTTTGTCGCGCGGCGTGTGGTCGTGCGCGGTGAGCTGCTGCGCGAGACGTGTGACGGTGGGCTCGCGCGCGCTCGGGTCCGCAGCGGATGTGCGGTAGGTGGCGGCGAACGCGGCGTAGTCGGGGAAGGTCGAGACCATCAGCCGGTCGCCATACGACACGTAGGCGATCGAGCCACGCTCCAGCCGGCCGAAATGCGCCTTGTCGTAGCGAAATTCGTAGCGGGTGCGGCCGTCGCGCGTCACCGGTTGCTGTGCGGTGAAGCCCCGTGCATCGGCGTATAGCGGTTTGTCGGCGGGTAGATCGTAGATCAGACGGAAGTTGTGGGTCGGAGCCAGGTCGGGCGGCGTGAAGTCGCTGAACTCCCTGGGCACGATCGGTTGCTGCTGCGTCTTGCGATACGTGAGATGCACGCGCGCGCCCGGCTCTACGGCGGGGAACACGATCACCTTTTCCTGGATGTCCTGGAACATCGGCGCGTCGAACGAACGCGCTTCCTGTACGTCGCGGATCTGCTCGGGCTGCACGTCGTGACGCACGCCATCGGCGGTGGTCGTGTAGGCCTCGAGAATCTGCACGTCGGCCATGTTGCGGTTGAACCAGACGTATTGCTGGGCGACCCGCGCGACGCCGGCTTCGTTGTTCACGCGCAGCGTCATCGAATTGAGCTTGGCGTAGGAGCCGTCGGCATTAACGGTGAAAGTCTGGGTTTCGCCCTCATTGGTATAGGGATCGTCCAGCCTTGCCGGCGTATTCGCGCTCGCGACAGGAAGGCCGGCAAGCCAGCCGAAGGCGGCAAGGCAGACCACGGAAGAGAGTCGCATGGCAGGCAGGTATCCGAACGGCAACGTTGACGGGATCTGCGCTTAGAGTCGGTTTGCGCGCCGTGGATGTCAAGCGGCTGTCACACATGGAAATAGAGCACGGATTGAGCAAACCGCCTGAATATGTAATGATAGCCATTCTCAATTGAAAGGCATCGCCAGCCATTTGTCACATTTCTCCTCCTCTGTGACTGCCAGCCAGCCTCTCAGCCGGACGACCTGAAACCGCAAGCCGGGCCGTCCGGCCCCTTCCCCGAATAATGTTGATAACCGCTGCCGGTGAGCGCGCGTGATCTGTCGCGCGCCGGCGACGCAGCAACCCGCTGCGCCTGGAGCCTGGATGTGAACGCGCCTGATTCGATCGAAATAAAACCCGCTGCCGCGAGCGGCACCCAGTACACCGTCCATACGCCGGAGCGCGGCCATCATCTGATGGACGATGCCGAGCAGGCGGCGCGGCGCCAACGTTCGCGGCGCGCGACTTTCATCAAGTGGCTGCGCAAGGTGCATGGTTGGGTCGGCCTATGGGGCGCAGTGCTGGGTTTGATGTTCGGCGTGACCGGTTTCCTGCTGAACCATCGCGGTGGGCCGCTGAAGGTGCCCACGGGCGAGCCGCAGGTCGAGGAAATGCAGATTCCCGTGCCGCAAAAGCCGCTGCATTCGCCGATGGAGATGGCGAAGTGGCTGAAGAAAGAGCTGAATATCGACGGCAAGCCGGGGCGCTCGCGGCGCGAGCCGGCGCATCCGGTGGCGTGGGGCGATCGCAGCACGATGCAGCCGGAGTTCTGGCAGATCGGCATCATGGGGCCGTCGCAAAGCATGCAGGCCGAGTACTGGGTCGGCAACAGCTTCGTCTCGGTGAAGCGCACGCAGAACTCGTTTCTCGCGACGATGAACAATCTGCACAAAGGCGTGGGCCTGAGCGTCGGCTGGGTCCTGTTGATCGACACGATTGCAGGCAGCCTCATTCTGCTTTCGCTGACCGGTGTGCTGCTTTGGACCGAGCTGAATAAGCGCCGCGTGGTGGGCGTCGTGCTGATCGGCGGATCGGTGATCGCGGCGGTGGTGTGCGGGTTGATGTAAGCACGCCGATGTGCGCAGCGCATGACGCGCTGCCCGCGGCGCCAACAGGTGCTGCGGCCGCAGCCTCAACCGCGCCGCGTTCCCAGCATCGTCATAACCGCCAACTCGCAGCGCGTCTCCCGGAGACTTCCACTAAACGCTACACGCCGCGCCACCGGAAGCAGCAATCTCCCGCGCCGCCTTCGCACCTTCCACCTGCAGCAGCGTAGGCAACGAAACGCCGTTCTTTGCCGCCGTCACCTCGGCGAGAATGGACACGGCGATCTCAGGCGGCGTCCGGCTGCCGATATAAATCCCGACCGGCCCATGCAAGCGCGCCAACTCGGTCTCGTTCAGATCGAACTCCTTTAGCCGCTCGCGGCGCGCCTGATTATTTCTGCGCGAACCCAAAGCACCGACATAGAACGCCGGCGTTTTCAGCGCCTCCATCAGCGCGAGATCGTCGAGCTTCGGGTCGTGTGTCAGCGCGATCACCGCGCAGCGTTCGTCGAGCTTCATGTCGATCACGGTGTCGTCCGGCATCGTCCGCACGATTTTCGTGCCGGGGATGTTCCACTCCTCGGTGTATTCCTCGCGCGGATCGCACACCGTCACCTGATAATCGAGCCCCACCGCGATGTGGCACAGATAGCGCGACAACTGCCCTGCGCCGATCACCAGCATCCGGTAGCGCGGGCCGTGGATCGTCAACAGCCGCTCGCCGTCGAAATGCACGCCGTCGGTCGCCTGCGCGTCGTCGAGCCGCACCGCGCCCGTCACCATGTCGACATCGCGCGCGACGAGCCGGCCGTTCTCCACCGCGTGGCACAGTTCGGCGATACCGCTTTGCTTCGTCAACGGTTCGAGCACGAGCTGGATCGTGCCGCCGCAAGGCAGGCCGAAGCGATGCGCTTCCTCGGCCGTGATGCCGTACTTCACCGCCTCCGGATGCGTCTGCTCGATACCCCTTTGCCGCACCCGGTCGATCAGATCGTCTTCGATGCAGCCGCCCGACACCGAGCCCACCACGAGCCCGTCGTCGCGCACCGCGAGCATCGCGCCCTCGGGACGCGGGGACGACCCCCACGTCTTCACCACCGTCACCAGTAGCGCGCGATGTCCTTCTTCCAGCCAGCGTGCGCTGGACTTCAGGACTTCGAGATCCACGCTGTCCATGATCGTTTCCTTTTCGTTGCGTCTGCGTCGGCACCGGACTCGGTGGCCGACGCGTCATTCGATTCCGTACCGGTCTGCGCGGCAGCGGCCTCGTCGCCGTCGGCAGGCGCGGCACTGTCGCCCTCGACTTCGCCCGAGATCTGTGCGCCGAAGCGTTTGAAGAACTCGCCAGCGATTTTACGCGCCGCGCCGTCGATGAGCCGCGAGCCGATCTGCGCGAGCTTGCCGCCGACCTGCGCGCTCGCCGTGTAGGTGAGCTTCGTCGCGGCGTCGCCGTCGGCTTCCAGTGTGACGCGCGTGCTGCCTTTCGCGAAGCCCGCTGCCCCGCCCTGGCCTTCGAATACGATGTTGTACGCGTTCGGCGCGTCGATGTCGGTCAACTGCATGCGCCCCTTGAAGCGCGCCTTCACCGGACCGACGGCAGCGCTCAGCGTCACCAGATACGCGTTCTCCCCATCCGGGTCGATGCTTTCGCAACCCGGGATGCAGGCGCGCAGAATCTCCGTATCGTTCAGCGCGTCCCAAGTGCGCTGCTGCGCAACCGGCAGTGTATGGGTTTCGGTCAATTCCATGGCGTTGCTCCTGCGGTTGTCGTGGCCGAGCGGGTTGGGCGAGGCGCGCGCGTGAGTTGCGCGAGATCGCGGCCGAACGCAGCCAGACTGTCCAGATTATGAACCGGGCGATGCGCGTCGACATACGGCAGGATCGCCTGCACGCCGCGCGCCTTCGGAGAAAAGCCGCTGAAACGCAGCAGCGGATTGAGCCAGACGATGCGGTGCGCGAAGCGGCGCAGACGCGCCATCTCGGTGTCGAGCAGGTCGATCGCTTCATGGTCGAGGCCGTCGGTGACGAGCAGCACGGTGGCTCTGCCGGTCAGCACGCGCCGCGCCCAGCGGCGGTTGAACTCGGCGAGCGCCGCGCCGATCCGCGTGCCGCCCGACCAGTCGAGCACCTGGTCGGCGAGCGTCGCGATCGCCACGTCGGGGTCGCGCTCGCGCAGCGCGCGCGTCGCGTTGGTCAGGCGCGTGCCGAACAGAAATACCTGCAGGCGTTCGCGCGATTGCAGCAGCGCGTGGCAGAAATACAGCACGGCGCGCGAGTAGCTGCTCATCGAACCGGAAATGTCGAGCAGCAGCACGAGCGGCGGCTTGCGCTCGACCACCGCGCGATATTTCCACACCGTCCAGTCGCCGCCCGCGCGCACCGCGTGTCGCGCGCTTGCACGCAAGTCCGCATGGGTGCCGTGCGAGGCGGCCTTCAGGCGGCGCGTCGGCTCGGTCGCGAGCGGCAGGCGCTGGCCGCGGATCAGATGCCGCAAGCTGCGCCACTCGTCGGCGGAAAGCGTGTCGAAATCGCGATGACGCAGCCGCTCTTCGGCGCTGAACGTGACATGCGCGTGCAACTCGTGCTGTTCGGTTTCCTGCGGTGTCCTGCTATGCGGTGACGGCGGCGCGCGTACGGCCAGTGCGTCGGCGAGACGGTTGTTGCGTTTGGGCGGCGGCAGACCGTCGCGGACTTTCGGCAACAGCAGCGCACGCAGCTTGCCTTCCCAGTCCGGATCGCGCCAGAACAGATCGAATGCCGCGTTGAACAGGTCACGTTCGTCGGGCGCGGAGACCAGCAGCGCGGCAAGGGCGGCGCGCACGTCGTCGCGGCGGCCAAGATCGATCCAGTGCAAGGCGGCGAGCGCGTCGACGGCTTGCGCAGGCGACATCGGCAAACCGGCGCCGCGCAGCACGCGCACGAAATGGACGACGTTGCGGGCGAGCGTGGGCGTATCGTCGCGCGGCGCGGCACTCACGCCCGAACTCGCGCCGACGATTCGCGCGGCTGGCAAACCCACTCGCGGGTTTGAGTCGGAAGCGTCGCTGTCGCCGCTGTCGTTTCGGTTCGTCATGCTGGCTATCCCGGCGCGGCGAGGCATTGCGCAATGTGCGCGGCGTCCACGCGCGCCAGATCGTCCTGATACTTGAGCAGCACGCCTAACGTGTTCTGCACCGATTGCGGATCCAGTTCCGTTACCGACAGTGCTTCCAATGCGCGGCACCAGTCGATCGTTTCGGCGATGCCCGGCGCCTTGAACAGATCCATGCCGCGCAGCCGATGCACGAAATCGACCGCGCGCCGCTGCAACTGCGCCGACGTCTGCGGCGCACGCGCGGCGACGATCTCCAGTTCGCGCTCGCGCTCGGGATAGCCGATCCACTGATACAGGCAGCGGCGTTTCAACGCGTCATGCACTTCGCGCGTGCGGTTCGACGTCATCACGACGAGCGGCGGTTGCGCCGCGCGCACGGTGCCGTATTCGGGAATCGATACCTGGAAGTCCGAAAGCAGTTCGAGCAGAAAGGCTTCGAACGGTTCGTCGGCGCGGTCGATCTCGTCGATCAGCAGCACGCGCCGCGCGCCGGGATGATGTTCGTCCGGCATCAGCGCTTGCAGCAGCGGCCGCTTCAGCAGGAATTCGCCGCGATACAGCGTGTCGTTGTCAGGGTGCTCGCCGGCGGCCTCGGCCAGCCGCAGCGCCATGATCTGCCGCGGATAGTCCCACTCGTAGAGCGCGCTGGCCGTGTCGAGGCCTTCGTAGCATTGCAGCCGCAACATTGTGGTGCCCAGCATGCCGGCCGCGGCTTTGGCAAGCTCGGTTTTGCCGACACCCGGCTCGCCTTCGACGAACAACGGCCGCTCCATGCGCAACGCGAGATACAACGCGGTCGCCAGTTCGCGGCTGGCGAAATAGCTTTGGGCCGCGAGTTGTGCGAGGGTGTCGTCGATTGAAGCTGGCTGCATGGCGGTCCTGAATCTGCGCGCTCCGGGCGGTCAAGCGCGACGCCGGTGAAACGCGAAGCGGGGCGGCGCGCCTCGCGTCATGTGGTTGACGAACGGGACGGGGCTGACGTGCTTAGGCAAACAGCATTACACGTCAGCCGCCGATAGCAAGGATCGCTACGCGTTCGCCTTCGTCACCGCGCGCGCGGCCAGCACCGGAATCAGATGCGCGCGGTACTCGGCGCTCGCGTGCATGTCGGTGTTCAAATCGTCGGGCGGCACGCTGACCCCGCGCGCGGCGTCCGGCGTGAAGTTCGCCGACAGCGCGCTCTCCAGTTCCGGCACACGAAATACCGAAGACGCCGCGCCCGTCACTGCGACCCGCACGCCGCTCGCGAACTTTGCGACGAACACGCCGACCAGCGCGAAGTGCGACGCGGGATTGCGGAATTTCTCGTAGGCCGCGCGCTCGGGCACCGGAAACTCGACGGCGACGATCAGCTCGTCGGGCGCGAGCGCGGTCTCGTACATGCCGACGAAGAAGTCGCTCGACGCGATGCGCCGCCGCTCGGTGACGATGGTCGCATCCAGCGCGAGCGCCGCCGCCGGATAGCAGGCGGCCGGGTCGTTGTTGGCGAGCGAGCCGCCAATCGTGCCGAGCGCGCGCACCTGCCGGTCGCCGATATGCGCGGCGAGATCCGCGAGGCCCGGCGACACGCGCCGCAATTCCGCGTGATCCGCGACGTCGGCATGACAAACCGCTGCGCCGATCGTCACCTTGCCCGCGTCGACGGTGATCGACTTGAGCGCGGGAATCCGCGTCACGTCGACCAGTTGCGACGGCTGCGCGAGACGCAGCCGCATGGTCGGCAAGAGGCTTTGGCCGCCGGCCAGAAACTTCGCGTCGCTGTCGGCGGTGAGGAGGGCGGCGGCCGCTTTGGGATCCGTCGCGCGTTGATACTCGAATGAATACATGTCGAATGCTCCGCTCAGGATCTCAATGGGTTTTGGCTGTGTGAATCGCGGACCACACGCGATGCGGCGTCGCCGGCATTTGCAGATCGGTCACGCCGAGCGGCGCGAGCGCGTCGATGATCGCGTTGATCACCGCCGGCGGCGAGCCGATCGCGCCCGCCTCGCCGCAGCCTTTGACGCCGAGCGGATTGTGCGTGCACGGCGTGCCCTTCGAGGTTTCGACGGTGAAGTCCGGCAGATCGGACGCATGCGGCATCGCGTAGTCCATGTACGAGCCGGACAGCAGCTGGCCGCTGTCGTTGTCGTACACGCAGCGCTCCAGCATCGCCTGGCCGATACCCTGTGCGAGCCCGCCATGCACCTGGCCTTCGACGATCATCGGATTGATCACGTTGCCGAAGTCGTCCACTGCGGTGAACTTCTGGATGCGGCACACGCCCGTCTCCGGATCGACTTCGATCTCGCAGATGTACGCGCCCGATGGATACGTGAAGTTGCTCGGGTCGTAGAACGCGCTTTCCTCGAGACCCGGTTCGAGCACGTCGAGCGGATAGTTGTGCGGCACGTACGCGGCGAGCGAGATGTCGGCGAACGCCTTGGTGCGGTCGGTGCCCGCGACGCGGAACACGCCGTCCTTGAACTCGATGTCTTCGGCTGCGGCTTCGAGCAGATGCGCGGCGATTTTTTTTGCCTTCGTTTCGATCTTGTCGAGCGCCTTCATGATCGCGGAGCCGCCGACCGCGATCGAGCGCGAGCCATACGTGCCCATGCCGAACGGAATCCGGCCCGTGTCGCCGTGGACGATCTCGACGCTTTCCAGCGCAATGCCGAGCCGGTCGGCGACCACTTGCGCGAAGGTCGTCTCGTGTCCCTGGCCGTGACTGTGCGAACCGGTGAACACGGTGACGGAACCGGTGGGATGCACGCGAATCTGCCCGACTTCGAAGAGACCGGCGCGTGCGCCCAATGCGCCCGCGATGTTCGACGGCGCGAGGCCGCACGCTTCGATGTAGCACGAGTAGCCGAGCCCGCGCCGCTTGCCGTTCTTTTCGGATTCCTGCCGGCGTGCTTCGAAACCTTTGACGTCCGCGAGTTCGAGCGAGCGCGCGAGGAGGGTTTCGTAGTCGCCGGTGTCGTAGGTGAGGCCGACCGGCGTCGCATACGGGAACTCGCGGATGAAATTGCGGCGGCGGATTTCCGCCGGATCGAGCTTCATCTCGCGCGCGGCGGTTTCGACGAGGCGCTCCACGACGTAGGTCGCTTCGGGGCGGCCCGCGCCACGATACGCGTCGACGGGAACGGTGTTGGTGAACACCGCTTTCACCTCCGCATAGATCGCGGGCGTCGCGTACTGGCCGGCGAGTAGCGTCGCGTACAGGATGGTCGGCACGCTCGAGGCGAAGGTGGACAGATACGCGCCCATGTTGGCGATCGTGTGGATGCGCATCGCAAGGAACTTGCCGTCCGCGTCCATCGCGAGTTCGGCTTTCGTCACATGATCGCGGCCGTGCGCATCGGAGACGAAGGCTTCCGAGCGCTCGGCGGTCCATTTGACCGGGCGGCGGATTTTCTTCGAGGCCCACGTCAGCGCGACATCTTCGGCGTACAGAAAGATCTTCGAGCCGAAGCCGCCGCCGACGTCCGGCGCGATCACGCGCAGTTTCGATTCCGGCAGCGACAGCACGAACGCGGCCATCAGGAGACGCTCGACGTGCGGATTCTGATTCGCGACGTACAGCGTGTAGCTGCCGTCCTGCACCGAGTAGCTCGCATTGACCGCACGCGGTTCGATCGCGTTCGGAATCAGCCGGTTGTTGACGATGTCGAGCGTGGTGACGTGCGCGGCTTTGGCGAACGCGGCGTCGGTCGCGGCTTTGTCGCCGTGGCCCCAGTTGTAGCAGACGTTGTCCGGCACTTCGTCGTGAACCGCGGGCTGGCCCGGATCGGCCGCATGCGCGGTGTCGACCACGGCGGGCAGCACGTCGTAGTCGACTTCGATCAGCTCGGCGGCGTCTTTCGCGGCCTTGATCGAATCGGCGATCACGAGCGCGACCTGATCGCCGACGTGGCGTACTTTCGTATGCGCGATGATCGGATGCGGCGGCTCGTTCATCGGCTTACCGTCGGTGCTGTGGATCAACCAGCCGCACGGCAGGCCGCCGACGTTCTCCGCGGCCATGTCCGCGCCGGTGAAGATGGCGATCACGCCCGGCGACTGTTTGGCCGCCGTGGTGTCGATGCTGTTGAGCTTCGCATGCGCATACGGCGAGCGCAGGAAGATCGCATAGGTTTGCTGGGGCAGGACGATGTCGTCGGTGTACTGGCCGTTGCCGGTCAGAAAACGGTAGTCTTCCTTACGTTCGACGGAAGCGCCGATGAGGTGCGTGTCGGGTGCGTTCATCGTCGGCTCCTCAGGCGGTGACCGGCGCGGCGGCCGTGGCGGAGGGAGCGGCATGGGCGCTGGCCGTACCGGAGGACTTCATGCCCTCGGCGCCTTCCAGCACTGCCTTGACGATGTTGTGATAACCCGTACAGCGGCACAGATTGCCGTCGAGCTGCGCGCGCACGTCGTCGCCGGTGAGTTCGGGCTGACGCTCGACGAGCGACACCGCGCTCATCACCATGCCGGGCGTGCAGAAGCCGCATTGCAGACCGTGGCAGTGTTTGAAGGCGGCTTGCATCGGATGCAGGGTGCCGTTCTGCGCGAGCCCTTCGATGGTGGTGACGTTCGCGCCTTCCGCTTGCACCGCGAGGATGTTGCAGGACTTGACCGCGCGGCCGTTCAGGTGGACCGTGCAGGCGCCGCACTGGGCGGTATCGCAGCCGATGTGGGTGCCGGTGAGGCGGAGTTGATCACGCAGGAACTGGACAAGCAGGGTGCCGGGGTCGATTGAGGCGCTAATGGGCGCGCCGTTCACCGTCAGACTGATGCTGATCGCCATGAAGTGTCTCCTGATGGGGATGAGACCGGACCTTTTGTTTTCTTGCCTTCAGCTGCCTGTTCGTGGGGTCCGATAAGGGTGCTGCGGTTTTTTATGAGTCTGCCGAAAAGTAAAGCACAAATCGGGCGGGTGCGCTATGAGGGGAAGTGTGCGAGCCGGGTTTGTTTTTTTTGTTTGTCTGGAGGGGGGCTTTTTCTTTCTTTGATTTCGCGGTGCGTCACGTCCTGGGGTGTTGGCCTTTCCTTGATGTCACGGTGGTCTATTAGCATTGCCCCTGTGCGGGGCGGCACTTACTTTCTTTGTCCCCCAAGGGGACTTCCTTCGGGGCGCAGCCGCAAAGAAAGTAGGCAAAGAAAGCGGCTTCACACCGCCAGCTCATAAGCGGCTCCCCTGGCTTGGAAGGGGCAGTGGACCATCTGGAATCGGTGCCCGCGCACACTCCGCGTGAGTGACAAAGCCGTCATCCGTTCCCACTCCGCACTGCGTGCGTCGCGGATGGGTCTGCGTGGGAAACCAGCGGCTTCGTGCGTGTGCGGTGGGGCTATCGGCTTCGCCTTTGCGGGGTGGCACAAACGAGGCGTGTTGGAAAGGGGGCGGCCGGACGAGAAAAGCGAATGGCAGCCAACTGCCAGAGAGGGGCCGCCTTCAAGGCTTCGGGAGGGGCGCACGCCGGGAAAATGAGCCGGTGGTTTTATGAATGACCGCATCGGCGCGCGCAGCGTCGCCGGAAGAATGACTGCTGTGTCACTCACGCGGAGTGGGCGGGGACACGGATTCCAGATGCACCACAGCCCCCTCCAATCCAGGGGGGCCGCTTAAGAATTAGCGGTGTGAAGCCGCTTTCTTTGCCTACTTTCTTTGCGGCTGCGCCCCGAAGGAAGTCCCCTTGGGGGACAAAGAAAGTAGGTGCCGCCCCGCACAGGGGCAACGCTAATAGACCACCGTGACATCAAGGAAAGGCCACCACCCAAAAAGCACACCCCAAGCGCCGCACAGGCAAAAAGAAAACTCACTTCGCGAGTTTCGAATTCCGCCGCGAATACCCAAAATAAACGACCATACCGATCAAAAGCCAGATACCAAAAGCAGCCCAGGTCACACCCTGAAGATTGAGCATGAGAAACAGACACGAGGCCACAGCCAGAATCGGCACAACTGGGACACCTGGGCAACGAAACGCCCGCGGCAACTCAGGATGCGTCTTCCGCAAAACCAGCACCGCAATCGACACCATGGAAAACGCGGCCAACGTGCCGATATTGATCAGCTCGGCGAGCACATTCAACGGCACCAGCGCGCCAATCAAGCCAAAGAAAATCCCCACGAGCCACGTCGTGAAAAACGGCGTCGCAAACCGCGGATGCAGCCGCGAGAGGCGCGCCGGCAACAAACCGTCACGCGACATCGCGAAGATGATCCGCGTCTGACCATAAGCCATCACCAGAATCACCGTCAGCATGCCGAGCACGGCACCGAGGTCGATAAATCCCGCCACCCACGTCTGCCCCGCTTCCTGCAACGCGTACGACACCGGGTGCGAAATATTCGCGAACTTCGCCGACGGCACGATGCCCGTGACCACCGCCGCCACCGCCACGTACAACACCGCGCACACGCCCAGCGACGCGATGATGCCTACCGGCAGATCGCGCTTGGGATTCTTCACCTCTTCCGCCGCGTTCGACACCGAATCGAAGCCGATGAACGCGAAGAACATGACCGCGGCCGCACCGAATACGCCGCTCCAGCCGTTCGGCATGAACGGATGCCAGTTGCCCGGCGTCACGTGGAAGACGCCCACGCCGATCACCAGCAGCACCACGGTCACCTTGATCGCGACCATGATGTTGTTGATCCGCGCGGATTCGCGAATGCCGATCGACAGCAGCGCGGTGATCACCATCATCACGAGGAACGCGGGCAGGTTGAAGAGGGTCTCGTGGCCGGGCAATGCGCCTGGCGCCGCCGTCAGTGCAACCGGCAACGACACACCGAAGCCCGACAGCAACGATTGCAGATAGCCCGACCAGCCCACCGATACGGCAGACGTGGCCAGCCCATATTCGAGCATCAGATCCCAGCCGATAATCCACGCGGCCAGCTCGCCGAGCGTCGCGTACGAATACGTATAGATGGAACCCGCGACCGGAATGGTCGACGCAAATTCGGCATAGGCGAGCGCGGCGAAGCCGCACGCGAGCGCCGCGATCAGGAACGAGATCATCAGCGCCGGGCCGGCCTGGACGGCGCCCGTGCCGGTCAGCACGAAAATGCCGGTGCCGATAATGGCGCCGACACCGAGGAAAGTCAGATCGAGCGCGCCGAGCTCTTTTTTCAGGCCGGCGTTCCGAGCGCTTGCCGCGATCATGTGCTCGACGCTTTTTTTACGAAACAGGGACATTGGCGTGGGTCTCCAGTAGTGCACGCGTGTTGCGCGCCGAATGTCGGGGAAACCCACGATTTTAGCGGATGCGCGTTGCTGCACTGTTTTGGGACATACAGCGGAGCGCCGGTGCGGCGGGCGGAAACTCCTGGCCCGAGGGGCTTCGCGCGTGGCGTTCATGCGCAGGAGGCATACCGGCAGCAAAGCTTTCGCTCGATGCGGGAAAAATAGGGAGGGAATCTCTCTCTTGCAAACGCGCCGGGGCGGTGGCCCGCTATTCAGCAGACATGGAGATGCGGCAGCGCAGGCGGCCTCAGCCGGCCATCGCCGGGTTGAGATCGACGAGCCGGTTGCTCATCACATAGAACGTGAGCTCGGCGTTATTGCGCAGCTTCATTTTCTCGAGCAGCCGCGTGCGGTACACGCTGACCGTCTTCACCGACAGCGACAGCGCCGCCGCGATATCCGTCAGCCGTTTGCCCGACGCGAGCATGCAGAGCGTCTGATATTCGCGATCGGAGAGCTTTTCGTGCGGCAGCTGTTCGCCGTCGAACGACACGTAGTCGGCCAGCGCTTCGGCCATCGCCGGGCTCACGTATTTGCGGCCGGCCGCGACCTGCTGGATCGCGGCGATCATCTGCGCGGCGTCGACCGTCTTCGACAGATAGCCGGCGGCCCCCGCCTTCAGCGCGCGCACCGCGTACTGGTCCTCGCGGTACATCGAGAACATCAGCACGGCCACGCGCGGCGCCTTGCGCTTGAGGCGCTTGAGCACTTCGACGCCGTTCATGTCGGGCAGGGAAATGTCGAGCAGCACGACGTCGTAGCTCTGCAGGCCGACGGCGGTGAGGGTTTCGGCGCCGCTTTGCGCCTCGATGACTTCGCGCGCCACGCCGCGGTCGAGCAGCAATTGGCGAACGCCCTGGCGAACCACGGCGTGGTCTTCGGCGATCAGAATGCGCAGGCTCATGACGGCGCGCTCACGATTGCAGCGCGCGCTGTTCGGCGCGGGGCGCGGGGGTGAGCATCGCGTCCCATGCAAAGCGCGCCTGCACGCGCGTGCCGCGCGGCGCGTTGGCGTCGGCGGCGCGGTGCGGGCCGCTGCGCCGGGCGCTGACGCGCAGCGTGCCGTCGAACGCGGCGCAGCGCGCCTGCATGCCGCTCAGGCCGAAATGACCGCTTTGACCGGCATGGCCACGGCGTTGGCGGGCATTGCGCGCGAGCCCGATCCCATCATCGCTGATGAGCAGCGTGAGGTGACGACGGCTGGTCTCGATGCGCACGTCGGCGGATTCGGCGCGGGCGTGCTTGACGATGTTGTTCAGCGCTTCCTGGGCGACGCGGAACACGGCCAGCGCTGCGTCGGCCGGCAGGCGCGTAAGACGCGCGTCGGCGGCGCAGACGAAGCTCGTGCGCAACTGCGTGCGGCTGGCGAAGTCGCTGGTCCAATGCGCGAGCGCGCCGACGATGCCGGCTTCCAGCGACGGCGCGTGCAACTCCGCGACGGCCTGGCGGCTCGCGGCGCACACCGCGTCGAGCGAACGGTTGGCGACGGCGAGCGCGGCGCCGCATTGCGGTGGCGCGTCGGCGGGCAGCCAGGTTTCGACGCCGGCCAGCGCAAAGCGCGCCGCGGTCAATTCGGCGCCCACGCCGTCGTGCAGTTCGCGCGCCACATGATGGCAGGCGGTTTCGTGCGCCTGAACCAGTTCCGCCGACAGTTCGCGCACCCGCGCACGCAGTTGCGCAAGTTCGCGCTCGACGGCCGTGGACGGCGCGTCGAATCCGTCACGGGCGGCTGACGGGGAAAGCTGGGCGTTGAACGGGACGACAGTCGACGTATCCATGAGTTTCCTGCTCAGGAAGCCGTGTGGACAGCGAAGTGGGTGCGCATCGGCGCCGCGAAGACGAAAGAACGCATGCGAGTCTCGAGCCTCCAGGTGTGGCCGTTACGCGTAGCACGCGACGGGCAAAACGCTATGGTGCAACGTAACGAAATTTACATTCAGTAACATCTAGATCGAACCACGAAAAGTCTGTCGAATCGACTGATCGTGCGGCGCGATGATATCTCAAAAAAAGAAAAAATGCAGTCGTGCCAAGGGTTAGCGCTTATATCTCATGCAATGCTTGATGTTGCGCAGGCGTTGATCAGGCGCGTATATGTAGGAAGAATACCGACGCTAAATGTCAAATGTACGGCGCGAATTTGTAACTGGCAACAAAAAAGGAGCCCGAAGGCTCCTTTCTGTTGGATCTGCGGCGCGAGCCGCGAAAAGCAGTGTGGGGCTTAGCCCACGAAGGCCTTTTCGACCACGTAGTGACCCGGCGCATTGTTGCTGCCTTCCTGGAAGCCCAGGTCGTCCAGCAGCTTGCGCGTGTCGCGCAGCATGTGCGGGCTGCCGCACAGCATGATGCGGTCGTTTTCGAGCGAGAAGCCCGGCACGCCGAGGTCGGCGAACAGCTTTTCGGTTTCGATCAGCTCGGTGATGCGGCCGCGATTCTGGAACGCTTCGCGCGTGACCGTCGGGTAGTACAGCAGCTTTTCCTGCACCAGCTCGCCCAGATGCTCGTGAGCCGGCAGGTGGTCGGTGATGTATTCCTTGTACGCCAGCTCGTCGACGAAACGGCAGGTGTGCGTGAGCACGACGCGCTCGTAACGGTCGTAGATGTCCGGATCCTTGATGATCGACATGAACGGGGCGAGGCCTGTGCCGGTGGACAGCAGCCACAGCGTCTTGCCCGGCAGCAGGTTGTCGGCCATCAGCGTGCCGACCGGCTTCTTGCCGATCAGCACTTCGTCGCCGACTTTCAGATGCTGCAAACGCGACGTGAGCGGGCCGTCCTGCACCTTGATGCTCAGGAATTCGAGATGTTCTTCGTAGTTCGCACTCGCGAGACTATAGGCGCGGATCAGCGGCTTGCCGTCGACTTCGAGGCCCACCATCGTGAATTGGCCGTTTTCGAAACGGAAACCCGGGTCGCGCGTGCAGGTGAAGCTGAAAAGCGTATCGGTCCAGTGATGGACGCTCAGGACGGTTTGTGAATTCAGGTTGCTCATGGCTTCTTGGATAGTGCGAAAACAAAGGCGGCCAGTCGTTTGAGCCGGCCGGCACGGCAAGGGCGATGCTGCGCTCACCCGTGGACGGGAGTCACGCGCAATCCGCTATTTTACCGCGCCCGCAGCCGAAGGGCGGCGGCGCGGCGGTTGAGCGTGGTGATGCGGGTTGCCGAACCTGGAAGCGGCGGCGCCGGCTGTCGAAACAATCGGGCGCTGCAAATGACGCTGGCGTGAATGCGGCCGCGCTTCTGCAAGGGTACGGCGATGGGCGAAAAGTCGCGCTGGGCGGCTGCCATCGGCTGTCCGGCATGCGCCGGATAGGCGCGCCGCGCGGGCAACATGGTCAGGATCATACCGAAACGCGGCGTGCGCTGCAGCATTGACCCTGCTGAGAAAACTGGCAAATGGCGCGCGGGGAGGGGAAATCAGGTGGCAGGTGGATGGCGGGGCGCGAGCGCGGAGACTTTCCATCTGGCATCATCCAGCGCGTGTCTTTTTGGTACACAGGTGTGGGTTCGGCGCGTCCATATCTGACTTAAACGCAGTTCAGGTGAGGATTAGCTCGCCTCCCAATGCGATGACGCCGATCAAGGTGAACGGTCGGGTCGAATGGCCCGAAACCGCCCACAGCCTCGCCTCAACGTTGCCAGCTCGCCCAAAGGCCTACGCCGGCGCCGCCACCCGCTTTTTCCCGCGCTGTTTGAGCACTCGCGCTTGCAAGACGATCACCAGCAACAGGAACACACCACGAATCACCGACTGCCAGTAAGCCGACAAGCTGATGAAACCCAGTCCGTTTTCAAAGTTCAGCAGGTTGAAGACGAGACCGAGCAGCAGCACGCCTGCAATCGTCATCGCCACCGAGCCTTCGCCGCCGGTGAGCAGCGTGCCGCCGAGCACCACCGCCGAAATCGCGAACAGCTCCCAGCCGACGCCTTCGTTCGGCTGTCCCGCGCCGAACTGCGCGGCGAGGATCACGCCCGCCATGCCGGCGAGCAGCCCGCTCACCGCATAGGCCATCACCAGGGTGCGGTCGACGTTCAGCCCCATCAGCCGCGCGGCTTCCTCGCTGCCGCCGATCGCGAGCGAATGCCGCCCGAAGCGCGTGCTGCGCAGCGCGAGCCAGCCAGCCACGGCCGCGACCGCCGCGACGATCCCCGGAATCGGCAAGCCGAACAGGTCGCCTTGCCCGAAGTTGCCGAAGCTCGATTCGGACGCAATCGACACCGCATCGTTCCTGCCGAGCAGCAGCGCGACGCCGTGCGCGCCGAGGCTTGTCGCGAGCGTCACGATGAAGGGCAGTATTTTCAGCCGCGTGATGATCAGTCCGTTCAGCACGCCGACCGCGAGCCCCGCCGCGCAGCCCGCCAGCACCGCGACCCAGCCGCCGTACACGCTGGTCAGCGCGGCGACGACGCTCGAGAGCGCCGCCACCGTGCCCACCGACAGGTCGATACCGCCGGTAATGATCACGAAGGCCATGCCGATCGAGATCAGCGCGAACATCGAGTTGTAGCGCCAGAACGACGTGATGTTGTAAGCCGAGCCGAAATGCTCGTAGCGCACGAGGCCGAAGACGACGAGGGCCGCCAGCGCGAGCAGGATAGGAAGATTCTTTTTCATCGCATGAGTCCGGGAGTGTCCGTAAGCCGCGTCAGGCGTTAGCGCGAGCGCCGTTGCACATAAACGGCCGCGACGATGATGCCGGCCTTGACCACCAGCGCCGCCGCGTCGGGAATGCCATGCGCGAGCAGCGTATAGCGCAGCAGCTGGATGATCAGCGCGCCGATCAGCGTGCCGCCGATGTACGCTTTGCCGCCCGTCAGCGCGGTGCCGCCAACCGCGACCGCGGCGATCGCGTCGAGCTCCACACCGAGCCCGACCACGTTCGCATCGGAAGATGAATTCACCGAGATCGAGATCAGCCCGGCGAGACCCGCGAGCGCCGCGCACAACGTGTAGGCGATCAGCTTGACGCTGGCGGTGGGCACGCCGCACAGGTACGCGGCCTTTTCGTTGCCGCCGGTGATCAGCAGGTACTGCCCGAACAGCGTCTTGCGCACGACCCACACGAACACCGCGACCAGCGCCAGCATCAGCAGCACCTGGAACGGCACGCCCACGACCTTGCCGAGCGCGATCCACTGGAAAGCCGGTGTGTTGAACGCCTGCAGACTGCCATCGGTGACGACCTGCGCGATGCCGCGTCCGGCGATGAACAACACCAGCGTCGCGACAATCGGCTGCACGGATAGCCTCGTCACCAGCAAGCCGTTGAACACGCCGCACAATGCAGCGGCGAGCACCGGCAGCACGAACGCGAGCGCAATGCCGCCGGGCCCGGCTATGTTGAGGAACAGCATCGGCGCGAGCGCGCCGGAGATCGCCATCGACGCGCCCACCGACAGATCGATGCCCCCCGTCGCCACCACCAGCGTCATGCCGATGCCGACGATCACGATCGTCACCACCTGGGTCATGTTCACGTTGAAGGTTTGCAGCGACCAGAAGTGCGGCGTGAAGATCAGATTGAACAGCACCATCGCGAGCAGCACGATGACTTCGCGCTGCATCGCCAGGTGTCGCCATTTCTGCACCGTGCTCGCCGGTTTGGCGCGGGGCGCGGCGCTCATGGCCGAGGTGGCTTCGCCCTGTCGCGGCGGTTCCGTTTGCAACGATTCGGTGTGCAGCTTAAGCGCCATGACGGTCGCCCTCCAACGCGTCTTCGATATGGGCGGCGTGGGCCGCTTCCACCAGTTGCGAATGTCCTTCGCTGCCGTAGGCGATGGCGTCCATGATCGCGGTCTCGCTCATCTCGGCGCCGTTCAGTTCGGCGACCGTGCGGCCGTCGCGGATCACCACCGCGCGATCGGCCACGGCAGTCAGCTCTTCCAGTTCCGATGCGGACAGCAGCACCGCCAGTCCCGCGTCGCGCAACTCGCGCACGA
The DNA here is from genome assembly GCF_056279605.1 of Paraburkholderia sp. TE9906. NCBI lineage: Bacteria > Pseudomonadati > Pseudomonadota > Betaproteobacteria > Burkholderiales > Burkholderiaceae > Paraburkholderia > Paraburkholderia sp. TE9906. The sequence continues at coordinate 403,910 of NZ_JBWCCT010000008.1, forward strand.
TCTTCGCGACATCGGCTTTCGCGCCGACGTCGATGCCGCGCGTCGGTTCGTCGAGCAGCAGCAGCGACGGCTCGGCGGCGAGCCAGCGCGCGAGCAGCACCTTCTGCTGATTGCCGCCCGACAGTTCGCGGATCGGCTGGTCGGCGGAGCGCAGCTTGATGCCGAGCGATGCGATGAAGCGGTCCACGATCGCCTGCTGTTTCTTCACGTCGACCACGCCGTTCTTCGCGAGCGTGCGCAGGCAGACCAGTGTGAGGTTGTCGCGCACCGACAGTTCGGGGACGATGCCTTCGCCCTTGCGGTCTTCGGTGAGGTACGCGAGGCCGCGCGCGATCGCGTCCTGCGGCGATTTCAATGTGACCGCCGCGCCGCCGATCGACAGCGAGCCGCGCTCCAGCGGATCGGCGCCGAACATCAGCCGCATGGTCTCGGTGCGGCCCGACCCGAGCAGGCCCGCGAGCCCCACCGCTTCGCCCGCATGCACTTCGAGCGACACGTCGTTCACCTTCGGATGCGCGCTCAACTGCGACGCCGCGATCGCCTGCTTGCCGCGACGCGCGAGGTTCGCTTCGCGTGAGGCGGTGTCTTCCTGCACGACGGCGGCGAGTGTGCGGCCGAGCATCGTCGTGACGAGTTGCAGCTTGTCCATCTCGGCCATCGTGCTTTGCGCGACAGTCTGGCCGTCGCGCATCACGGTCACGCGGTCGCACAGCGCATAAAGCTCGTCGAGCCGGTGCGACACGAAGATCACCGCGCGGCCGTCGTCGCGCAGTTTGCGCACGACGGTGAAGAGCAGTTCCACTTCGCGTTCGTCGAGCGAGGAGGTGGATTCGTCCATGATCACCATCTTCGCGTCGGACGACACCGCGCGCGCGAGCGCCACCATCTGCTGGATCGCGGTCGAATAGCGGCCGACCGGCTTCTTCACGTCGATCTGCAAGCCGAACGATTCGAGCAGCGCGCTGGCACGCTGCTGCACCGCGCGCCAGTCGATCAGGCCGAAGCGGCGCGGCTCGCGGCCAAGAAAAATGTTTTCCGCGACCGAGCGGAACGGCACCAGGTTGATCTCCTGATAGATCGTGCTAATGCCGGCTTCGCGCGCCTGCTTGGGCGTGCGGAAATCGACTTCGCGGCCTTCGAAGCGCACGCTGCCCGAACCGCGCCGATAGGCGCCCGTCAGGATCTTGATCATCGTCGATTTGCCGGCGCCGTTCTGGCCGATCAGGGCATGCACTTCGCCCGCGGCGACGCTCAGATTCGCGCCGCGCAACGCGGGTACGCCGCCGAAGCTGATGCCGATGTCCTGCATCTCGAGCAACGGCGCGCGGGTGAGGGGGGAGTGGGGTGTCTCTTTGCCGGATTCCGTCACGGGGAGTCCTCCTGATGCGGGTGCTGCGTAGGCTGCACGGCGAAGCGCCGTGCGCGTGCGGACTTGATGCAGAGGCGCGGTCGAATCGATGAGTCGAATCATGTTACGCCGCATAAAAGCGAAGCGACGGTCCGTGCAATCACGGGCGCGTCGCTTCGAACCCTTCCCGTCACCCGCCCACCGCGCAAGCATCTCGCACCGAGAGGAGACTTCTCAAAGGCGGGTGACTTCCTGCTGCAACGCTAGCTGCTCTATCAATAGCCGTACTGCATGCTCTGCTGCACGTTGCTCTTGTCGTAGAAGCGGTCGGAGACCTTGACCCACGTCGGGATCTTTTCGCCCTTCGCGAAACGCTGCGCGACGTCGCAGGCGAGCGGGCCGAAGAACGGGCTCGACTGCACGCTCGCGCCGAGTTCGCCGGCGGCGATCGCGTCGAGACCGCCCTTGGTGCCGTCGATCGTGACGATCTGAATGTCCTTGCCCGGCTGCTTGCCGGCTGCCTTGATCGCGGCAATCGCGCCAAGCGCCATTTCATCGTTGTGCGCGTAGACCGCGGTGACGTCCGGATGCGCCTGCAACAGCGTCTCCATGACCTGGCGACCCTTGTCGCGGGCGAAGTCGCCGCTTTGCGACGCGATGATCGTCATGCCCGGATTCTTCGCGACGACTTCGTCGAAGCCCTTCTTGCGGTCGTTCGCGGCGGACGCGCCGGTCGTGCCTTCGAGTTCGATGATCTTCGCCTTGCCGCCCGTTGCCTTGACGAGCCAGTCGGCGGCGCGGTGACCCTGATCGATGAAGTCCGAGCCGATGAACGTGATGTAGTCGCGGCCCGCCTTGGCGACCGATTGATCGACGTCGCGGTCGACCAGGATCACCGGAATGCCGGCCTTCTTGGCCTGCAGCACGATCGGTGCAAGCGGCTTTTCTTCACGCGGCGGGAACACCAGCAGATCGACGTGCTGCGCGATCATGCTCTGGATGTCGGAGACCTGTTTGGAGTTGGAGCCGTTGGCGTCGGTCATGACGACCTGCCAGCCGCATTTCGCGGCGACGTCCTTGAAGCTCTTGGTTTCCGCGAGACGCCACGGGTTGTTGCTTTCGGTCTGCGCGAAACCGACCTTCAGCGGAGTCTTGGTGGACAACTTCGGCAATGCGTCGTCGGCGTGCGCGGTGGCGACGCCGAAACCGATTGCCAGTGCCAGCAGCGAACCTGCCAGCGGACGAATCTGCTGCTTGCGCGCAAGTTTGCGCGACTGCGTGTTGTGCGACGCCATGTCTTCCTCCAGTACCTGGTGAGGTAGGTTGTATTTGCTTTTTGTGTTGCTCTTAATCGGTCGGCGCTATTTTTGCCCCCGACCGGTTGTGCCGATTATTCCACCAGGAATTATTATCGGTCAATCACTAATAATATTAATTATTGGCTTTTTTGCCTCGGTAATTACCCTGACCGAGGCGCGTTCGACGAGCGGCCCATCGAGTTTGACCATCCGATGCCGCACCGGCGCGCCGGCGGCGCGGTTGTGCTCTTCCTGCAGCAGCGTTTCGACGGCCCAGCGTCCCAGTTCATAGTTCGGCAGCACCACCGTCGAGAGCGGCGGGTGCGTGTGGCGGGCGATTTCCTGGTCGTCGTAGCCGAGCACCGAGACGTCTTCCGGCACGCGCAGACCGAGTTGCTTCAGCGCTTCGATGGCGCCGATCGCGGTGAGATCGTTCGCGCAGAAAATCGCGGTCGGCGGATTGGCTTCGCGCATCAGCGAGAGCGTCAGTTCGAAGCCGAGGCCCGAGCTCCAGTCGCCGTCTCGCACGAGTTCAGGCGCGAACGGCAGATCGGCGGTGGCGAGTGCCGTGCGGTAGCCCTTCAGGCGGTCTTTCGACGCGTCCTGCCACGGCTCGCCGTTGATATAGCCGATCCGCCGGTGGCCCGCTTGTAGCAGGTAGTCGGTGGCCAGATGGCCGCCCGCGACTTCCGCCGGCACCACCGACGAAAACCCGCCCTCGCTCGTGTAGCAGTTCAGCAGCACGGTCGGCACCTGTGAGAGCGCCGCCGGCGGCGTCACCTTGCGCGTGTAGACGGTCGCGTAGATCACGCCGAACACATGCGGATTCGCGAGGATCGTGTCGAGCACCTGCTTTTCTATATCGGCGTTGCCGTGCGTCGAATAGACCGCCAGCATCTTGCCGCTCGCATAGGCCGCGTCGCGTGCGCCGTCTGCGTTGACCACCGGGTGCGGGCTGGTGGAGATTTCGTCGGCCAGATAGACGATCAGGTTGCGCTCGTCGGTCGAGGCCGCGACCGGCTCGCGCAGCGACAGCCGGTAGCCGAGATCGTGCGCGGCCTTGAGCACCTTGTTGCGGGTGGCTTCGGAGAATTTTGCGCCGGTCGCGTTGTTCAGCACGAGCGAAACAGTCGATTGCGACACGCCGGTGAGCTTGGCGATGTCGGTCATGGTCGGACGGCGTTGAGTCGATTTTTTCATTGGGCGGGCCGCGCGGTTGGCGGCGCAAAAGCTAAGGCATGCCGTGGGCATCGTGATGCTGACGGTACCACTAATAATATGCGCACGGCAACGCGCGCTAACCCGCCATTTGGGAGTGCCTCATGAGCGTCCGAACCGCTTTCTTACTATAAATTTATTACTAATAATATTGACCGATACGCTTTGTCGTGCGATTCTCGGTCGCGCGGACTTCGAGGGTCCGCCGGCCGCGCGCTGTGCGCGGCACGTCACAGGAGACACCGATGCGCGTTTTTGCCGCCATCCGCCCGAGGCCCTGCCTTTACTGACCATGCGCGACGACGTTTCCTTGAATCCGATCCGGCCGCTTTCCACTGAGCTTGCGTGGCTCGACGATCCCGCGCTTGCCGCCTCGCTCGTCACGTTGACGGCAGGCACGCTGCGGGCGGTGATCGCGCCGACCGTGGGTGGCGCGCTTGCGGCCTTCTACGAGGCCACGCCCGAGGGCCCGCTGCATTGGCTGCGGCCCGCCGCGCCCGCGGCGTTCGAACAACGCGATCCGCTGCGGATGGCGAGTTTCCCGCTGTTCCCGTACTGCAACCGGATTCGCGACGCGCGTTTCGAATTCGACGGCGGCACCATCGATTTGTCCGGCAACGACGAGCGCTTCGCGCATGCGTTGCATGGCAACGCGTGGCGGCGTCCGTGGCAGGTGGGAGCGCGCACCGAAAGTTCGGTGGAACTGCACTTCGAGCATGAGCCTGATGCGCAGGTGGCCGGCGACTGGCCGTTTCGCTATCGGGCGCAGCAGCGCATCGAATTGAGCGGCGGCGCGCTGCGGATCACGCTGTCCGCGCAAAATCTTGCCGAGCGGCCGATGCCGTTCGGCATGGGCCATCACCCGTACTATCCGCGTACCGCGCAGACCCGTGTGTACGCCGACGTGCAGGCCATGTGGCATGCCGACGCCGAGGTACTGCCGACACATCTCGGCCCGCACCCCGCGGTCGACGCGCTGCGCGAAGGCATGTCGCCCGATGCGTTCGACCTCGACAACAACTTCGCCAACTGGAGGCGCGAGGCGACCATCGCATGGCCCGACGAACACCGCCGCCTGACAATGACCGCCGACGCGCCGTTCGATCACATGGTGGTGTTCGCACCGGCCAACGATGCGCAACTGTGCGTGGAGCCGGTGACCAACACCACCGACTGCTTCAATGCGGTCGGTATGCGTGAACAGGTGGGCGGGTGTGTGTTGCAGCCGGGCGAGGAGATTGCCGCGACGCTGAAGTGGACGCCGCAACGCGGGTAGTGTCGTGTTGCGTGGTGCGCGCGCTCGCAGGAACGAGCGTTTAGCAGAACATAAGGGCGGCCCAGGCCGCCCTTTTTCACGTGAGCCCGTCCAGCGTTCATTCAACCCGCAAGCGAGCCATATACGGCAAGTGATCCGACAGCCACGCGGTTTCCTGCGTCGGCTGGATCCATTCGATTGGTTGCATGCCGCGCACGAACATCTTGTCGAGCGCGAGCGCCGGCGAGAAGGCCGGAAAGGTGCGGCCCGATTCGCCGAGCAGCGTCGCCACTTCGTGCAGTCCGTGTTCGCGAAACAGCGGCACGGAGTCATTGCGCCAGTCGTTGAAATCGCCGGCCAGCACCAGCGGACCATCGGGCGCTTCCTTCGCGATCCAGTGCGCGATCCAGTTCATCTGCCGCAAACGCGCCGGGCGTGTGAGCGCGAGGTGCGCGCAGAGCAGCGTGACCGAGTGTCCACCGAAGGTCGCGCGCGCCACCAGCAAGCCACGCTTTTCGAAGCGATGCGCGGAGATGTCCCAGCGTCCGCCGAGATCGAGCGGATGCGGCGACAGGATTGCATTGCCGTGCCGCCACGACGGCTTGAACACATTCGGGCCGAGCGCCACTTCGAGTTCCAGCGCACGCGCGATTTCAGTGGCCTGGCAATGCCAGACATCGTTCAGAGGATCGCCGATCGGCGCGCCGAAACTGCTCGCGAGCACCGGCGACGGCATGCGCCGCGCCATTGCTTCCTGCAAGAAATAGGCGTCCGCGTGAGTCGACTGGACCCAGCGCTGCATCGCCTGCCAGGCCTGAAAGCCGAGCGGCGTGCGGCCCTTGTGCAGGTTCCAGCTCACCGCGACGAAATCGTTCGGCGCGAGCTTCTCGCGGATCAATTCTTCTGGGTTTCGCATGCCGCGTTATCCACGTGTTCTGTTTGAAGGCCTGGTTGTTTGCCGATGGTTGCGCGTTGTTTGCATCACTTTCCATTGCTGGCGCTGTCCGCGAGACTTGCACGCACGCGGTACACGAGGTTCGGATTGGCGTTGACGATCGTCCAGCTCGCCCACTGACCCGGCGTTACGATCAGACCCGGATGGCTCGCGTTCACCTGGCGCGGCTGCGGCGGGAGCTTGCAGCCGATGTCGGTTTGCCGGGCGGTGGGATCTTCGAGCGTTTCCTGCGCGTCGATCGACAGCATGATCTCGTTCGCGTCCACCCGTAACGGTGAGATGGTCAGCGTGCGCGACAGATCGAGGCTGCCGGCGGGCTGGTCTTTACAGCCCACGTTGTGCTGCACCATCCTGTGATGCGTATCCGTGCGCGCCTGGCCGACCGTGGTGGTGCCGTCGAACGCGTCGATCTGCTGACCGTCGCTCATCACCTGCAATTGCCATTGCACGACCTGCTGCGCGGGCGGTTGTTGTGCATTCGCAAGCAACGAAGTCCCAAGCAGCACGGCGACGATACTCGTTTTCCACATAGAAGGAATCTCCGGCTCAACCTCGGCCTGTAGGGTCAGGGAGCCATCTTACCCCTGATAGCTGCAACGGTTTTCTGACACGTCAACGGGAGCCTGGTTCAGCAAAGATACATTGCGGATACGCTCCGCAATTGCAAGAGCGCTTCTGTCGGGCTGTCGCCGGAAGCAGCGCGTTGTTAGCAGCAGAGCAGCAGGACTGCTGGCTTGCACGCGAATATGTCGTCGTTACACTGGACTTGAAACGGTGCCCGCGAGGTGCCGCCGCAGCAGGACCAGCCAGACGGGGTGAGCGATGACAACAGCAATGGTCAAACAGGAAATCGCCGTAGCGTCTTTCAGCCGGGTGTACGACCTCGATCAGGTCGAGACCGCGTTGAACGATCTCGGCGACGGCGCGAACGAGGCGCTGCGCGCAACGTACGAAAAAATGCTGAAGACCGGCAATCTGCGCTTCTGCGTCAAGCCGAACCGGATGCCGTCGATCGACGATCTGATCGCCGCGCTGCCCAATTTTTCGGCGCCGCTCGACGACATCCGCAAGCAGGTCGCGCTGTGTCTCGAAACCGAAGACCGGCTCGAGCTGATGCCGGTCCTGTTGCTCGGCGACCCCGGCATCGGCAAGACGCACTTTGCGAAACAGTTGGCGCGTCTGCTCGGCACCGCTTACCAATACGTAGCGATGAGTTCGTTGACGGCGGGGTGGATTCTGTCGGGCGCGTCGTCGCAATGGAAGAACGCGAAGCCGGGCAAGGTGTTCGATGCACTCGTGAACGGCAGCTACGCGAACCCGGTGATCGCCGTCGACGAAATCGACAAGGCCACCGGCGATTCGCAATACGATCCGCTCGGCGCGCTCTACGCGCTGCTCGAACACGACACCGCGCAGAGTTTCATCGACGAGTTCGCCGAGATTCCGATCAACGCGGGCAACGTAATCTGGATTGCGACGGCCAACGACGAGCGCTCGATTCCCGAGCCGATCCTGAACCGGATGAACGTGTACGAGATTCCGCCGCCGGATCACGACGGCGCGCGGCGCATCGCACAAGCGATCTACGACGAAATCCGCTCGGCGCACAACTGGGGGCTGCGTTTTCCCGAAGTGCTCGGCGAGCCCGCGCTCGATGCGCTGAAGCTCGCGTCGCCGCGTGAAATGCGCCGCGCGATTCTGAACGGCTTCGGCGCGGCGCGAATCGACGGGCGCGATCGGATCGAACCGGGCGATATCCGTCTCGACTACGGCAACCGGCGAAAACCGATCGGTTTTTGAGCATTTTTGCCCTTTTTTCGCACGAAAGCCGCCTCCGGGCGGCTTTTTTCGATTCAAAGGGGGAATCTCTGCTGGAAACGGAGTGAATGCTGAAGCAATTGTTGCTATTTTTGAGATGCTAAGTTGATTTCAATCGGTCTAGTTTTTCAATAGTCAGGGAATACACTGAGGCCTAACGAGATGACGGCTGCGCACGAGGCCAGACGTCATCGCGCAACGCACAGAACCCACACCATCAACGACTATTGGAAACCATCATGAGAACCGCTTCCTTCGCCTTGCTTTTCTCTGCCGCTATCGCCGCACCGGCTTTCGCGAGCGGTTATGGTCCGGCGACGTCATATCGGCCGGAAGTCGCCACCTACACGCAACCGAGCGGCGTGACCCGTGCTCAAGTCAAGGCGGAAGTGGCGCGCGCTCGCGCAGCCGGCGAACTGAATCAGAATCCGTACGCGCCGATTTCGGCCGACAGCGTGAGCGCCACGCCCGGCAACAGTCCCAAAAGCCGTGCCGAGGTGAAGGCCGAGTTGGCCGAAGCCCGCGCGAGCGGTCAATTGAATGTGAATCCGAATGCGCCGGCCTATGCGCAGCAAGCCGCACTCGACAGCTACACCGCGCCGCGTGCGCAAGTGGCGAGCGGCCTGGTCGCTGCATCGCATCGCACGGTGAACACGCAGAACTGAGTGGCGTGACGGCCTGCCTCTGTCCGGCGCGTGTATAGAACGCATCGTGTTCGCTTGAGAGAAGAAGCGAGCGCCATACGCTTCGACGGCGTACACTGAATCAGTCCGGCCGGTACGTTTGAGACGCGCTCAATACCGAATGCCCGCAGTCGCTCCGACTCGCGGGCATTTCTGTCTGTACGGCGTCGTACAATTTTGCGTAGCGGTTGCGAAAGGGCAGGTGCGTTCGACAGCGAGCGGTGAGCGGCGCGCGAACTTCGCATCCTGTCTTCCTCTCTATCGGATGAACGAGGCAGTGCGCGGCGAAGCCGGCCGCGTCAAGGGACATGGACCAAATCGAATGTGTAGTGATCGGCGCGGGCGTGATCGGTCTTGCCGTGGCACGCGCGCTGGCAGCGCGCGGGTGCGAGGTGATCGTGCTGGAAGCGGCCGAGGCGATCGGCGTGGGCACCAGCTCGCGCAACAGCGAAGTGATTCACGCGGGCATCTACTATCCGCGCGGCTCGCTGAAAGCCGCGCTCTGCGTGCGCGGCCGCGAGATGCTCTATGACTATTGCGCCGAGCGCAACATCCCGCATTCGCGCTGCGGGAAGCTCCTGGTGGCCACTTCGCGCAACCAGATTCCTCAGCTCGAAAGCATCATGGCCAAGGGGCGCGACAACGGCGTGCTCGATCTGCTGCGGATCAGCGGCGATCAGGCGCAAGCGCTCGAGCCGGCGCTCGAATGTGTCGAGGCGGTGTTCTCGCCGCAGACGGGTATCGTCGATAGTCATCAGTTGATGCTGGCGCTGCAGGGCGATGCCGAACGCGACGGCGCGGTGTGCGCGTTTCATGCGCCGGTGACCGCGATCGAGGCGAACAATGGACGCTTCGTCATCACCGTCGGCGGCGACGCGCCGACCACCATCAGCGCCGGCTGCGTGATCAACAGCGCCGGCCTGTACGCGAATGCGCTGGCGCGCAAGATCCGCGGACTCGACGCGCGTCACGTCCCACCGCTCTATCTGGCACGCGGCAACTACTTCAGTATCTCGGGGCGCGCGCCGTTCAGCCGGCTCATTTATCCGATGCCCAACGAGGCCGGCCTCGGCGTGCATCTGACCATCGACCTCGGCGGCCAGGCACGCTTCGGTCCCGACGTCGAGTGGGTCGATGCGATCAATTACGACGTCGATCCACGCCGCGCGGACTCGTTCTACGCGGCGATTCGCGCATACTGGCCCGCGCTTCCCGACGACGCCTTGCAGCCCGCGTATGCGGGTATTCGTCCGAAGCTATCCGGCCCGGGCGAACCTGCCGCCGACTTCGTGATACAGGGGCCGGCCGCGCACGGCGTGCGTGGACTCGTCAATCTGTTCGGTATCGAGTCGCCGGGTTTGACGGCGTCGCTCGCGATTGCGCAGCGGGTATGCGAGTTGAGCGGGCGCGCCTGAACGGGTCGCGCTCACGCAATGTCGCGGCGCTGGCTTGCGCAAGCCGTCTTCATTTCATGCTGCAACGCCTCGCCGGGTCATCGAGCGAGGCGCAGTGGCAATTCGGTTATCTCTATCATTTGGGGCATCACGCGCGGCGGCTTCATTGCTATGCTTGAGGACCGCTGTCACTAGAACGGCGATCAGTTCATAAAACGGAGTAAGTCCCCATGAAATCTTCCCGTCGTACGTTTTTGATCACCAGCCTCGGTGTGGCTTCCACCTTCGCCTTGTCGCGCCAGGCTTTCGCGGATGCACCGAAGGTCGCCGAAAGCGACCCGACCGCGCAAGCACTCGGCTATAAAGAAGACGCGAGCAAGGTCGACAAGGCGAAGTTCGCGAAATATGCCGCGGGCCAGGACTGCGGCAACTGTAGTTTCTTTCAGGGCAAGGCCACCGATGCCTACGCCCCCTGCCCGATGTTCGCGGGCAAGCAGGTCGCGAGCAAGGGTTGGTGCAGCGCATATAACAAGAAAGCCTAGGCGCCTTTGAACGCGGCACCTGGTCGGTGCCACGCGAGATGCGCCGCAACATCGCGGCGCTCGATCGAAGCCCCCTTGCCGAGGCGTCTTCCGTCATTGCGGCAGACGCCTTTTTGCCGCTTGAAAACAGCTTGTGCGCTCTTTACACGCCAAGGCGATTACACCGACGCAAGCGCAGTTTTTGCTCTCGCGCCTTGACGCGTCCTCACGCGCGATGGCGTTCGCCACGACCTATGTCGAGCACTTTTCGCAGGCTGGAGATTCGCATGGCACCCGCGTCGAGAAGTCTCAATACACGTGCCGTCGTCGCTGCGGTCATCGGCAATGCGCTCGAATGGTACGACTTCACCGTGTTCGGATTCCTCACGGTGGTGATCGCGCAATTGTTCTTTCCGGCGAGCAACGACTATGCATCGCTGCTGCTGACCACCGCGACCTTCGGCGTCGCTTTCGTGATGCGGCCAATCGGCGGCATCGTGCTCGGACTCTATGCGGATCGCGCGGGACGCAAGGCGGCGTTGTCGCTCGTGATCGCGCTGATGACGCTCGGCATTCTGCTGCTCGCCATTGCGCCGCCGTATTCGGCGATCGGCATCGGCGCGCCGCTCATGATCGTGCTCGGCCGACTATTGCAGGGCTTTTCCGCCGGCGGTGAGTTCGGCAGTTCGACGGCGTTGCTGATCGAGGCGGCGCCGTTCTCGAAACGCGGCTTCTACGGCAGTTGGCAGATGGCGAGCCAGGCGGCGGCACTTCTGCTCGGTGCGGCGGTGGGCGCGCTGATCACGCGCGGCTTGTCGCCCGACGCGTTGAAATCCTGGGGCTGGCGCGCGCCCTTCATTTTGGGCTTGATCATCGGACCGGTCGGCTTTTACATCCGCCGGCATCTCGCCGATTCGGAAGCCTTTCTGCTCGCGCAGAAAACCGCGCCGCGCGCCACGCTCGGCGAAGTCTTCAGGAACCATAGTCGCGACGTATTGTGCGGACTCGGCTCGGTGATCGCGCTCACCGTGACGATCTATGTGCTGATCAGCTATCTGCCGACCTTTGCAGTCAATCAACTGAAGTTGCCCTACGCGCAGTCGTTTTATGCGGTGATCGTCGGTAATCTGCTGTTGACCGTGCTCTCGCCGCTGACCGGCGCGTGGTCGGACAAGGTGGGACGCAAGGGCTTATCGCTGTGGTCGCTGACGATCACGCTCGTGATCATCTATCCGCTGTTCGCATGGCTCGCGGCCAGCCCGAGCGTGTCGAAGCTGATTTTCGTCCAGGCGCTTCTGTCGATCACGCTATCAGGCTATTACGGGCCGTTCGGTGCGCTGATCGCCGAGCTGTTTCCGGCGAACGTTCGCTCGATCGGTTTATCGCTCGCCTATAACATCGCGGTGATGGTGTTCGGCGGGTTTGGGCCGTTCATCGTGACGTGGCTGATCGAAACGACCGGCTCACCGCTTGCGCCGACTTATTACGTGATGGGCGGATTGGCGCTGTCGATCGTCGCGGTGGCCTGCATTCCGGGCAGGCGGCACGTGGATCTGGATGCGCAGCGCAAGACGGCCTGAACCGCTGCTCATCGACATCCGCGCGGACCTGGCGCGCCGCTTACTCTAACTCCGCGCCTTCATCAACGGCGGCCGCTTGTCGAACCACGGCCGGGCCGCTTCGAGTTGTGCCGCGAGCCGCAAGAGCGTCGCTTCGCCGCCGGTGCGCGCCGCGAATTGCACGCCGATCGGCAAGCCGCGCGCATTCCAGTAAAGCGGCACCGACATCGCCGGCTGGCCGCTCAGGTTGAACAACTCCGTGCATCCCGCCCACGCGAAGGCCTTGTTCGATGCTTCTTGCAGCAGCCGTTTCATCAGCGCTTCGAGCGGCATCGCGGTGACTGCACGCATCTGCATCCGTTCAGCGGGAGTTGGTTGCATTTCACCGATCTTGATCGGCGGCGCGGCAAGCGTCGCGCACAGGATCGCATCGTAGCGATGCAGCAGATCGGTGAGGCGCTCGGTAATGCGGCGCTGTTCTTCGAGCGCGGCGGGCAGGCCGCTCTCACCGAGCTTGCGGCCGACATGCGCCATTGCCCACGTCGAGATTTCGAACTCCGCGCGCAGCGGCTTGTGGCCGCTGATGCGCTCGGCGTTCAGCACCAGGTCTTCCGCCGTCACGGACCACAGCGTGAGAAATGCATGGCGGACCGTCGCGAAATCGATGCCGAGCGAAACCGGCTCGATGTTATGGCCGAGCGAGTGGGCGAGTTTCGCGGCGTCTTCGAGTGCGGCGCGCGAATCGGCGGAAAGCGTCGGCGCCAGCATCGGGTCGGTGACGTAGGCGATGTTCAGCGGCTTGCACGGCTCGCGGCTCGCGCCCAGAAAGGTGCCGGGTGCGCCGAGCGGCCGGTCCGCATTGCCCGCGAGCAGATCGAGCAGCAACGCGCTGTCGCGCACGCTGCGCGAAATCCCGAGATCGATGCCGAGTTCGCCGGCGCCGGGTGGCGTTGCGCGTGGCACGCGTCCGCGTGAAGGCTTGAGGCCGAACAGTCCGCAGCACGAGGCCGGAATGCGGATCGAGCCGCCGCCGTCCGATGCATGCGCGAGCGGCACGATGCCGGCGGCAACGGCTGCGGCCGAGCCGCCGCTCGAACCGCCGGGCGTGTGATCGAGATTCCACGGATTGCGGCACGCACCGAATAGTTCGGGCTCCGTATAAGGCATCTGGCCGAGTTCGGAGGTGCTGGTTTTGGCGAAGATGTTGAGGCCGGCTGCTTTCGCGAGCGCGACCACCGGGGCATCCTGCTCCGGAATGAAGTGGCGGTAATGGCGGCTGCCCATTGCCATGCGCAGGCCGGCGACCGGCGCGCCGAGGTCCTTGATCAGAAAGGGCACGCCGGACAGGGCGATCTGCGCGCCCGTGCTCTCTGGAGCCTGCGCGCCGTTGGTTCTGTTCGCGTCGTCGCGTGACGCGCGTTGGCGGGCTGCGTCGTAGTCTTTCAGGACAATCGCGTTGATCGCGGGATTGACGGCTTCGGTGCGCGAAATCGCGATGTCGATCAATTCGCGCGCGCTGGCCTGGCGAGTGCGCACCAGTTCGGCGAGGCCGATGGCGTCATGGGCGAGATAGTCTGATTGCACGGCGGATGAGTCCTCGCTATCGAGTATGAATTCTGCCGGTTGCCTATGCACGGGATGAACCCGTTTTGCCGGGCTTGCCGTCGCCCGGGTTGATCGTCACACATGGAAAAAGACGGCGTGTCGCCGACACGCCGTCTTTGGGAGAGTAACCGAGTTCGAGTGACTCGCGAGCGTTTGTCACGCGGATTCGACAGGGTGCAGCACGTGCGCGAATCCATTGCGCGATTCAGAATCGCGCGGTGCCGACGTCAGTACAGACGCTCGCCGAGGAACGTCAGCGTGCGGCCATGCGCCAACGCCGACGCGCGCTGGTTATACGATGCGCGCTCCGAACAGTTGAAGCCGTGATCAGCGTTCGGATAAATGTAGAACTCGACGTCGCTGCGGCCGGCGAAGCGTTCCTGAATCTGGCCGACATCCGACAGCGGAATATGCGCGTCGAGTTCGCCGTAGTGGAACTGCATCGGCACCCGGATGTTCGGCACCTGATCGAGCTGGTTCTGGATGCCGCCGCCGTAGTAGGCGACTGCGCCGTCGACCGAGCCTTGCGCCGCGGCCAGATACGCGAGCCGGCCGCCGAAGCAGTAGCCGATGGCCGCGACGTTGCCGGTGACTTCGGGCATCGCGCGCAATGCCGCCGCGGCTGCGCCGATGTCGGTGACGGCCTGGTCGAGGTTGGTCTTCTGCATCAGTTCGATGCCCTTGTCGCGATCGGCGCCGTCGTACGTCAATTCGACGCGCGGCTGCACGCGCCAGAACACGTCCGGTGCGAGCGCGACATAGCCGTCCTGCGCGTACTGGTCCGCGATCGAGCGGATATGGCCGTTCACGCCGAAGATTTCCTGAATGATGATGACGGCCGGACCTTTGCCGCCTTTAGGCAGCGCAAGGTAGCCGCCGAAACTGTCGTCGCCGGCGGGGATGTCGATCCATCGGGAAGTCGTGCTCATGCTGTTCTCCATTGGCCTGCACGAGATTGCGCGAGGCCGGTCTTAACGAAAATGCCAGAGGCCCGAATGCCTGAAGCGGCAGTTAGTGTGCCATCAAAAGAACCGCCTTGCAGCGCGGCTGGGAGCGGGTTGACGAGCCGCGCCGCGCGGCGCTGTTCTCGTAAGGCGAATGAAACATTCTTGATAATTCATTTTTCCGTCGTGGTTCGCGTCGGTAGAGTCGGCGTATCGGCTCGCCCCTGTTGCGAGCGTATTGCCGGAAAAGGAATAGATCATGAGTGAAGACAGTTTTGTGACGCCGTTTGCGCAGCGTTTTGAAATGCGGGTGCCGGTGGTGCAGGCGCCGATGGCCGGCGGCGCGACCACGCCGGCGATGGTGGCGGCCGTGTCGAGTGCGGGCGGGCTCGGCTTTCTCGCGGGCGCGGCGTTGTCGCCCGAGAAGATCGCGAGCGAAGTCGCGGCGATTCGCGCGCTGACCGATCGTCCGTTCGGCGTGAATCTGTTCGTGCTCGACTCCGCCGCGCCCGACGATGCCACCGTGCGGCGCGCGCTCGAAGCGATCGATCCATTGCGCGCCGATCTTGGCTTGCCGCCGGGCCAGCCGCTCGAACGCTACGCGCCGGACTTCCGCGCGCAACTGGACATGCTGATCGAATTGCGCGTGCCGGTGGCGAGTTTCACATTCGGTCTGCTCTGCGCCGATGACGTGACACGGCTGCATGCGAATGGCCTCTATGTAATAGGCACTGCGACGCACGTTGCCGAAGGTGTGGCATGGCGCGACGCCGGCGCGGACGCGATCGCCGCGCAAGGCGCGGAAGCGGGCGCGCATCGCGGCACGTTCATCGGCGCATTCGAGGAAGCGCTGATCGGCACCATGGCGCTCGTGCCGCAACTCGTCGATGCGACCGGACTGCCGGTACTGGCCGCGGGCGGCATCATGGATGGACGCGGCATTGTCGCCGCCCTCGCGCTCGGTGCGCAAGCCGCGGTGATGGGCACCGCGTTCCTCACCTGTCACGAAAGCGCAATACCGCAGGCATGGAAAACCCGAGTACGCGCGATGTCCGACACGTCGACGTCGGTCACGCGCGCGATCACCGGACGCCATGCCCGTGGCATACGCAACCCGTTGATGCAACGCTTGAGCGAAACGATGGACAAGATCGCGCCGTATCCCGTGCAAAATGCTTTGACGCAGGAACTGCGTCAAAGCGCGGGCCGCGCGCAGAACGGCGACTATCTTTCGCTCTGGTCGGGCCAGGGTGCACCCTTGGTCCGTGCGCGCAGTGAAGACCTCGGCGCCGCCGAATTGATGGCGCAACTCGAGCAGGAATGGCGTGCCGCGACGGCACGGATCGCCGCATTCAAATAAGGATTTGGCGGCACTCCCGGCGCGCTTCGCAATCGATTGCGAAGCGCTTGATTTTTAAGCACGGAACCGGTTCGAATCACTAATGGTTTTAGCCGGGAAAGTCTCGAGCCGCAGCTTTTAGAATAAAGCCTCACCTGGCGGAAACCCGCATGGGTTGGCGATCTCCAGCCAGTCAAGCCAGCCCGAACGGGCCACTGTGGGATAAACGCTATTAGTGTTCATCCCACTTTCTCAAAAAAGTCCCACAAATTAATTTGATCACCTACACTTGCGCGCAAGTACGGTTTGCCGCCTGTCACAAACAGTCCGGCAAAGGTGCTGGCCAAGTGCATGAACGATGCAACCGGCGTGATCGTCCACGGGACTGAGCGACACGTGTTGGGGAAGCGGGGGCACAGGGCGATTACGTTGTTTTTGGGACCGAAACTGGAGACTTACATGAACATCAAGATTCAAAAGCTGTTGCCGATCAGCGCTGCGGCGATGCTGTTCGCGACGTTGGCAACATCGGCTGCAGCCGACACGGTCGTCAAGATCGGTCACGTTGCGCCGTTGACCGGCGGTATCGCTCACCTGGGTAAAGACAACGAAAACGGCGCGCGCCTGGCAGTTGAGGAAATCAACGCCAAGGGCCTGACGATCGGTGGCCAGAAAATCACGCTGCAACTCGATCCGCAAGACGATGCGGCCGACCCGCGCACGGCAACTCAAGTCGCACAGAAGCTGGTCGACGACAAGGTCGTCGCCGTCGTCGGTCACTTGAACTCGGGCACGTCGATTCCGGCATCGAAGATCTATAGCGATGCGGGCATCGTGCAGATTTCGCCGTCGGCCACCAACCCGGCCTATACGCAACAAGGTTTCAAGACGACGTACCGCGTCGTCGCGACCGATGCGCAACAAGGTCCGGCACTGGCTAACTACGCAGCGAAGGGTCTGAAAGTGAAGAGCGTCGCGATCGTCGACGACTCGACCGCTTACGGCCAGGGTCTCGCGAACGAATTCGAGAAGACCGCCAAGTCGCTCGGCCTGAACGTGATGTCGCATGACGCGACCAACGACAAGGCTGTCGACTTCCGCGCGATTCTGACGAAGATCAAGGGTGAAAACCCGGATGCGATCATGTACGGCGGCATGGACGCCACCGGCGGCCCGTTCGCGAAGCAAGCCAAGCAGCTCGGCCTGCGTGCGAAGGTGCTGGCAGGTGACGGCGTCTGTACCGACAAGCTGTCGGATCTGGCTGGCGATGCAACCGACAACATCGTCTGCTCGGAAGCCGGTATGGCGCTCGAAAAGATGGCTGGCGGCCCGGCGTTCCTCGCCAAGTATCAGAAGCGTTTCGGTCAGCCGATCCAGATCTACGCTCCGTTCACGTATGACGCGGTGTACATCATCGTCGACGCGATGAAGCGTGCTGGTTCGACCGATCCGGCGAAGATCCTCGCAGCGATGCCGACCACCGACTACAAGGGTGTGATCGGTGAAACCACGTTCGACTCGAAGGGCGACCTTCAACACGGCGTGATCTCGCTGTACAACTACAAGTCGGGCAAGAAGACGCTGCTCGATGTCGTGAAGATGTAAATCCGCGCGACTGGGGACGGCTTATTGGCTGTCTTCGGTCAACTGGTTAAAAGGCACGCAGGCCGTCAGGCTTTGCGTGCCTTTTCTTTTGGGCGCTGGCATAAGAGACTCACGGTTGCGTACACCATATGAGGAAATGCCGTGACCACTGTGACCCGCTCGATCGATGACGACTGGCGCCGCTGGATTGCCGAAAATCTGCTGCTCGACGCCGCGCCGCCCGCGTTGCATGACGCGCTGGTCGAACACGGTTTCGCGCCGGCACACGCCGCGCGCGAAATCGATGCGGTGCTCGCGAGTCCTTATTTTCATGGGGCCGCACGCTTGCGCAATCGTTTGCGTAAGCGCGAGTGGATTTTGTCGGTGTATGGCGCGCTCGACAGCATGCGCGCGGCGAGCGGCGTAATCGAGCGGCGCGAGCGTTTATCGCGCGATGAATTCTTCGAGCAGTACTACTTTCAGAACCGGCCGGTCATCATCACCGGCGCATTCGATTGTTGGCCCGCGCGCACCCGATGGACTTTCGACTATCTGCGCGGGCGTTGCGGCAACGCCGAAGTCGAGGTGCAGTTCGGCCGCGAGTCGGATGCCAATTACGAGATCAATCAGCCGAAGCTCAAGCGGATGATGCGTTTCGCCGATTATGTCGATCTCGTCGAACGCAGCGGTCCGACCAACGATTTCTACATGACCGCGAATAACACCTCCCGCAATCGCACGGCGCTCGCGGGGTTATGGGCGGATGTGCCGGTCATCGGCGAATATCTCGATGGCGAATCGCCGGATACGGGCTTCTTCTGGATGGGACCGCCCGGCACCCGAACGCCGTTTCATCACGATCTGACCAATAACTTCATGGCTCAGGTGATCGGCCGTAAGCGGATCAAACTGGTGCCGTTATCCGATACGCCGCAGATGGCGAACCATCTGCATTGCTATTCGCAGGTGGACGGCCACGCAATCGACTACGAACGTTTTCCGTCCATGCGCAACGCGCATCTGCTCGAATGCACGCTCGCGCCCGGCGAATTGCTGTTTCTGCCGATTGGCTGGTGGCATTACGTGGAAGGACTCGACGCATCGGTGACGATGACGTTCACCAATTTTCTGCGGGGTAACGATTTTTCGCGTCACTACGATACGTATCACGAACTTTGACGCGGGGGCACCGGAGGTTGTTTTGAATCGCGGCGTTCAGGTATTCGCTTCGAAACGCAGCGACCCGTCCTATTCGACTCATGACGCGACAGTTAAGCGTGCGGTGCGGGCATAAAAAAGGCGAGCCGGTTGCCCAGCTCGCTTCTTCTCTTGCGACGCTTGTTTTGCTGCGCCGTTATGTGCCGCCGTTATTCGAATTCGTCACTTCTTTGTCGCGAGGCTGCCGAGGCCGGGCAAGCCGCCGCCCGAACTCACCGCGCCGGTCAAAGTGCCCGTGACCGTGGTCAGTAGGCCGGTGATCGGCGCGAGCGGGTTGCCGGTTGAGTTGCCCGTTCCACTCCCGGTGCTCGAAGCCGCCGCCGCGCTTCGGCGTCAGATCTTCAGGCGCCGCAGCACCTTCGGACCGGCAACCGCGATCGACGCGGAACACACGGCGACGACCGACAAACCGATCGTCAGATTGGTCAGCTGCGTCACCGCACCGATGATCACCGGCCCAAGCAGCAACCCGAAGTACGCGAGCCCCGCGACGTGCGCGAGCCCTTCGGCCGCGTGGACGCCCTTCACGTTCGCCGCCGCCGCGAACAGCACCGGCATCATGTTCGCGAGGCCAAGGCCGATCAGCGCGAAGCCGATGAGCGCCGCGATCGAATTCGGCAGCAGCAGCGCGTCGACCATACCGGCGCAGGCGAGCGTCGCACTCAACATCACCAGTTGCGGCGCGCCGAAGCGGGCGCGCACCGCGTCGCCGGCAAATCGCGCCGCCGCCATGCCGCCTGAGAATGCCGCGTACGCCGCGCTCGCGAGCGCGGGCGTAGCCAGTACGACGTCGCGCATATAGACGGTGGCCCAGTCGTACATCGCGCCTTCCGCGATGAGCGCGACCAGCGCAATCGCGCCGAGCGCCCACAGCGCCGGCGAGCGCCAGCGGCTCGCGCGCGGCGTGGCGGAGTCCGGGTGCTCGGCGTGCGGCACGTGCGGCAACACCGACGGGCAGGCGCTCACGAGGACCAGCGCGCTGACCGCGGCGGCCAGTGCCAGATGCAGCGCCGGCGCCATGCCTCGTGACAGCAACGCACCGCCGACCGCCGCGCCGAACATCCCGCCGACACTGAACATGCCGTGCAGCGCCGACATGATCGGCTTGCCCAGTGCTTTCTCCACGGCGCTGGCTTCGGCGTTCATGGCGACGTCGAGCGTCGCCATGCCCGCGCCGAAGATGGCCAGCACGACCAGCAGCATCCAGTACGCCGGTACGACCAGAATCAGCGCCGCGCAAACCGCCATCACGAGCCCGCCGGCGAGGCAGGCGCGGCGCGTGCCGACCCGCGCGATCCATGAAGCATTCGCCGCCATCGCGCCGATCGAGCCCCCGGCCACGGCCAGCAGCGCGAACGAGAGCAGCGCCGCGTTCAGATGGAAGCGGTCGCGCACCGTCGGCACATGCACCCCCCACGACGCGTACATCATGCCGGCGATGAAGAAGACCGCCATCGTGGCGTAGCGCGCCCGCTGTCGAGCGGTGTCGGACAGGTCGCGGTGAGCGGCGGGGAGCGTGGCGAATTCGGCGGGTTGGTGGTCGGGCACTGAAATCTCGTGGAAGGGAGTCGCGTGGCGAAAAAGCACACGTGGGGTAAGCGCGTTGAAAGCGGATTTTCGATTCTATCGAAGTGGGCGGCCTTATGTTTGGAAGGGGGGCGGCGGATACTGGCGATTATTCGGCGTCAACGTGACAGGCGGTGCAGATGGTTCGCCGTCCTCGTTCCGTGGCTGTGCCCTCGGCGATTCGCCACCCATCCACCCCTCTACCGAGGTATGCGCTCTTGAACATTCCCGCTCATGCTCCGCTGCATCTGCTGCACACGGCCGCTGTCGGCACGCTCGCCACGCACGCGCGCCAGCCGGAAGGTTTTCCGTATCCGTCGATGCTGCCATTCGCTCCGGACACGCGGCATCGCCCGACGATTCTGGTGAGCCGGCTCGCCGAGCATACCCACAACCTGCGCGCCGATCCGCGCGCCGGTTTTCTGGTGGTCGACGCCCCCGACGGCGACGTGCTGAGCGGGCAGCGCGTCACGCTGCTGGGCACCTTCGAACCCGTCGACTCGACGCCGGAGGTCGTACAGCGCTACTTGCGCTATCACCCGGATGCGGAGCGCTACCTTGTTCTCGGGGACTTCACTTTCTGGGCGATGAAGCTCGAGCGGTTGCGCTACATCGGCGGCTTCGGTGCGATGGGATGGTTGAGTGGGGCCGAACTCGATTCGCTGCCGCCACTCGGCGTCGATGAGGAGAATGCGCTCATCGAAGAATTCAACCGCGCTTACGGCGGCGGTGGGGCGTTCCAACTGCTTGGCGTTGACCGATACGGCGCGGATCTGAAGCTGGCAGGTGTGCGCAAGCGGCTCGCCTTCGACGACGCCGGGCTGACCCCCGAAACCTTGCATACGGCGCTTGAAGGTTGCATCAAACGACAAACGAATTAGTTTGATTGTGTTTCCGGGAAAACACTCATGTACCAATAGAGGAGCCGGTGTCTCCCGAAAAATGCACGCGGGATGCTTATATGAAAGTTATCATTCCATGAAATGTTTATGCCGGATCGCTATCTGAATTTCCATTTTTTGATAAATAATCACGTAAATACGAGGGATCACGGCCGTTTTCAGTGACGTCCGAAATCAGGCGTTTGAAAGAAAGCGTAGGATGCAAAGTTACGCGGGAAACTTTTTGAAACGAATTTCGATTAATTTTTCATGCCTGCTTTTGTGGGCTTTCTATTTTGTGTTAATCTCGCCAAAAAATTCCGAGGCATGAACACCTTCAAAGGGCA
This sequence comes from Paraburkholderia sp. TE9906, assembly GCF_056279605.1. NCBI lineage: Bacteria > Pseudomonadati > Pseudomonadota > Betaproteobacteria > Burkholderiales > Burkholderiaceae > Paraburkholderia > Paraburkholderia sp. TE9906. The sequence continues at coordinate 425,443 of NZ_JBWCCT010000008.1, forward strand.
AGCCGGCTTAAGACTGGCAGTCATTTATCCAAACTACAAGGGAACCTATGTCTTCCTACAAAGAACTACTCGCACAGCGCGAGAAGCTTGAAAAGCAGATTGAAGAAGCGAAGTCGCGTGAATACGCAGAAGTATTGAATGAGATCAAGCAGAAAATGGCCGACTACGGCATCTCGCTGACCGAACTAGGCGGTGGCCGCGCAGCGAAGGGCGCTAAAGCCGCTCGCCCGCGCGCAGGCGTCGCGCCGAAGTATCGTGACCCGGACAGCGGCAGCACGTGGTCGGGCCGTGGCAAGCCGCCGCGCTGGATCGCAGGTCTGGACCGTGAGAAATTCCTGATCCAGAAGTAATGCTCGTGGCCGGCAAAGTACTGCCTCGGCCCGCTGGTAATACGACTTGATCCAGTCAGTGCGCTTAGCGCGCACTGATCTGGCCAAAGAAAGCCGCGTACCGTTAGGGCGCGGTTTTTTTGTTTGTGCGGCGTATTCGTGTGGTATTTTGCCGCGCGCACTTCGGGAATTGAACGCGAATGCTTTTCGTTTAGATAACCACATGATTTAAAAGGAATTTTTTAGATTTTCGCCGTCTGCTTCGGAGTGCCGCGGGTAGAATACGGGGACGCACTTTTTTCACCCCATTTCACGATGCCTTCCGCCTCCACCGCCCAATCCGCCGAGAAACATAGCGTTGCGCGCAAAAGCACGTTTGTGAGTATTGCGCTCAATGCGGTGTTGATGACACTGCAAATCGTCGTCGGCCTGTTTGCGCATTCTCAGGCGCTGGTTGCCGACGGTGTCCATTCCCTCGCCGATCTGATTTCCGATTTTGTCGTGCTGTTTGCCAATCGGCATAGCGGCGCGAAGCCCGATGCCGATCACAATTACGGACATAGCCGTTATGAAACGGTGGCTTCATTATTTTTGGGCGCGTCATTGATTGCGGTGGGTGTCGGCATGTTGTGGCGTGCTGGCACACGCCTCGCCGACTTGCAAAGCATTCCCGCCGTGCATGCGAGTGCGCTCGCGGTCGCGGTGCTGGTGCTGATCTCCAAAGAGAGCCTGTTTCGCTACATGCTGCGTGAAGCGCAGCGCGTGCGCTCGGCCATGTTGATCGCGAACGCATGGCATGCGCGCTCGGACGCGGCGTCGTCGCTGGTGGTTGCGATCGGCATTGTCGGTAGCCTTGCCGGCGTGCGTCTGCTCGATCCGATTGCCGCGGCGATCGTCGGCTTTATGGTTGCGCGCATGGGCTGGATGTTCGGCTGGGACGCGCTGCAGGATCTTTCCGACCGCGCGCTCGACGAAGCCGCCTCCGCCGACGTCCGCGCGTTGCTGCTCGCGACCCCCGGCGTGCGCGAAGTGCATGAAATGCGCACACGCAAGATGGGCGACTTCGCGCTCGTCGACGCGCACATCCTGGTCGATCCGCTGATCTCCGTCTCCGAGGGGCACTACATTGCCGAATCGGCGCGCCTGCGCGTGCTGAGCGACAACCGGGTACTCGACGCGCTGATCCACGTCGACCCTGAGAACGATGCGGTGTCGCATCTGCCTGTCGATCTGCCGGCGCGGGAGCGGGTGATCACGGAGGTCAACGCGGCGTTGGCGGCGGGCGGTATGCAGGCCGCCGCAGTCAACATCCACTACCTGAGCACGGGGCTCGACGTGGAGGTGGTGCTACCGGCGGCTCCGCCCCGTGTTTCGGACCGCGAGCGTGGCGCGTCGACGCTCAGCCAGATCGATCTGGGAGAACTCAAGCGTCGTTTGGGCGCCCGCAAGCTGGAGGTGTTGCAGGAATTGGAGGTACTCCCGGCACGAACCGGTGGCGCAGCGGCCGATCGTGCCAAAGCCGCGGAATCGCACGGCACCGTCTGATTACTGACTCGACGAGCGTCGATAAAACAGGCGCCGCGCAGGCGAAGGGCGGCAGCGTCACCCCGTCAAGCGATCACAATGGCAATTGCGTATCGAACTTGATTTCGCGCAGCACGACGCTCGTGCGCACTTGCGCAACGGCGGGAATCTTGAAGATGCGTTCGTGCAGAAAGCTGTCGTACGCCTTGATGTCGGGCGCGACGATCTTGAGGATGTAATCGGATTCGCCGGTCGTGCTGTAGCACTCGGTGACTTCGGGACAGGTGGCGATTTCCCGCTCGAACTGTTCGACGCCGCCCTCGGTATGACGCGTCAGGTGAATATGCGCAAGCGCGCACACATGCAGTCCGAGCTTTTCCCGGTCGAGCAGCGCCGTGTAGCGCTGGATGACCCCCGATTGTTCCATGTCCTTGATGCGTCGCCAGCAAGGCGTGCTCGACAGGCCGACCTGGTCGGAGATCTCTTGCACGGAACGGCGGGCGTCCAGCTGCAGCAAGCGCAGGATTTTTTGTGAGAACGTATCGAGTGTCAACTGCGCCTCCGTTTGCGTCGCCGTATCAACGCATGGTAGAGGGCGCGAAAACGAAACGCAATGTAAAACGGCTTCGGCGAGGGAGATCGCCTAATTTGCCGGTTCCTCAGCGGCGTTTTGTCCTGAGCCGTCCCCATCTTTAGCCGCCCCGAGCAAGGCGGCCTGACTCGCGCGCAGGTCTTTCAGCATGTTGCAGAAAAGCGCGCCCTGTTCGATTGCGTCGTCCAGCGCGACGTGGGTATGCGGATGCTCGTCGAACCAGTGTTTCGGGAAGCGCGGCTTGATGTTCTTGCGGTACGGCAGGCCGGTCATCGCGAAGGCGAGCGTCTTGATGTCGAGTGCGGACCAGGAAAACGGGCAGCGGCCGACGAACCGCATCATGTACCAGAACATGTAGGTGAAATCGAAGCCGGCGGGCATCGCCACGAATACCGGCTTGCCCGGCAACGCCTCCACCCAGTCGACGTAGGCCGTCAGCGCGGCCTCGGGCGTTTGCAAATCCTTGCGGCAGGCCGCCCATGCGTCGGGCTGGGTCTTCCACCACGCTTCCTGAACAGGATGCGGCGCGGCGCCTTCGAGCAATTCGAGATTCGCCGAGAAGGTGGCGATCAGCTGCTTGTCTTCCGTGTACGCGGCTGACGCGAAACTGAGCATCGAATGCGGACCGGGGATCGGGCCGTCCGCTTCGACATCGGTGCTGACGTAGATTTCGCTGCTCATGCCTGCACCCCGTCGGCAACATACGGATTGGTGCGCCGTTCCGCGCCGAATGTGGAGGTGGGACCGTGGCCCGGCACGAAGGTGACGTCGTCGCCGAGCGGCCAGAGTTTTTCGCGGATCGAGCGCACCAGGTCCGCATGATTGCCGCGCGGAAAATCCGTGCGGCCGATCGAGCCGGCGAACAGCACGTCGCCCACCAGCGCGAGCCGGTGCGCGCGGCTGAAGAACACCACGTGGCCGGGCGTGTGCCCCGGGCAGTGATAGACCTCGAGGGTCTCGTCGCCGAACTGCACGGTGTCGCCGTCGTGCAGCCAGCGGTCCGGTTCGAATGCATCGGCGGCGGGGAAGCCGAAGCGCGTGCTTTGATCCGGCAGCTTGTCGAGCCAGAAGCGCTCGTCGGGATGCGGGCCTTCGATCGGCACCCCATAGTGCGTGGCGAGTGTCTTCGCGCCGGCGCAATGATCGATGTGGCCGTGGGTCAGGAAGACTTTCTCGACCGTCACGTTCTGCCGCGCGATCTCGCCCTGGATGACGTCGAGGTCGCCGCCCGGATCGACGACGGCCGCGCGTCCGGTCGCCTCGCAAACGAGCAGCGAGCTGTTCTGCTGGAACGGCGTGACGGGGATCAAGGTGACTTTCATGGGGGACGGCGCCGCTGGAAAAACGTTGATTGTACCGGCGTCTCGCTCGTGCTCGCCGAGCCGTTGAAGCCCGCCGGGGCGGGCTTTTGTCTGCTCATTTTTGCGGCAAATGTGAGAATTCATCAAGCTTTTCATGTGCTTGGCGTCTCAAAATTTTGTTTTGGGTATAATGGACCCCATGCACAGGTCACTGTGTTGTCACACGGCGATGCGTCCCCATCAAAAATGGACACGCGGATCGCCACTCAAGTATGGGCTGTCGCGTTTGTCGACGGCCATCAAGTATCGATGCGTTCGATGCACACGTCTTGCCCAGCCAGGCGCCACGCGCCTGCAACGGACTTAACTGCCGTGACGCTGGGTGGGGCCTACGCCGCCGTTCCTGTGCGCTGAGTTGCGCGCGCAAGAACGTGTTTGCCACGTTCGATGGCGGCATGTGGGGTCTGGTCAGGCTGCCGGGGACAGGTTGCGCCAGACGTGAAAATTAACCGTGCGGTAGCGGCTGAATGAGCCGCATCCGGGCTTTGACGTACTGCGCTCGTCTGCGCGGCGCGTTGTCGTCCTTTGCCGCCGGAGTCGCAGGCAACACGCATAACTTTTCGCGTGATGCGGCTCGACAATTTGATACGTCTTATGAAAACTCGGTTGACCCGCAGTCTGGGGACTCTTTTTGCCTTTTTTGTGCTGGCCGGCTGTGCCACGCCGCCAGGCGCCACCGACACGTCCGCAAACGACGTGCCGCGCAGCACGAAACATGCGCAATCGGGCACCTTCGGACCGCAATCCTACGGTAGCGCGCCGGCCTCTGGCCCGGCTGCCCAAGGCACGCCGTTGGCCGACGCAAAGCCACTGACGGACGACGGCGCGGACGTGTCTGACTTCCATCAGACGGGTCGCGCTTCATGGTACGGTCGTTTCTTCCATGGCCGCCGTACCGCTAACGGCGAACGTTACGACATGCACGCGCTGACGGCCGCGCATCGTACGCTGCCGCTCGGCTCGTATGTGCGCGTGACCAATCCGGCCACCTCGCGTTCGGTCATCGTGCGTATCAACGACCGGGGTCCGTACGCGCGTGGCCGCGTGATCGACCTGTCGGCCGCCGCCGCCGCTGCGCTCGACATGCGTCACGCCGGGACGGCGAGCGTGCGGATCGAAGGTTTGACGCAGCAGGAAGCGCGCGCCGAACTCAACGAAACGCTGGCGTCGACCTCGGGTTCGAACGCCGAGAAATGATGTAGGTGCGTCTGACGCGCCTACAGCGTCGCGCAGCACGGCGGCCACGCACGCAGTGGCTGTCTCCGCAAAAAAACGAAGGGCCGCGCGGTTCAGAACTGCGCGGCCCTTTAGTTTTGTCCGTTCGTTTTACTCTCCGTCCGCCTTCAGGGCCAACGCGCGCGTGTACAGCGCGTTGCGCGACGCGCCGGTGATGGCCGCCGCCACCTTCGCCGCGCTGCTCACCGTCAACTCTTCCAGGAGGATGCGCAGCAACGCGTCGTGATCGTGTTCGCCCGCGGCTTCTGGCGATGCGCCTTCCACCACCAGTACAAATTCACCGCGTTGCCGATTCGGGTCGGCGGCGAGCCACGTTGGCCCTTCGGCCAGGGTGCCGCGATGCAGCGCTTCATGTAACTTCGTCAGTTCCCGCGCGATCAGCAGCTTGCGCTCGCCGCCGAACGCGTCGGCCAGCGCCTGCACCGTTTCGATAATCCGGTGCGGCGCTTCGTAGAACACCATCGCGTGCGAATGTTGCGCGAGCGTCTGCAATGTCGCGGCGCGGGCTTTTGCTTTCGGCGGCAGGAAGCCGAGGAACGAGAACGTCGCGACCCAGTCGCCGGCTGCGCTCAGCGCGGTCGCGAGCGCGCTTGCGCCGGGCAGGGGGATGACCGGAAAGCCGGCGTCACGGACCGCATCGACGAGTTTTGCGCCGGGGTCCGAAATGCCGGGCGTGCCTGCGTCGGACACGTAGGCCACGCGTTCGCCCGCTTGAAGATGCTCGATCAGACGCAGCGCCGCGGCCCGCTCGTTGTGCTGATGCACGGCGACGAGCGGCTTCGAGATGCCGTAGCGCGCGAGCAACTGGCCTGTGTTGCGGGTGTCTTCGGCAGCGATGCGGTCCACCAGTCCGAGCACATGCAACGCGCGCAGGGTGACGTCGGCGATGTTGCCGATCGGCGTGGCCACCACATACAGCGCAGCGGCAGGGTACTGCTGCCCTTGCGCGAGTTCGGAGAGAGGAGTCATGAGGCAGAAGACGCAAACAGACGGAATGAGGCCGCCATTGTGCCACGTGGGGTTGCGCGGGTTAGGCGGGGAGGGCGATCGGCACGACGGTCGGACTTCGAGGGAGCGGACGAGTGCGCCGACAGGGGCGAAGGCGCGGAGGACCGAAGCGTCGGCGACCGCGGTGACTACTGTCACGCCGACAACGACATCCCACGCAGCGCCCATGCCCTACAACTTTTCCAAACCCAGCGGGTCCAAGCTCGTCGGTGCGGCTTTCGAGGTGCGTGCGCGAGAATTCCTGCAACGCCAGCGCTTGCGGCTCGTCGCACACAACGTGTCGTGCCGGAGCGGCGAGATCGATCTCGTGATGCGCGATCGCGACGGCGTGCTGGTGTTCGTCGAAGTCCGCGCGCGTTCGCAGCGTTGCTACGGCGGCGCGGCCGCTAGCATCGGCTGGCGCAAGAAGCAGCGCATCGTGCGCGCGGCGCAGCACTACCTGGCGACGCGCAGTGACGGTTCGCGAGGTCAGCCAGCCTGCCGTTTCGACGTGATTGCTTTCGACAGCGGCCGGCTTGTCTGGCTGCGCGACGCGTTTCGCGCCGACGAAGTCTGACGCCTTGCGCGGAGAACGCGTGTGAGTGCGATAAACTTGCGCTCGCGTGCGGCCGTGAGGCAACGCCGACAACACAGTAACAGCGCATTACGCAATGCTTTTTGCGCTCGGGCACTGCGTTGCCGGCGAGGTTCATCGGCATAACGCGACTTCTCAATACGACTTCACAACACGGCCGCGCAGTGCGGTCCATTCGCGGTAGAAGATAGAGACTCGATGTCAGTCGAACGCATTCAACAACACTTCCGCGACAGCGCGGCAGTCAAACTCGAAGCCCTCGAAACCCTGTCGATGCCGATCGCCGCTGCGATCGACACGATGTTCGCCGCGCTAGCCAACGGCAATCGCATTCTTGCATGCGGCAACGGCGGCTCGGCGGCCGACGCGCAGCATTTCGCAGCAGAGCTGATCGGCCGGTTCGAGCGCGAGCGGCCCGGCTTGCCGGCAATCGCGCTGAGCACCGACACGTCCGTGCTGACCGCCATCGCCAACGACTATTCGTTCGAACAGATTTACTCGAAGCAGGTCTGGGCGCTCGGCCAACCGGGCGACGTGCTGCTTGCGATCACCACCTCGGGCAACTCCGCGAACGTGCTTGCCGCGATCGAAGCCGCGCACGAGCGCGAAATGATCGTGGTCGCGCTGACCGGCAAGGGCGGCGGGCGCATGCAGGAAGTTTTGAGCGATACGGACATTCATGTATGCGTGCCGTCCGACCGGACCGCGCGCGTTCAGGAAGTGCACTTGCTGACCATCCATTGTCTATGCGACGGCATCGATGCCATGTTGCTGGGCGAAGACTGAGACTGATTCCGAAGGAGAGCTAGTTGATGAGCGTATTCCACATCAAGAAGACACTGGTGAGAACCGTGCTGGTGGTTGGGTTTTCGGCGGGGCTGTCGGCAACGTTGCAGGGCTGCTTTCTTGCCGTCGCCGGCGCGGCGGGCGGCGGCGCGCTGGTGGCGACCGACCGGCGCACGCTCGGTGCGCAGACCGAAGATCGCGAGTTGCAAGTGAAGGCGATGTCGCAGATCAGCCAGAATTTGCCTGATAGCGCGCATGTCAACGTGGCGGTGTTCAACCGCCGTGTGCTGCTGACGGGCGAGGTCGCGGGCGACGCGTCGAAGCAGCGCGCCGAGAGCATTGTGCGCGGCTTGAACAACGTCAATACGATCGTCAACGAACTGGCGATCATGCCGGCCAGCTCGTTCTCCTCGCGTACCAACGACACGTATCTTGAAACGCGTGTGAAGACCGCGCTGATCGCCGAGAAGAATATTTCGGCGAACAACTTCAAGGTGGTGGCCGAGCGGGGCTCCGTGTATTTGATGGGGCTCGTCACGATGGATGAAGGCAATCGCGGCGCCGACGTCGCGAGCCGCGTGCCGGGTGTCGTCCAGGTCGTGAAGGTGTTCCAGTACATTCAGCCGCAGGAAGCCGCGGCGGCGGCCACTGCGGCAGCCACGGCACCGGTTGCCGCTTCGCAGCCGGATGCGGGCGAGCCGACGGTCGGCGCGATTCCTGATTCGTCGGTGAGTGCGCGGCCGTTGGAGCAGCAGGCGCCTGCGCCGGTCAGCAATTCGAACTCGGTGCGTCCGGGTAATCCGAAGGCTGCGCCATGAGACGTGGTGTTGTTGTCGCCGCCGCGTTGATGGTCGGCGCGGTGGCGGGTCTCGTTGCGACGGCGGCATGTGCTGCTTCCGATGCGCAGCGCGGGAGGACGGTCGCCACTGCGAATGCCTGTATGGGATGTCACGCGGTGGACCGCAAATTGGTCGGTCCGTCGTTTCAGCAGATCGCCGCGAAATACAAGGGCGATGCGCAGGCGCAGGTGAAATTGGCTCGCAAGGTGAAGGAGGGCGGCTCCGGCGTGTGGGGCATGATTCCGATGCCGGCACATCAATCGATGAGCGATGCGGATATTCGTGCGGTGGTGGATTGGGTGTTGGCAGGGGCGCCAGAGAAGTGATTCGGAGGGTGTTTGCCAGGCGTTGAGGCTTGGCAAAAGAGAAAATGGCTGTGCTAGAATTGTTCGCACGTTGGGGGGGTAGCTCAGCTGGGAGAGCGTCGCGTTCGCAATGCGAAGGTCGGGAGTTCGATCCTCCTCCTCTCCACCATCACGTGTTCCATGCAGTTCCGTAGAATTCCGCAAACCCCGCGTCCCGTAAGGATCGCGGGGTTTTTGTTTCCATTCCGGAATTGGGGTTTCCGTTGACAGCCGGGGGCCTTTCGGCGCAGTTTTAGGGGCATCAGGCTCATTTTTGAGCCCGCCGGAAATTTAGGCCCCCACGCTGTTGGAGGTGTCCCATGCCTCTTACCGATCTGGAAGTTCGCCGCGCCGCGGCTCGCGAGAAGACCTACCGGGTCTCCGACGGCCGCGGAATGTATCTCGAGATTTCGCCGTCTGGCGGCAAATACTGGCGCCTCAAATACCGGTTCAACGACCGGGAGCGGAAGCTGGCGCTCGGCGTGTATCCGGATGTCACGCTTGCCCACGCCCGCAGGAAGCGCGACGAGGCGCGTGCGATGCTCGCCGATGGCATTGATCCCGGACAGGCGAAGAAGGACAAGAAACGCCTGGCCCGGTTGAACGCGGCCACGACCTTCGAGGCCGTCGCACTCGAGTGGTTCGAGCAGCAGGCGCCCGGGTGGGCGCCGAGCCACTCCGAGAAGATCATTGGCCGGCTGAAGAAGGACCTGTTCCCGTGGCTAGGCTCGCGTCCCATTGCCGACATCACTCCGCCTGAAGTCCTCGAAGTGCTGCGCCGTGCCGAGAAGCGCGGGGCTCACGACACCGCACACCGGCTTCAGCAGAACTGCGGTCAGATCTTTCGCTACGCTGTGGTGACCGGGCGTGCCGTGCGTGACGTCAGTGCCGACCTGCGCGGCGCGCTGCGGCCGAACCGGCATACCCACTTCGCCTCGATTACGGATCCCGAGAAGGTCGGAGAGATGCTGCGCGCCTTCGATGGCTTTTCCGGGACGCTGGTCGTGCGCGCGGCGCTCCAACTTGCGCCGTTGCTGTTCGTGCGACCCGGCGAGTTGAGGCAGGCCGAGTGGGCGCAGATTGATCTGGAACGGCGCGCATGGTCTTTTACTGTTTCGAAGACGAAGACCGAGCATCTGGTCCCGCTGGCCAACCAGGCTGTGGAGATCCTGAAGGAGTTGCAGGCGCAAACCGGTAAATGGCGTTGTGTCTTTCCGGGTCGTGATCGCAGAAAGCCCATGAGCGGCGCGGCGATCAATGCTGCGCTGCAGCGGCTGGGCTTCGACACGAAAACTGAGATCACCGGCCACGGATTCCGGGCGATGGCTCGGACCATCCTGCATGAGCGGCTACGATTTCCTGCCGAAGTCATTGAGCACCAACTGGCGCACCGGGTGCCTGACTCGCTCGGCAGCGCCTACAACCGTACGCGGTTCATCGACGACCGGGTCGTCATGATGCAGGCGTGGGCAGATTATCTGGATCGGCTGAAGGCGGGGGCGGAAGTGGGGCCGCTCTGGCCGAGGTGTGTTTGAGGTGGAAGTCTTGGCGCACCGCGGTTATTGCCGATGCATGGAGAGTCGCTCGTCTCTAGTGATGGAGAGGACTTGTTTTCGCGAGAATGTTGAAATTTTGCTGACAACCAGCCGTGATGTTACTGGACGTTTCCGACGCGATCTTGCACGGTTGAAATCACGTTTAGATTCGTTGCGGTTACGTCCTGCGTACATCTCCGTTCATATCGCCTTCATATTTAGAGATTTTCCGTATCCGGTCTGATCTGGAAACTGAACGCATCTTGAACGACCATGGAGCCGGGTTCATTATTTCCGCGCTCCGTCTTTCTTTGAGACGCTGGACCGGTTTGCTGCCGGACTGGACCCGTCGCCAAGCGGTTGAGAGAAGTCTTTGTGGTGCCGGTCGCATTGGAAGTGCCATCCGTTCGACGAGCGTTGGCGCGTCGTTTCTTCGTCTCCTGCAGCGCGTATCGAAGCGCACTGGCGGTCACGTTGATACCCGCCTGTTTTGCTTGATCGATTAGTTGTTCGACCGAATACCCTTTGGCGCGGGCCGCCTCGATGTGGGCGCGCACGTCCGGCATCGCGTCGCGTACCGTAATCCGTCGCTCGGAGGGCGGTTTTTCCGGAAGCGCGTCGAGCAGTCGTGCGAACTCGTCCCATTGGGCTTTCGTGTAAGTCTTCGGTGCGGGCATGATGACCTTCCGTTTGCGCTGGCGAGCAGTGTGTCGAACTGATCGTGCATGCGGCTTGTTGGCGCGTCAACGCCGCATTCGTGCGCGGTGTGAACGATGACGGATCCCCTTGGTCAGTAGTGGAACGCTGCGGAACAAGGGACTTTTTTCTGTTAGTGGCGGAGGCGCAACGACATCTGTCAAGGGGGGGCCATGTCGCAGAGATGTGCATGAAATTTGGCGGCATCGCTCGCCCGTCGAGCGTGCAAGTCACGTTCGCTACCGCTAAGGATGTTTGCCCATGACTACCGTTTAGGATTCGCGCGCGGTACGGGTTATTTTTGGGTGCGATCGGATTATGCGACGCAGCTTCTTGTTTTTATCCGCCTTGCGTTTGCAAATGGAGATAAAAACGCCGCGCATATTGGCGACGTTCTTGGTGACCCGGTTCTGCACCCTTCGGGTAGCGTTCAAGTCTAGTGTGAGTAACGGTATTGCAGGATAGGCTTGCGCCGGTTTTTGGGCGCCAACCGATGGCCGAATTGTGATTCCGCAGGTTGGTTGCGGATTGGTGTGCGTCTGTAACTACAACGAACTGGGTGAGATCGTAACGTCGCCACTTCGTGCAACATTGCTTTGGCACCGTGGAGTGGGGAGTGGGAGCCAGTAGAAACGAGCCAGAGGCTGTGCTTGAAGAGCATGTGTGCCTTTGGTGAATCAGGCGGCCGGACGGCCTGCATATCCGCGCATGGATGGAGACGTTTTTTGTGCAGACCAGCGGCAACGGGGCGTCGGGCATCCCGAAATCGCCGGCAAGATAGTGACGACACTATTTGAACAGCAGATTGGGGTTGATGTCGTGCTCGTGAGCGATGAGCGCGGCCGACCCGGCTCGTTTGGGAATCGCCTCGACGACCTGCCGCTTGAACCCGACCGAAGAGGTCTATTGATCTACCTGCCCGCTTGCACCCAGTCCATCTAATACCACGGCGCGATACGCGAGTGCATCCCAAACCCACAGCGTCGCGTCGATCACAAACTGGCTGTACTGAAACAACAACACGCTCTGCAAGACGGCTCCAGACCATTGCGAGCAGTTCAGCCTTTGGACTGCAACGAGCCGACCTGAAGATCGAGAGTAGTGATTTTCTTTACAAGATCGCGCCGGTTGTACCGGCGCCCCAAAGCGGAAAAAGCCCGATTCGCACCGCGGCTTTCGTCTTGCTGCCCTTGTCGAGCCGGGGAACTAGCGAAAAATTACTGCTATTTGTCCCGCATTGCCCCACGGAAATTTATGTTTTTGGGCTTGATCCCGTAGTGTCCGGCCGCGATGCTAGCATCAGCCAACTCAATGACAAATCACTCGCTCAGCTGCCGAAGCTCCCGTGAGCAGCAACTGAAGGGTTTTGGAGAAGCATTGCGGTAACGATGAGTCGCGAACAGTCGGTGGGTTTGTCGAGCAGAAGTCGCTGTAGCCGAAGCTGTCGCCGTCTCTGCGGTCGTGTGAACGACGAGTGGTGCACAGACCGAATTAAGAACGTACCGCTTACGTTGCCGCCTTTCGATGCGACAACTGCCCCGCTATCGCGACAGGGATCTGCCAGTGTGAGCCAAGGCTCGTCAGTCGCGTGGCCCTTCGATCCCTTGTCTTGTGCCCTGTCAATGGAGGGTAAGCAGACGAGTTGCAACGGCTGCCCTCCGTATTTCACAGTTTCTATCAGCGTACAAATGGGCGACAATCTCAATCCAAACGCTGGTGCTAGTTTGCGGTCAGTAGATGCCCCTGCATCACGGCGCGCTGCCTCGCAATGGGCTTCAATTGTTGTCCGTTGACTGGATGTTCATGAGCGACAAGCCCGTTACGACTGCCTGGTCGGTCGCAACTATCAAATATTTAGTGAATCGAGTTGGCAAGATGATGCAAAAAGAAAACCAGATCGAACAAAGACTGATCACCAAGCTAGTCGATCTCAAATATACCTACCGCGACAACATCAGCGACAAATTCGCGCTTGAGCTTAATTTTCGGAAAAAGTTTGAGGCGTTAAATCGCGTTCATTTGACTGACGCCGAATTTGCTCGGCTACGCGATGAAATCATCACTGCCGATCCTTTCGCCGCCGCACAGACTCTGCGTGAGAAGGGCAAGTTTACTCGTGAGGACGGTACCCCACTGGAATACACGCTGGTCAACATTCGGGACTGGTGCAAGAACGAGTTCGAGGTCATTAACCAACTGCGGATTAATACCGATAATAGTCACCACCGTTACGACGTGATTCTTCTGATCAACGGCCTACCAATGGTGCAGATCGAACTGAAATCACTGCAAATCAGCCCGCGCCGTGCCATGGAGCAGATTGTCGAGTACAAAAATGATCCCGGCAACGGTTATACAAACACGCTTCTCTGTTTCATGCAGTTGTTCGTCGTCAGCAACGAAAGCGATACCCGTTATTTTGCTAACAACCGCGACCAGCACTTCAGCTTTAACGCAGATGAGCGTTTTTTGCCTATCTATCAGCACGCGGATGAAAAAAACAACAAGATCGCTCACCTACACGATTTTGCCGTCGACTTCCTTGAAAAGTGCACGTTGGGTCGCCTGATCAGCCGCTATATGGTTCTAGTGCAGAGCGAGCAAAAAATTCTCATTATGCGCCCCTACCAAATCTATGCGGTCAAGGCGATTGTTGAATGCATCCATCAGAATCGCGGCAATGGTTATATCTGGCATACCACCGGCAGCGGCAAGACCCTCACCTCGTTCAAGGCTTCCACGCTGCTGAAAGATAACCCTGATATTGAAAAATGCATGTTCGTGGTGGATCGCAAAGACCTCGATCGGCAGACCCGCGACGAGTTCAACAAATTTCAGGAGGGCTGCGTCGAGCACAACACTAATACTGAGGCCTTAGTGAGCCGCATGCTGTCCGACGACTACGCCGACAAAGTGATCGTAACCACCATACAGAAGCTCGGCTTGGCACTGGACGAAAACAGCAAACGCAACAAGGCAAGGCAAAAAGAGGGCAAACCAACTTACAAAGAACGCCTTGAACCTTTGCGCGATAAGCGCGTGGTCTTTATCTTCGACGAATGCCACCGCTCGCAGTTTGGCGAAAATCACAAGGCCATCAAAGAATTCTTCCCCAAGGCGCAACTGTTCGGCTTTACCGGTACGCCCATCTTTGACGAAAACGCCACCTATCAGCAAATTGATGGGAATGTCGGTTCTTTCAAAACCACCAAAGACATTTTCGAAAAAGAACTGCACGCCTACACCATCACTCACGCCATTGATGACAAAAACGTGCTGAGTTTCCATATCGACTACTTTGGCAAGGGTGAGGACAAGAAAGCGAAGAAGGCGCAAACACCGCCGCCCGATGCTGTCATCAACGCAATATTGCAAAAACACGACAGCGCGACCGATCAACGCCGCTTCAACGCGATACTGGCCACAGCCTCGATCAGTAGCGCGATCGCATACTATGAGCTATTCAAAGCCCTGCAGGCAGATAAGCGAGGAGAAGATGGTGGTTTCGATCCGCTTAATATCGCTTGCGTCTTCTCGCCACCGGCAGAAGGGAACAAAGACGTGCAGCAATTGCAGGAAGACTTAGCACAAGAAAAGGAAGACAACAAACAAGAGCCGGAGAAAAAGAAGGCCGCGCTCAAGGCCATCATCGCCGACTACAACGAGCAATATGGCACCGATCACACCATCAACGAGTTCGACGTCTACTACCAAGACGTGCAACAACGCATCAAGAATCAGAAATATAGCAATGCCGAATACCCGCGCAAAAACAAGATCGACATCACTATCGTAGTGGACATGCTGCTTACGGGCTTCGACTCCAAGTACCTCAATACTTTGTATGTTGACAAAAACCTCAAACACCATGGCCTCATCCAAGCGTTGTCGCGCACCAATCGCGTGCTCAATGACACCAAACCTTGGGGCAACATTCTCGACTTCCGCTATCAGGAAACCGAAGTAGACGACGCCATCAAACTTTTTTCTGGCGCGGCCCTCGGCCGGGCGCGGGAAATCTGGTTGGTCGACCCAGCTTCCGAGGTAGTAGGGCAATATAAAGCGGCGGTAGACAGGCTGGAAAGTTTTATGGCGGCTAAAGGACTACCGTGCGAGCCGTCACAAATAGTCAACCTCAAAGGCGATATCGCCAAGGCGGACTTCGTCAACCATTTCAAAGAAGTACAAAAACTTAAGACCCAACTGGAACAATACACCGATCTCGACGAGCATAGCAGAGAAGCCATCGAGCAAAGACTACCCTCCGATATTCTGCGCGGTTTCAAGGCCACCTACCTTGACACGGCGCTGGACCTCAAGCGCAAGCAGGGTAAGGGTGGTGAGTCGGAGCCAGAAGTTCAACAATTGGAATTCGATCTTGTGCTATTCGCCTCCAGCCTTATCGACTATGACTACATCATGGGGCTGATTGCCAAGTCCACTCAGAAAACAGGCAAGCAGAAGATGACCCGCGGCCAGCTGATAGAGCTGATCAGCGCCAACGCCAACTTGATGGAACAACGCGAAGAGATCATCGCCTATATCAACAGCCTAAAAACTGGTGAAGTGCTGGATGAGCGAGAAATCCGTTCGGGTTATCAAGACTTTATGGCGCAAAAGGCCGCTGCAGATTTAGCCAATCTCGCCGAGAAACATGGCCTGCAAACTGCAGCGCTGCAAGCCTTTGTAGATACCATTATGGGCCGCATGATTTTCGATGGTGAGCAGTTGACCGACTTGCTCGCGCCGCTGGGGCTTGGTTGGAAAGCCCGGCGCGAAGCCGAATTGGCCTTGATGGCAGAACTGGCGCCTTATCTGCAAAAACTTGCGGACGGCCGTGAAATCTCTGGGTTGAATGCATATGAGTAAGCATAATAAGCAAGTCTTGGTGCCGGAGCGACGCTTCCGCGAATTTCGGGGCAACGGTACGTGGGAGTTGAAAGAACTAGGCGATTGCTTAGACTATCTACAGCCAACCAATTATTTGGTTCGCAGCACTGCCTATGATGACAAATTCAGCACTCCAGTTTTAACGGCTGGAAAGACGTTTATTTTGGGCTATACGGATGAAACCGACGGAATTTTTGAACAAGGGCTTCCTGTAATTATTTTTGATGATTTTACAACCGCTTCGAAATACGTTGACTTCCCGTTTAAAGCAAAATCATCCGCTATGAAAATTTTGTTGGCAAGAAAAAATGCCAACATTAAATTTGCCTATGAATCGATGCAGATGGTTAGGTATGAGGTGGGTGTTCACGAGCGACATTGGATTTCGATATTCTCGAAGTTGAGAATTCCAGTGCCTTGCCTCCAAGAACAAAAAAAGATCGCCGATTGTCTCACTTCAGTTGATAGCTTAATAAAGTCCCAAACCCAAAAACTCGCCGCCCTTAAAAAGCACAAAAAGGGTTTACTTCAACAATTATTCCCGGCCGAAGGCGAAATGCTGCCCAAATTGCGCTTTCCTGAGTTTCGTCAAAAAGGGGAGTGGAAGTCGGAAAAACTCGATGGGTTAGGAAAGAGAGGGTCCGGACATACACCCAATAAGCAAATTTCGAGCTATTACAACGGAGGAGTCAAATGGGTATCGCTCGCTGATTCGAACAAACTCGACAATCGCTATATTTCTACTACAAAAATTGAGATTTCTAAAGAAGGGGTTGAAAATTCGTCCGCCGTGCTTCATCCTGCGGGCACCGTAATACTCAGCCGCGATGCTGGTGTTGGGAAAAGCGCAATACTGCAATCGGAAATGGCCGTGAGCCAGCATTTCATTGCGTGGACTTGTAACGAAACCAGATTGTCAAACTGGTTTTTATATTACGTATTACAAATTTTGAAACCAACTTTTGAACGAGTTGCTGTTGGAAATACGATCAAGACAATCGGGATGCCATATTTTAAAGAGCTACGTATTCAGGTTCCTTCCATTGGCGAGCAACAGAGAATCGCAAACTGCTTAACCTCAATCGACGAGTTGATTTCGAGCCAAGCGGAAAAAGTCGATGCTCTTAGAGCCTATAAAAAGGGTCTCATGCAACAGCTTTTTCCCGCGATTGATGAGGTGTGCGCATGAACGAGGGGCTGGCAGCTTTCGACAATCTCAATGCAGTCGCTAGCCATCTGCGTGAAAAATTGGCGGAGAAGAAGTACGTTTTGCTGTTTGCCTACAATGGCACCGGCAAGACGCGTCTGTCGATGGAGTTCAAAGATCTAGGTAAAAATGGCGACAGCCGGGACACGCTTTACTTTAATGCCTTTACCGAGGACTTGTTTTATTGGGATAACGATCTAGAAGGCGATGCGAAGAGGGAATTTCGGTTAAACACGACTTCCCGATTCTTCAGCGGGCTCCTTGGTACAGCGATAGACGCAAAAATTCGCAGCCTCCTGCACCGCCATGTTGATTTTGATTTTAAGATCAAGACGAAAGAGATCGAAATCAAAGAAGAAGATCAACTGGTAAAGCAAACGATCACCTATGTTTCATTTGAAAGGGAGGTCCTCGTTGGCGGCACGTCGAACACGGTCGAAGACATCAAGATATCTCGAGGCGAAGAAAATATATTTACTTGGTGCTTTTTTCTTGCCGTTGCTCAAATGGCTCTAGATAAAGAAGATGGTTCGCCTTATGAATGGGTGAAATACATCTACATTGATGACCCGATCTCTTCGCTCGATGACAACTACGCCATAGCGGTTGCAAACCATTTGGGGCAAATATTGAAGGATTCAAATGGCCAAGTTAAAATCGTAATTTCTTCTCATCACGCGCTCTTCTTTAATGTCATTTGCAATGAATTAAAGAAGGCAGTTAAATACATGTTGTGTTGCGAGGAAGGTAGTGTGAGTTACTCTCTTAAAGATACTAGCGACACACCATATTTTCATCATGTAGCGGTTTTGAGATTGCTAAATGAAGCATCGAGGCGTAACGAGATCTATACGTACCACTTCGGCATGCTCAGAAATCTAATGGAAAAAGCGGCCAGCTTCCACGGCTTTAACAACCTTTCCGACTTCATTAAGCGGGATAGTGATGATGTTGAAGGAATCCTGCATCATCGCATCATTCAATTGCTGAATCATGGTGGATACTCCCACTTTGAGCCGCAAGAAATGATGGAGGAAAACAAGCAACATTTTAAAAATATTTTGGCCAAATTTATGGCTAGCTATGAATTTAACCCTGAATTGTTTGCAGAATTGAGCAAAGAGACAACAGTATGACCAAGGAAGAATTGAACAAGCTAGGCAAAACTCTTTGGGATATTGCCGACCAATTGCGCGGCGCAATGAATGCCGACGACTTTCGCGACTATATGTTGTCGTTCCTGTTCTTGCGCTACCTTTCCGACAACTACGAAACGGCGGCAAAGAAGGAATTGGGTAGCGACTATCCGCGACCTCAATCGGGGGACCACCGCGCGCCGCTAGCAATCTGGTATGAGAAGAATGCCGTGGACACAGAAGATTTCGAAAAACAGATGCGCCTCAAGGTGCACTATGTGATCGAACCGGCATACCTGTGGAGCAGTGTTGCAGAGATGGCGCGCACACACAATAGCGATCTTCTGGATACTCTGTGGAAGGGCTTCAAGTACATCGAGGAGAAATCATTCGAGAGTACGTTTCAGGGTCTCTTTTCGGAAATCAACCTCCACTCTGAAAAGCTCGGCAAGAAACCGTCAGACCGCAATATCAAGCTGTGCACAATCATCCAGAAGATCGCTGAAGGCATCTCGAAATTCAGTACTGACACCGACATTTTAGGAGATGCCTACGAATACTTGATCGGCGAGTTCGCCGCTGGCTCTGGCAAAAAGGCGGGTGAGTTTTACACGCCGCAACAGATCTCAACCATTCTTTCCGAAATCGTTACACTCGACAGTCAAGACCCCACTAGCGGAAAAAAGAAGAAGCTGAACAAGGTACTGGATTTTGCCTGCGGCTCAGGCTCTCTGCTGCTAAATGTACGCAAGCAGCTTCACAAAGAGGGGGGCTCAATCGGGAAGATATATGGGCAGGAAAAAAACATCACCACGTACAACCTTGCTCGGATGAACATGCTTCTTCATGGAGTGAAGGATACAGAGTTTGAGATACACCATGGTGATTCGTTGCTCAACGACTGGGATATCCTCAATGAGATGAACCCGGCCAGAAAATTGCAATTCGATGCAGTGGTCGCCAACCCACCCTTCAGCTACCGTTGGGACGCCAACGAGACACTAAACGAGGATTTTCGTTTTGCGAACTATGGTCTTGCGCCGAAATCCGCCGCCGACTTCGCCTTTCTTTTGCACGGTTTCCACTTCCTGAGCGACAACGGGGTGATGGCAATTATTCTGCCCCACGGCGTATTGTTCCGCGGTGGCGTAGAAGAGCGTATTCGTACCAAGTTGCTTAAGGATGGACATATCGATACGGTGATCGGCCTGCCGGTCAACCTGTTTTTTTCCACCGGCATCCCAGTATGCATCCTTGTTTTAAAAAGATGCAAAAAGCCGGATGACGTGCTGTTTGTTAACGCCAGCTCTGAAGACAATTTCGAAAAAGGAAAGCGCCAAAACCGTCTTTTGCCAGAACACATCGATAAGATCGTCAGCACCTATCAGAACCGTAATGAAGAGGCGCGCTACTCCCGGCGTGTGTCGATGGAGGAAATCGAGAAAAACAATTTTAATCTAAATGTTTCCCGGTATGTCAGCACCGCCACGACCGAGGAAAAGATTGATTTACAGAGCGTAAGCGTTGAATTAAAGGACATTGAAAAACGTGCCACAAAGGCCGCAGAGGCTCATAACGCCTTTCTGAAGGAGTTAGGCCTGTCCCCGATCTAGGGAAGTTAAACGGATGTGCAATGGCAAGGCGCTGTACTTCAGGGCAACAGAGCTGCTGCACGCCATTGCGGAAGATAGTATGTTCGTTGATACTTTGTGAAGCATGCCGCTAGTGTTCGAATCTCAGGAGCGGCCGCTAGTCTGACCGGGTCAAGAACGTCCTCGCTGACCTTGTTGAGCCACATGATCAGGTTCTTTGACTGCGCCGAGTGCCCGGCCTGGTCGTCTCGTATGACGAGCTGAGCATCCGGGAGCTCTAGGAAGTTGCTGATGTGTTGACATAGAAGGTATTACTGGTCGAACAACGTGAATCTTCGTTTGAGACGAGCTGATGCGAAGATTCTCCGGGGACCAAGCTGGAATGGTCAGGAGTTGGATGGCGTATTCAAATGATCTGGCGCAAAGCCCTGCGCAGGGGGCATCTTAGAAGATTGCCGGAGAGCGTCACGCCCGCCCTGCGGCTTTCTCCGGGATTGTTCGATCCTCCTCCTCCCAATAAGATTTGTTCAAACGCAAAAAACCGGCTCTTAGCCGGTTTTTGCGTTTCCACCCCACGCTCGCAAAGCTAGATCTAGCCCCCCAGCATCCAGCCTACGTCCCCTGCAATAACCCCCATCCCCACGAACCCCACGCGCCCCGACAAAAAACACTTCATTCAAAACTTATCCCACCCATCCGCGCTTGCCCCCGCAGCTGTCGCAGCCCCAACCGCCAGCGCCACCACCGGCGAAGCTGCAGCACGCGCCACCCGCCTAACCGGCGTAACCACGTCCGCACCCGCAACCTCCCGCCGCGGCATCTCCCGCCGCGAAGCAGAACTGGCTGACCCAGCAAACCCAGCAAACCCCAAAGCTTCCACCCCCCACCCGAAACCCGAAAAAACGCCACCGCCTCATTCAACTGCTGCCCCTGATCCTCCATCGACCTCGAAGCCGCCGCCGCCTCCTCAACCAGCGCAGCATTCTGCTGCGTAACATTGTCCATCTGCGTAATCGCCAGGTTCACCTGCTCGATCCCACGGCTTTGTTCGCTCGACGCTGCCGCGATCTCCGACATGATGTCCGTCACCCGTGCGACGGCGTGCGTGACCTCGCTCATCGTCTTGCCCGCTTCACCGGCCAGCGTCGACCCGTCGCGAATCTTGCCGACAGAGTTGGCGATCAGATCCTTGATCTCCTTTGCCGCGCTCGACGATCGCTGAGCCAGGCTTCTGACTTCGCTCGCGACCACCGCGAAGCCGCGTCCCTGTTCGCCCGCGCGCGCGGCTTCGACCGCCGCGTTCAACGCCAGAATGTTCGTCTGGGACGCAATGCCTTCGATGATCCCCGTGATGTCCGCGATCTTCGTCGAGCTATCGCTGATGTCCTGCATCGTGTTGACCACCTGGCCGACCACCGCGCTGCCTTTCTGCGCCACCGACGAAGCATTCGCAGCAAGCGCGCTGCCTTGCTGCGCATTGTCGGCGTTCTGCTTCACGGTGGACGTGAGCTGCTCCATGCTCGACGCCGTTTCCTGCAGCGACGCGGCTTGCTGCTCGGTACGCTGACTCAGGTCCATGTTGCCCGCCGCGATCTGGCGTGCCGCGCCCGCGATGCTGGCACTACTGTCGCGCACGCGTCCAACAATCGCCGTCAACCGTTCGTTCATCTCGCGCAAGGCGCCGAGCAGTTTGCTGATCTCGTCCCTGCCGTCGACGACGATGCGCGTGCGCAGATCGCCTTGTGCCACGGTGCGCGCGACATCGATCGCGACGCGCAGCGGCCCGGTCACCGCGCGCGTGATCAGCACGCATGCGCCGATCGCGAGTGCGACCGCAGCCAGGCTGATCGCAATCAGCAGATTGCGCTGGGTCTGGAAGTGCGTCGCGTAGTTGTTGATCAACTGTTCCTGTCGGCCGTGCGTGTAGTCGGCGTATGCGTCGGTCGCGCGGACCAGCGCGGCAAGCAGCGGCCGGCACTGCTCGTCCATCTTGACGATCGCGTCGTCGCGCTTGTTGTTGAGCGCGAGATTGACGATGTCGGTTGCCACCGGCCCGTACGCAGCCTCCACGCGATTGATCCCGGCGACGAGGCTGCGCGCTTTGTCCGACGTGTCGGTCGCGGTCGCAATCATCTCGTTGAGTTTTTTCAGATTGGCTTGCACGTCTTCGTGCGCACGCATCACGTCGGCTTTCTCGATGTCGATATCCTGAGGTTGGGTCACGAGCACCAGATTGCGCGCCGCGATTGCGCGGCGGTCGACGGCAGTTCGCACCTGCATCGCCATCTCCGCGCGTGCGTTGATGCCGCGCACGAAGCTCGAAAAGCCTTCGGTTGGAGTTGACCCTGTAATTCCGGACACAGCGTCACACTAAGGTTGCTGAATCCATCGCGCGGCGAAACGCTCGTGGCGAGCGGTATTTCAACGCG